>JAIYAA010000331.1 GCA_027489295.1 Sphingomonadales bacterium | reverse complement strand
CGCTGCCCCTTCTGGAGCGTCGACTTGGGGCCGACCTCGACCACCTCGCCCATGAATTCATGGCCGAGAATGTCGCCGGCCATCATCGTCGGGATGAAGCCGTCATACAGATGGAGATCCGAACCGCAGATCGCGGTGGAGGTTATCTTGATGATCGCATCGCGCGGGTTGAGGATCTCGGGATCGTCGACCGTGTCGACGCGGACGTCGTGCTTGCCGTGCCAGGTGAGTGCGCGCATCAGCTCCGCTCCTCTTCGAGTTGCTTGTGGGTGCGCGACGACGTCGCGACTTCACCGGTTTCCATCAGCTGCTTGAAGCGCCGCAGGTCGCGCTGCGCTTGCATCTTCGGTTCGCGCTGGAAAATGCGCGAGATCACGCGACCCAGCGTGCCGAAGGGCTGATCATAGTTGATCGTGGCTACCACCACGGTGCCGCGGCTGCCGGCATCGCGAAACTCGATTCGGCCGCTATTGGGGATGTCGGCGCCCTCCTCGGATGCCCAGGCGATCAGTTCGCCGTCGCGGTCCTCGGTGATGCGCGAATCCCATTCGACAATGCCGCCACCGGGCGATTTGACCACCCAGTGACTGCGCTCGCGATCGAGCACCTCGATCCGTACGACATTGTCGAGGATCGGCGGCAGGTTGCTGAAATCGCGCCAGAAGGCGTAGAGTTCGGCGCGCGGGCGGTTGATCGTCACGGCGCGCGCGACAAGCTTGTCGCCGCGCTGGACGATCAGGCCGTCGGTCGCCTCGTCGATCGCCTTGCGTTGGTCGTTGGCAGTGCTCAGCGGCGCGTCGTCCTGCGACGCGCGGTTCATCGTATCAGCCATAAAGCCTCCGTGCGGCTCAGCCCTGGGGCGAACCGGGCTGTTTCGGGGGAAGATCGTCGCTGCCTTCGGCGGGTGCCGGGGTAGACGTTGCGGCGGGGTTGGTCTCCGGCGAGCCGGGGTCGCGCTGTTCGTCACGCATCTCGGGATCGTTCGGCGGGCTGGCCATGATCCAGTCTCCTGCACATTAGGGGGAGGTGCAGAAGGTAACCACCGGCGCACAGCGGAGTTGCAATTATTGTTGAAAGTAACGTGTGTTAGGCGCGATACTGCAAATGGTGCCCGCATCGGCGCTGCAAACCGGAGCTACCGCCCGTAGATCCGATCCAGCACCTCCGCCGAGCGCGCGAAATGCGCCGCCTCCGGGTCGAACTGCGGCGATCGGGCCAGTTGTTCTGCCCATGCGGCCGCCGCCCGCCCGCCCCAGGCATCCGGTGGGCACGCCAGCACCGTCTTGGACGTGCCGGTAAACCGCTCCGCGACAAAATCGTAGAAGCTGCCGCCGACATTGCGGAGCGCCGCGCCGCCCTGTGTGCCGTAGAACACCGCCGCGATCTCAGCATCGGTGCCGGCATGTACCCGCCAGGAGCAGGCCAGCCGCACATCGGCAGTGCCCGCGCGGAAGGCTGCCGTTGCATAGTCCTCGACCTGTTCGGCGCCAAGCGGCCGCCCCTGCGCGCGCAGCGACGCGGTAACGCCCGCCACGGCCGGGAATCCGAGCGCCCACAGCGCAAGGTCCACCAGATGCACGCCGAGATCGATCACACAGCCGCCGCCGGACTGCACGGGATCGTAGAACCACGGTTTGTCCGGCCCATAGGCATTATGGAACAGCAGATCGACCGCGAAGACGTCGCCGAGCGCGCCGCTCCGCGCCAGGTCGGCGATCGCCTGCATGCCCGCGGTGTGGCGATAGGACAGATCGACACCGAGCAGCCGATCGGCCTGGCGCGCCGCCGCGAGGACGGCATCAACCTCGGCCGCGGTACGACCGAGCGGCTTCTGGCAGAACACCGCGACGCCGGCGTCCAGCGCGCGGATGCTCTGCTCGGCATGCATCGCGCTGGGCGTGGCGATGGCGATGCCGTCCAGCCCCAGCGCCAGCAGCGCATCCAGGCCATCGACCTGCACGGCACCCGGAGCACATGCCCGCGCCTGCGCGGCACATTCGGGCGACGGATCGGCGAAGGCGGCAGGCTCGATCGCGCCGGTGGCGACCATGGCATCCATCCGGTGGCGCCCGATCCAGCCGGTGCCCAGAAACCCGATGCGCGGCCTCATCGCAGCATGACCAGGGCCTTGACGAAATGCCCGGGCTTGTCGCGCGTGGCAGCGAGCGCCTCGTCGAGTTGTTCGAGCGCATAGCGATGCGTGTAGAGCGGCGTGGGATCGAGCCTGCCGCCGGCCACCGCGTCCACCGCCTCGCGCAGACCCCGCATCTGCACCTCGGGATCCCGTTCGTGCGCGTTGATCACGTCGATCCACTTCCAGTTCCAGCCCTGCATGTTGACCTGGCGCGGCCCGTCCTGGTGATAGCCGGCGACGACGAGCTTGCCGCCGAACCCGACCAATTCGCCCGCCAGATCGAGCGGCCATTGCTTGCCGACCGCCTCGATCACCCGGTCGCACATCGCCTCGCCGGTCAGCGTCTTCACCGCACCGAGGATGGCGTAGTGATCGTGCATCGGGATCGTCTCGGCCGCGCCGAAGCGGCGGGCAAGATCGAGCGATTCCTCTCGCCGCGAGATGGCGATCACCCGCGCGCCGGCATCGCTGGCGAGCTTGGTCAGCACCGCGCCGAGAAAGCCGATGCCGATGATTGCCACCGTCTGGCCTTCACGAATGTCGCTGCGGCGGAAGATGTTGAACGCGCAGCCGAGCGGCTCGCCCGGAAAGGGCTTGCCCGAGAGACTGTCCGGCAGCTTCACCACCCTGTCCGCCCGGGCGACGTCATAGTCCGCGAAGCTGCGGAAGGCGAGCGAGGCTACCCGGTCGCCCGGCGACAGGCCCTCGACGCCCTCCCCCACCGCATCGATCTCGCCCCAGCCCTCATGGCCGAGACCGCCGGGGTCACCGGGGAACTGGCTCCACGGCTGCCCCTGCCAAGGCTCGACATTGGAGGCGCAGACCCCGCAGCCCTCCAGCCGGATGCGCACCTCGCCGGGGCCGGGCGTGGGGAGCGTCGCCCCATCGATCCGGATCCGCTCCGGCGCTTCCAGAATTGCCGCGCGCATCATGCGCACTCCTCCTGCAACCAATTGAGTTTACTTGAAGTTGTTCTAGAATGATCGAACCACGCCAAGGCATGGGCGCCACGCTCCGCCAGAACATCGAAGATCTCACGACGCGGCAGCGCGAGGATGCCGAGCGCGCACCGCTCAGTGACAAGGTGGCGGACCGGATCACCCGTTTCACGGGATCGATGACGTTCGTGGTGCTGCATCTCGTCCTCTTCGGGCTGTGGATTTCGGTCAATCTGGGCATGCTGCCGGTCGTGCCGCGCTTCGATCCCACCTTCGTCGCCCTGGCGATGGTGGCGTCGGTGGAGGCGATCTTCCTTTCCACCTTCGTGCTGATCAGCCAGAACCGCATGGCTGCGGTGGCCGATCGCCGCGCGGACCTCGACCTGCATGTCAGCCTGCTGACCGAGCACGAACTGACCAAGCTGGCCGGACTGATCGAGCGCATCGCGGAACGGCTCGAGGTGCGGCAGGACGACCCCGGCTTCGCGGAAATCCATGCCGATGTGGAGCCCGTCCGGGTGCTCGACGCGCTCGACGAAAGCCGGAGGGAACAGGGGATCGACTGAAGATCCCATTTCAGTTTCCCGCGATGAACGCTTCCACCGCCGCATAGGCCGCATCGTCCGGCATCTGCTCGGGCGGGTGCTTGCAGAACCAGGCGGCCGCAGGGTGGATCGCCCCGCCCAGCCCGCGATCCTGTGCGAGCTTGGCGCAGCGGATCATGTCGATCGCCACGCCCGCGCTGTTCGGGCTGTCCTCCACCGACAGGCGCAGCTCCAGATTCATCGGCACGCCACCGAACATCTGGCCCTCCATCCGCAGGAAGCAGATCTTGTTGTCGTTCTGCCAGGCGACATAGTCGCTGGGGCCGACATGGATATTCGCATCTTCCAGCCGCGTTTCCGCGACCGACTGCACGGCTTCCGTCTTGGACTCCTTCTTCGAGGCCAGCCGGGTGCGGTTGAGCATGTTGAGGAAGTCGGTGTTGCCGCCGGTATTGAGCTGGTAGGTTCGCTCCAGCTTGACGCCACGCTTGCGGAACAGGTCCGTCAGCACGCGGTGGACGATGGTTGCGCCGAGCTGCGCCTTGATGTCGTCGCCGATGATCGGCACCCCCGCCGCCGCAAACCTAGCCGCCCATGCCGGATCGCTGGCGATGAACACGGGGATGTTGTTGACGAACGCCACGCCGGCTTCGAGCGCGCACTCGGCGTAGAACTCGGTGGCCGCCTGCGCGCCGACCGGCAGATAGTTCATCAGAACATGCGCATGGGTTTCGCGCAGCGCCTGAACCACGGCATCCTTGTCCGGCTCGGCGCTATCATCGAGCAGGAAGGTGCGCTCCTGCGGATAGTCGGCCATGTGGTCGGCGACTCCGTCCAGCACCCGCCCCATCCGCACCCTGGCGCCGGTGTGCCGGACCTCCTTGCAGAACACGGTGGTACAGTTCGGCTTGGCGAAGATTGCCTCGGCGATGTCCTGCCCCACCTTGCGGCGGTCCACATCCCAGGCCGCAACCACACGGATGTCGCTCGGGGCATAGCCACCCAGCTCCCGGTGCATCAGCCCGACCATGTCGTTGGCGCCGGCGCGGTAGTGCTCGATCCCCTGCACAAGCGAGCTGGCACAGTTGCCGACGCCAACCAGCGCGACATTGATGGCATGGCGGTCTGGGGAGAGCATCAGGCGGACTTTCTCTCGGCGGCGAGACGCTCGTCGCGGTTGAACAGCAAGGGGTTGAGCTCGGGCTGGCGGGCCGCCAGCGTCACCGGGGTCACGGAAGGCGCGATCGTCGCGGTGCCGGCATAGCGATCGATCATCCAGGCGCAGAAATCGGCAAAGGCCTGCGGATCGCGCGCGGGACTGGTGTGGTGCGGCGCGATGCCCAGATGCGCAGGGGTGAAGCAGAAGGTAACGGTGACGTCGAAGTCCGCCAGCGCCTCCATCTGCCGGTCGAACCAGTCGAGCGCGCCCTCGCGAAAGCTGTCCGCCCAGCTGAGCCCGGAGCGGATGCGCCGCGTACCCAGCCGCTTCATCCACGCCACCGCCTCGTCGAGCCGCGGATCGTGGAAATGGAACCATTGCATCAGCCCGATCTCGGCGGCGTGCTCGGCATAGACGTCGAGCGCAGGCTTCGGCGTGCCGTCCTCGCGGATCAGGCCCAGGTAGAAATGGCGGTAATAGGAAGAGCCCTCCGCCTCGCGGTGCCGCGTCTCGGCGCCCCAGCTCGTCGGCAGGTCGAACAGCGAATACCAGAAGACGCGCTCCGCCTTGCCCCGCAGCAGTTCGGCCGTACGGCGCAGGCCGAACGCCTGGACCTCTTCCGCGCCAAACGAACTGACCCCGACCTCGGTTACCCAGACGGGCTTGTCGGTCACCGCCTGGATCTCGGCGATCTTGTCCGGCCAGGCGGCGAGCGGCCAGAGATTCCAGTCGAGCGGGAAGCCGTGAACCGCCACCACGTCCACCGCCTCCAGCGCGCCATGCGCCTCCATCCGTCGTAACCAGTGCGGATCGATCGGCGACATGCCGCCGAGCACGCGCGGCAGGTTCGGGTTCACTGCGCGGATGGCATTGCCCGCGGCGATCACATGCTGCGCGAACAGCGACCAGTCGGGATCGATCGCCGGGTCCCAGTGCGACTTGTTGTTGGGCTCGTTCCAGAGCATCGCCGCTTCGATCATGCGCCCGCTCCCCGCGACGGATAGACGGCTGCCGGCCCATCGGCGCCGAACGGCACGTCGGCGACGCGGCACCAATAGACTTCGGATTCCGGGTTCGCCTCGATCGTGAAGCCCGCCGCGCGCAGCATCGCCTGGGAGGCCGCGGCGTTGGGCGCCCACCAGTTGGTCCAGTCGCTCGCGAAGTGGCGCTCGATGAAATGCAGCTTGGGATACCCAGGATCGTCGAAATAGCCCGGCGGATCGAAGGTGCCGGGTATGTGGAAGGGGTGATCCTCCGGCACGTCCGCCACGGCGTCGGATCCCTGCTGCATCGTCTGGAACAGCATGTATTCGCCCGCGACATGTTCGCGGATCAGGTCCAGCGCCAGCAGCGGGTGGCGCAGATGGTAGAGCACGCCCATGAAGATCACGACATCGAAGCGCCGCCCGAGCGCCGCCACGTCATAGACCGAGCATTGCTCGAACCGAACGTCGTCGAAGCCCAACGCGTCGGCCGCAAAGCGCGCCTGGGCGAGGTAGCGGGGGTCACTGTCGATGCCGAGCACTTCCGCCGCCCCGCGCCGCTTCATCTCGAACGCATAGAATCCGGCATTGCAACCGATGTCGAGCACCGACCGCCCTTCCAGATCGGCGGGCAGCGCATCGGCGAAGCGCGCGAACTTGAAGGCGGGGTAGTCGCCCAGGAAATGGTCGGGCGCGGTCTCGACACCTTGGATGCGCAGGTTCTGGAACCAGGGGCCCAGCGCATCGATGCGCGCGCGCAGGTCCTCGGTCGGCGTGGACCGTGCGGCTGCGAGGCTGTTCATTCCTGTCCCCTGTTGAGCGTGAGCAGACGCGCGCCCCAATTCCCGATCAGCAGCGTGCTGACGGACCCCGGATCCACGTCGAAAGCGAGCAGGCGATCGAGACCCAGCCCGAGATAATGGGCGACCACGCCCCGGATGATGTCGCAGTGGCTGACGCAGAGCAGGGTCCCGCTGGCACCCCGCCGGACCAGCCCGTCGAGATGGCCAATCGCCCGCGCCGTGGCTTCGGCCATGGTCTCGCCGTTGGGCGGGCGGACCGTCGAGCGCTGCCGGTTCCAGGCCTGCCATTCGGGGTCGCGCGCCAGCGCGGCGAAGCTGCTGCCCGTCCAGGCGCCGAACTCCACTTCGTCCAGCGCCTCGACGACCTCTGCGCGCACGCCGATGCGGCCTCCGATGATCTCGGCCGTGGCACGTGCCCGCTCGCGCGGGCTGCAATGGATCGCTGCGATCGGGCTTTCCCGTGCGAACCGGGCCGCCAGCCACTGCGCCTGTGCAAGGCCCGCCGGCGACAGCGGCGAGCGCGCGCTGCGACCGCTCAGCACCTGACCGATATCGTCATGTGCGCCGTGGCGGATCAAGTGCACCTTTGCAGTCATCAGAATATACGCAGCTCACAGCATCAACTTAGATGCTACGAAACAAGCATCCGACTGTAATAGTTCCCGATAACATACATCATCTTCACATATTCAGTACAACACATACCGATTGAGCCAGATCAATCTTGGGAACAAGATGAAGAAGAAGCTGTTCGCATTCTTGTCAGACGGACCGATTAGCGATTCACCGTCATGTCACAACTTACGCATGTTAATCTTCAAGACGGGAAAGCATGAACATGGCGGAAAAGGTGCTCGTAACGGGCGGCGCAGGATTTATCGGTTGCCAGGTCTCCGCCGAGCTTCTGCGCAGGGGGCATCAGGTCCGCGTGCTCGATTCGATGCTGGAACAGGTCCACGGCACGCGGGATCGTCCGGAAGCGCTGGAGGCCGAGGTCGAGCTTGTCCGCGCCGATGTCCGCGATGGCGAAGCGGTGGCCCGCGCGCTGCAGGGCGTCGACAGCGTCATCCACCTCGCCGCCGAAGTCGGCGTCGGGCAGTCGATGTATGAGGTCGAGCGCTATACCTCCGCCAATGACGTCGGCACGGCGGTGCTGTTCGAACGACTGATCGACCATCCTGTCCGCCGCGTCGTCACCGCCTCGTCGATGAGCATCTATGGCGAAGGCCTGTACCGCGACGCCGATGGAGCGCTGGTGGAAAATGCCGAACGCGGCATCGTTCGCGATGGGCAGCAACAGTGGAATCCGCTCGATGCGCACGGCCGCCCGCTGGAGCCCGTGGCCACGCCCGAGTGGAAGCGGCCGAGCCTGGCTTCCATCTACGCGCTCAACAAATATGTGCAGGAGCGCACCACCCACATCATGGGCGCGCCCTATGGCATCGAGACGACGTGCCTGCGGCTGTTCAACGTCTACGGTCCAGGCCAGGCTCTCTCCAATCCGTATACCGGCGTGCTGGCGATCTTCGCCTCGCGACTGCTCAACGGCGAACGCCCGATGATCTTCGAGGATGGCGCGCAGCGTCGGGATTTCGTCCATGTGAGCGACGTCGCCCGCGCCTTCGCCGAAGCGCTCACGCTGCCGCAGGCGGCCGGCGAGACGTTCAACATCGGGTCGGGCGACGATCGTTCGGTGACGCAGGTGGCCGAGGCGCTCGCCCGCGCGATGGGCCGGAACGATGCCACGCCGGAGATCGTCGGCAAGGCCCGTGTCGGCGACATCCGTCACTGTTTCTGCGACACCAGCCTCGCCCGCGAGCGGCTCGGTTTCGAGGCACGACAGGATTTCGAGACCGGCCTCGCCGAACTCGCCGACTGGGTGCAGCAGCAGACCGCCGAGGACCGCGTTGCCCAGGCGCGCGCCGAACTGGAGAAGCGGGGCCTCGTCGCATGACGGACGCGATGGCACGCCCCGTCCTGATCACCGGCGGCGCCGGCTTTATCGGCGCGAACCTGGCCGATCGGCTGGCACAGCAAGGCGAGACCGTGGTGATCTACGACGCGCTGCGTCGCCCGGGCGTGGAGCGCAATCTTGCCTGGCTGCAGGTGCGCCATGGCGACCGTATCCGCCCCGTGATCGCCGACATCCGCGATGCCGAGCCGCTGCGCGCGGCGGTCCACGGCGCGCGTGCGGTCTTCCATTTTGCCGCGCAGGTAGCGGTGACGACGAGCCTTGCCGACCCGGCCGAGGATTTCGCGGTCAACATCGCGGCGACCTTTACGCTGCTGGAGGCCGCCCGTACCGCGCCGGTCCCGCCGCCGGTGATCTTCGCCTCCACCAACAAGGTCTATGGTGATCTTGCCGATCTCGCCTTCGAACGTGGCGACGGCGGCTATCGGCCCGTGGATGCCGCGGTGGACGCCCGCGGCATCGGCGAGACCCGGCCGCTCGACTTCCACACGCCCTATGGCTGTTCGAAGGGTGCTGCCGATCAATATGTCCTGGATTACGCCCGCAGCTACGGCCTGCAGACAGCGGTGCTGCGGATGAGCTGCATCTATGGCCAGCGCCAGATGGGCACCGAGGACCAGGGCTGGGTCGCCCATTTCCTCATCCGCGCGCTCGAGGGGCGCCCGATCACGCTCTATGGCGACGGGCATCAGGTGCGGGATATCCTCGACGTGCGGGATGCCGTCGACGCCTATCTCGCGGCGTGGCGCAGGATTGATCGCATCGCCGGCCAGGCGCTCAATCTTGGCGGCGGACCTGCCAATGCCGTCAGCCTGCGGACGCTGCTCGCCCATGTCGAGTCCGTCACCGGCCGCCCGCTGGACCTGCACTTCGACGACTGGCGCGCGGGCGACCAGCGCTATTTCGTCGCCGATACCCGCAAGGCGCAGGCGGCGCTCGGGCTCGATGCACCGATCGGCTGGCGCAACGGTGTGACTGCTCTCGCCCGCTGGCTCGCCGACGAGCGCGGCATTCCAATGGACGCCTGGGCGGACGGCCCGCGTGTGGCGGCACCCGCGCAGTGACCCGGCTGCGGATATTGATGACCACCGATGCGGTGGGCGGCGTCTGGCAATACAGCGTCGATCTCGCCCGCGCGCTTGCGGCGCTCGAGGTGGAAACCGTCCTGCTGCAGATGGGCCCTGCGCCTCGCCAGGACCAGCGCGACGAGGCGGGCGCGCTCCCGAAGACCCTCTTCGTCGAGACCGGGCTGCCGCTCGACTGGCTGAGCGATGTCCCCGATCGGGTACGCGCGGCAGGCGCGGCGATTGGCCGGCTCGCCCGGCAGCATGAGGTCGATCTGGTGCACCTCAACATGCCCACCCTCGCCGCCTCGGCCGCCCCGGGCGTGCCGATGCTGGCGGTCACCCATGGCTGTGTCTCCACCTGGTGGCAGCACGCGCATGCCAACCGACCGCTCGACCAGAGCTTCCAATGGCACCGCGCCATGACCGAGCAGGGCCTTCGCGCGGCCGATGCGGTGGTTGCCCCCTCGGTTGCCTATGCCGAGGTCGTGCGGCGCCAGTATCAACTGCCGCAGGCACCGATCGTGGTGCACAACGGACGCACACCGCTGGTCACGCCGCGACACGAACCGGCGCAGGACTGCGTGCTCACCGTCGGTCGGCTGTGGGACTCGGTAAAGGGTGCTACGCTGCTCGACACCGTCGCGAGCGAACTCGCCATCCCGTTCCATGCCGCCGGCGCAGCCACCGGGCCGCACGGCGAAACGGTTCGGCTCGACCATCTCCACCTGTTGGGCGAGCTGGACGGTCCAGCCCTGGCGGCACGGCTCGCGGCACGGCCGGTCTTCGTCTCGGCAGCCTGCTTCGAACCGTTCGGCCTGGCCGTGCTGGAAGCGGCCGCCGCCGGCTGCGCGCTGGTGCTGGCCGACATCCCGGTATTCCGGGAGCTGTGGGGCGAGGTGGCCATATTCGTGCCCCCGCGCGATGCCGCTGCCTACCGAACGGCGATCGAAGAGGTGATCGGCGACCTCGCCCGTCGCCGCCACCTGGGCGATGCCGCTGCCGAGCGCGCGCGCCGTTACGCCCCCGCCCGCATGGCCGAAGCCATGCACCGTCTGTACCGCCAGCTCCTCGCCGAGCGCGCGCCCGCCGGAAAGGTCGCGGCATGAAGATCGTCTACTTCACCCATTCGCTGGCATCGTGCTGGAATCATGGCAACGCGCATTTCCTGCGCGGCGTGCTGAGCGACCTGTGTGCTCGCGGGCACGACGTGCAGGTGTGGGAGCCGGAAGGCGCCTGGAGCCTGGCCAATCTGCTCGCCGACCACGGGCAGGACGGCCTGGCGCCGTATCGGCAGGCCTATCCGGAGCTGCGGTCGTCCACCTACACCCCGTTGTGCACGCCTGCCGAGATGATCGGGGACGCCGATCTGGTGATTGTCCATGAATGGAATGATCCCAAACTGGTTTCCCGCATCGGCCATGCGCGGGCGTTGGGCGGCACCTTCACGCTGCTGTTCCACGACACGCATCACCGCGCGGTCAGCGATCCGCATGCGATGCAGGCCTATGACCTGAACGACTATGACGGCGTGCTCGCCTTTGGCGAGGCGCTGGCGGCGGTCTATCGCCGCTGGGGCTGGGGCGATCGCGTCTGGGTATGGCACGAGGCAGCGGACCTTCGTCGTTTTCAGCCGCCGGCGCAGGAAGGCGATCGGCAAGGCCTCGTCTGGATCGGCAATTGGGGCGACGGCGAGCGCACCGAGGAGCTGGAGCATTTCCTGTTCCGCCCGGCCGCAGACGCCGGGCTACCGCTCGATATCTATGGCGTGCGTTACCCCGCAGAAGCGACCGCCATGCTCGCCCGGCGCGGCGCGCGCTATCATGGCTGGGCGCCGAACGCGCATGCGCCCGCGATCTTCGCGCAACATCTCGCCACCGTGCATGTGCCCCGCCGCTATTATGCGACCATTCTGCCCGGCATTCCCACGATCCGCGTGTTCGAGGCGCTTGCCTGCGGCATCCCGCTGGTCTCCGCGCCCTGGGACGATGCCGAACAGCTGTTCCGCCCCGGCACCGACTATCTTGTCGCGCGAGACGGCGCGGAGATGACCCGGCACCTTGCCGCCATGCGCGACGATGCCGCGCTTCGGGCCGAACTCGTCGCGCACGGGCTGGAGACGATCCGCGCCCGCCACAGCTGCGCCCACCGGGTCGATGAACTGCTCGCCATCGTCTCCCGGCTTTCTCCCGCACATCACCTTGTCGAGGACGCTGCATGAAGATCGCATTTTACGGATCCAGCCTCCTCTCCTCCTACTGGAACGGTGCCGCTACTTATTATCGTGGCATCCTGAAGGCTCTCGCCGCACGCGGTCACGCCATCACCTTCTACGAGCCGGATGCATTCGATCGCCAGTTGCACCGCGACATCGATCCGCCCCCCTGGGCGAAGGTGGTGGTGTATCCCGCGTCCGAGGACGGGCTCCGCCAGGTTCTCGCAGAGGCGCAGGACGCCGACGTGGTGGTGAAGGCCAGCGGCGTCGGTGTGTTCGATCGCGAACTGATCGAGGCGCTGCGCACCGCGCCCCGCCCCGATGCACTGCGCATCTTCTGGGATGTGGACGCCGCCGCTACTCTCGACGAAATGCGCGGGGATGCGGCCCATCCGGTGCGCACGATGCTGCCGGAAATCGACCTGGTGCTGACCTATGGCGGCGGTCCGCCGGTGATCGACGCCTATCGGGCGATGGGCGCGCGGGATTGTATCCCGGTGTACAATGCGCTCGATCCTGCGACGCATCATCCGGCGTCGCCGGACGCCCGCTTCACCGCCGATCTTGCGCTGCTGGCCAACCGGCTGCCCGATCGCGAGGCGCGGATCGACCAATTCTTCCTGCAGGCCGCCCGCCTTGCGCCGGCACGCGCTTTCCTGCTCGGCGGCAATGGCTGGCACGACAAGGCGATGCCGGCCAACGTGCGCGCAATCGGCCATGTCGGCACCGCCGATCACAACGCCTTCAACTGCACGCCGCAGGCGGTGCTGAACGTCGCGCGCGATTCGATGGCGGCGATCGGCTTCTCCCCTGCCACGCGCGTATTCGAGGCGGCCGGGGCGGCAGCCTGCCTGATCACCGATGCTTGGGAGGGCATCGAGCTCTTCCTCACGCCCGATCGCGAGGTGCTGGTCGCACGCGACGGACAGGACGTGGCCGATCACCTCGCCGCGCTGACCCCGCAGCGCGCCCAAGCCATCGGCGAAGCGGCACGCGCCCGCGTACTGGCCGAGCACAGCTACGATCTCCGCGGTGCGCAGGTCGATCGCATTCTCCGCGCCTACCAGCCCCGCGAAAGGAACGCTGCATGAAGCTGATCGTCCTTGGCCTCAGCCTCGGCTCCTCATGGGGCAATGGCCACGCCACTACCTACCGCGCCCTGCTCCGTGCGTTCTCCGCCCGGGGACATGACGTATTATTCCTCGAGCGCGACGTGCCCTGGTATGCCGGCGCCCACCGCGATCTGAGCGATCCCGATTTCTGCCGCCTGGAATATTATCGCACGCTCGCCGATCTCGACGCGTGGCGGGAGACGATCGCCGCAGCCGATGCGGTGATCGTCGGGTCGTACGTGCCGGACGGCGTGGAGGTCGGCCAGTTCGTGCAGGGCACCGCGCGCGGCGT
>JAIYAA010000308.1 GCA_027489295.1 Sphingomonadales bacterium | reverse complement strand
TCGATCCTGGCGACGGTGCTCGACGCGATGGTGATCATCGACGAGCGCGGCAACATCGTCTCGTTCAGCGCCGCCGCCGAGCGGCTGTTCGGCTATGCCGAGGACGAGGTGGTCGGCGCCAATGTCAGCCTGCTGATGGCGATGGGCGACGGTCGCCAGCACGACGGCTATATCCGCCACTATCTCGACACCGGCGAGCGGCGGATCATCGGCACCGGCCGCACCGTCACCGCGCGCCGCCGCGACGGCACCACCTTTCCGATCGAGCTGTCGGTCGGCGAGGCGATCACCGAGGGCGAGCGCGTCTTCACCGGCTTCATCCGCGACCTGAGCGACAAGCAGCGCGCCGAGCAGCGCATCGAGGAACTCCGCTCCGGCCTGATCCATGCCGCGCGGGTGAGCGCAATGGGCACCATGGCCTCGACTCTGGCGCACGAGCTCAACCAGCCGATCACCGCGGTGGTCAACTATGTGCGCGGCATTGCCAACCTGGTCGACGCGAACGACGCGCAAGACCTGCCGATGATCCGCGAGGCGCTGGACGATACCGCGCAGGAGGCGCTGCGCGCGGGCACCATCGTGCGGCGCCTGCGCGAATTCGTCGCGCGCGGCGAGGTCGAGAAGAGCGTCGAGCACATCCCCGATCTGGTCGACGAAGCCTGCAAGCTGGCGCTGATCGGCGCGCGCGAGAAGGGCGTGGTCGCCGAGTTCCGGTTCGATCCCGCCGCCGGGCCGGTGCTGGTCGATCGGATCCAGATCCAGCAGGTGCTGATCAACCTGATGCGCAATGCGATCGAGGCGATGGCCGACATGCCCGAGCGGCGACTGACCGTAGCCAGCCGGATCGAGTCGCCCGGATTCGTGCGGGTGACGGTGGCGGATACCGGCCCGGGCGTGGCGCCCGCCGTCGCCGAGGACCTGTTCCGCGCCTTCCACAGCACCAAGGCCGACGGCATGGGCCTCGGCCTGTCGATCTGCCGCACCATCGTCGAGGCCAATGGCGGCCGCATCTGGCTGGAGCCGCGCGAAAGCGGCGGCAGCTGCTTTCACTTCACCCTCGTCCATTTCGAAGAAGGAACGCCCCCGTGACCGACAAGCGCCTCGTCCATATCGTCGACGACGAGGATGGCGTCCGCCGTTCCGTGAGCTTCATGCTCAAGACCTCGGGCTTCGCGGTGCAGACCTGGCCCTCGGGCGTCGCGTTCCTCAAGGAGGCGCGGCATGTCGAGCCCGGCTGCGTGCTGCTCGACGTGCGGATGCCGGAGATGGACGGGCTGGAGGTGCAGCAGGAACTCCATGCGCGCGGCATCGCGCTGCCGGTGATCGTGCTGACCGGGCACGGCGACGTCTCTCTGGCAGTAAAGGCGATGAAGGCGGGCGCGGTCGACTTCCTCGAAAAACCGATGTCCAGCGCCGCCCTGATCGATGCGATCGAGCGCGGCTTCGAGCGGCTTGAAGCGGCCGAGGATGTGAAGGCGCGCGCGGCGGACGCCGAAACCTTGCTCGGCGCGCTGACCGTGCGCGAGCGCGAGGTGCTGGAAGGGCTGGCGCAGGGCTATCCGAACAAGACGATCGCCTATGACCTCGGCATCTCCGCGCGCACGGTGGAAGTGCACCGCGCGAACGTGATGGGAAAGCTGGGCGCCAAGAGCCTGTCCGAGGCCCTCAGAATCGCGTTCGCGGCGGGCATGGGTGCAGGCTAAACGATTGCAGTACCGTGCATTCCCGTCCTTTTTGGGGTATGAAGAAAGGGACTCGGGAGAGGGCCGGATCGACAACGCTGGACAGGGAGCGGGTGCGATGACGATGCAACACGAATCGACGGTGACGGGCACGCCGCTGGAAGCGGAAGAGAGCCTGCGGGCCTGGTCTTCGGGCCTGTTTACCGCCTGGTGCGACGCGGTGGTGACGCCGTGGAACCTCGTGCCGGAGCCGACCACCCACCGGCGCGAAGCCGGCGAGCGGCTGTCGATCCCCGAAGCGCTGGAAAGCGGAGCGCTGTCGCTGTTCGCTTGAGGGGCTGCGGCGGTGCTGGCCGCGGTGCGCCTTGGCTGATAGCCTGATCGTATGGAAGCACGGCTGTTTCAGCTCGCCTCGTTCACCACCACGCGCTTCGCCGGCAATCCGGCGGCGGTAATGCTGTTCGACAGCGATCCGCCGGCGGATCTTTGCCAGGCGCTCGCGGCCGAGAATAATCTGGCGGAAACGGCTTTCGTCGTGCCGCACGGTGACGATTATCGCATTCGATGGTTCACCCCGGTGGTCGAGGTGCCGCTGTGCGGCCATGCCACGCTGGCCAGTGCCGCGGTGGTGCTGGAGCGGCTTGCGCCCGAGCGGGAGCAGGTGGTGTTCCATTCTGCGAGCGGCCCGCTGACCGTGCGCCGTTCCGACATCGGCTATGTCATGGATTTCCCGGTGCGCCCCTGCGCGCCGGCCGAAGCCCCGGCTGGCCTGTCCGAAGCCTTGCGGGCCGTACCGGAGGAAGTGGTATGGGACGGCTTCAACTTCGTCGCACGTCTTGCCTCCGCCGCGGCGGTGCGCGGGCTCGATCCGGACCTTGCCGCGATCGCCCGCTTGCCCAGCGCCGGCCTCATCGTCACGGCCGCGGGTGACGGCGCGTATGATTGCGTCAGCCGCTATTTCGCGCCGGCCAAGGGTATCCCCGAAGATCCCGTGACCGGCGGGGCGCACTGCGCGCTGGCACCTTATTGGGCGGAACGGCTGGGCAAGACCGATTTGCACGCCTTCCAGGCCTCGCCGCGCGGCGGGGAGATGTGGTGCAGGCTGCGGGAGGATCGCGTCGACCTGGAAGGCGCGTGCCTGTTCTATCTCGAAGGGGTGGCGCGGTGGTGACGGTGCATTCCGGCTCCTGCCATTGCGGCGGCGTGCGCTTCACCATCGCGCACGATCCGGAAGAAATGACGACCTGCGACTGCTCGCTGTGCGTGAAGCGCAACGCGGTGATGGTGAAGGTGCCGGAGGCGGCGCTGCGGATCGAGGCAGGCGAGGACCTGCTCGCCACCTATCAATGGAACACGATGCGCGCGAAGCATCATTTCTGCAGCCGCTGCGGCATCTATGTGTTCCACCGCAAGCGCGCCGCGCCGGATCACTTTGGCGTCAACGTCTTCTGCCTGGACGGCTTCGATGCCTCGGCGTTGCCGGTTCGGGCGACCGAAGGGGTGGGCATGACGCT
>JAIYAA010000089.1 GCA_027489295.1 Sphingomonadales bacterium | reverse complement strand
CGCCGCATGACGCCGGCCGAACGCATCGCCGCGCGCAACGCCCTCGGCCAACGCTGAGCCTTCCCCAAGAGTCATCCCGTCTGCGGAACGACGGGACGGCTTCGTGCATTTCTCGCGGTGCAAGTACGTGCCCAGAAGGAATGCCGACCATGTCCGACACGCCAGAAACCACCAGTCTGCTCGTCACCGCCCGCGTCGACGGGCTCAAGGTGCGCAGCCGCGACGGCGATTCGCTCGGCCAGGTCCAGGCGCTGATGGTCGACAAGGGCACCGGGCACACGCTCTACGCGGTGCTCAGCCTCGGCGGCTTCCTCGGCATGGGCAAGAGCTATTACCCCCTGCCCTTCGAGCTGATCGCCTATGATCCCGGCACTGACGACTATGTCGTGACGATCGATCGCCGCGTTCTGGAAGGCGGCCCGAGCTGGGCGAGCAACGCCCCCGAATTCACCCAGGCCTATGCGGACCGCGTATCCAATTATTACGGCCTCTCGGCGGCCCGAGTGGATCGGGTCGCGCTCGACTAACCGCGCCGCAGCTGCCTGGCGAGGCGATCGGCACCGATCCGGTGCACGATCCGCTTCGCCCACGCCACCCCGCCATCAAAGCCCCCCAGCGCCGCGAGTATGGCGCGATTGGCGAGCGTCGGCCGCAGCAGCAACAGGTCGACGCACGCGATCCCGCCGCTCGCCATCTGGCGCTTGTGCTGCCCGTCGCCTTCGGTGAAATCGAACCAGCCGAAGCGATCGCCGAACAGGTCGCGCATCGCCTCCAGCTGCAGCACCGCGCCGGGGGACAGCATCGCGGCATCGGGGTCGTGGCCGACATGGGTGTAGAGCAACGTGTCGTCGTCCGCCGTGCAGCAGAGATAGGCGATGGGCTGGCCGTGCAGGCACAGCAGCCAGGCCCGCACGCCGTCCGCCGCTGCCAGCCGCTGCAACGGCGCCAGGTCGTCCGGCAGCCCTGCGCCGAGCAGGCGCTCCTGATAGGTTCGTGCGGAAAGCGCACGGGCAAGCGGGTGGAATATCGCGATCTCGTCGGGGGAGCGGAAGCGCCGGATGTCGATCGCCCCGCCGGACTCCGCGGCCAGTCGCTTCGCCTTGCGCTTCAGCCCCTGCCGGGTGTTGGCCGAAAGCCCGCCGAACCAGCGGTCGAAACCGATCGAGAGATCGACGAAGCTGCGCGTGTAGCGCTGCCGTACAAGCCCGAGCAGTCCGGTGCGGAGAAGGGAGTCGAGCTGCGCGTCGGGCAACGACGTCACCAGAAACCCCGCTGCCCCCGCCGGCAGGCCCGGCAGATCCGGCCGCACGCCTTCGCGCGCCTGCCGCAAGCTATGGGCAACGCGCACCAGCCGGGGCCGCAGCGTGAGCAGCGTCCGCGCGCCGATCATCAAGCGCAACGGCACCGGCACGGCCGCGCTCATCCCACCCGCTCCTCGATCAGGTTGGACCAGAGCTGCTCGGCCTGGCGCAGGCTGGTGCGCAGATAGCTGGAGACCAGCGGCGCATCCTCCTGATGGAGCGGCAGCAGCGGCCGATCGGCAAAGTGCGCGGTCGGCAGCACATCGCGCCGCGCCGCCAGCATCCGGCACAGCGCCTCGAAGCGGCGGACATGTACGGCATTGGGCCGGGTGCCGGCGCGGTTGGCGAGTTCGAAGCCATGACTGACGATGGTCACCGCGGCGTGGCGCGCACGCACCGCATGCTCGAGCGCGGCCTGCATCTCGCGCACCGACAGCGCGCAGATCTGGAAGTGCCGCAGCCGCGCACCGGCATCGATCAGCGTCACCGGAACCTCGATCATGCCCTGGTGCAGCACCGGCGCGATCCGCCGCGGCGGCAGCCCGATCGCGCTGGGCCAGGGGTGCTCGGAACCGTCATGGCTCGAATCATAGACGAAGCCCTGTGCGGCCAGCGCCGCCAGTGTTGCGTCGTTGGCCGCATAGCTGCCGGCCCGAAAGGCGATCGGCGACGGGGCCCCGGCCTGCAGCAGCAGCGTGCGGGCGCGGGCGATCAGGTCGGCCTGCTCCTGCGGGCTATAATCGATCAGTTCGAAACGCCCGGGCAGGCGGGTTCGGTCGACCGCACAGGCGCCGGTCCAGTTGGGATGCAGGTGCAGCTGCACTTCCTGCCCGGCCGCGCGGATGGCGTGAACCACCGCGGCGATCGGCGCCAGCCCATGCACTAGTGCCGGCATCGGATCGACGAAGAAGCACGCCTTCAGGCCATGCGCCGCGAGCCGCGCAAGCTGCCAGCCCACGCCCACCCCTGCCGGCTCGAACGAGCGCGCCACCATTTCCGCCAGGTCGAGACCGGCGACGTGGTGGCGCCACATCAGCTCGGTATCGATCGTCAGGAACACAAACGGCATGCCGGGTCTCGCTAGCGCCCCGGGCGGGGTCGGTCGGTGTCCGGCCTACCCCAGCCATCATGAAGAATTCACGAAAGCGCCTCAGGGCTTGATCCCGTAGCGCGCATAATCGCCATCGACGCGCGGCCAGATCAGCCGCGCCGCCGCCAGATCCTCGGCCGCGGCCTTGTCGCCCGCCTTGGTGCGGATCACCCCGCGCAGGAACAGGCTGGAGCTCTGCAGCGGCGCCACGTCGAGCGCGGCGTTGAGATCGGCCAGCGCATCGTCCATCCGGCCCATGCGGAAATAGACCATGGCACGGCTGTCGAGGATCGACGCGGGCTGCTCGGCCAGCTCGATCGCCTTGGTGCAATCCTTCAGCGCACCGTCCAGGCCGATATTGCCGGTGCCCTTAATCCAGCAGCGGCTGTTGAGCAGGATCGCGTTGCCCGGCGCCTTGGCGATCGCGGGATCGAGCACCGCCACCGCGTCGCTCGCACGGCCCGAATCGCCCAGCAGCTGCGCCTGCAACGCCACGAAGCCGTTGCGCTCGCTGCCGCCCTTCGCCACCCGCTCGGCCGCCATCGCGACGGCGGCGTCGGGCTGGCCGGCATTGGCGGTATAGGTCGCCAGCAGGCTCGCGACCGAGCTGTCGCCCGGATCGAGCGTCTTCGCCGCCTGCACGTCGGCGAGCGCGCCCTTGTCGTCGCCCATCGCCGACTTGATGCCCGCGCGCTGGGTGTAGAGCGCCACGCTCGGCTGGATGCCGATCGCATGGTCGAGATCGGCCTGCGCCGCCTTCCAGTCCCAGATGCCGGCGTAGAAATTGGCGCGGCTGCTCCAGGGTTCGACATCCTTGGGATTGGCCGCAATTGCCGCCGCATAGACGTCGAGCAGCGGCTTGAGCGCCCCGCTGCGCTTTGCCTCCATCACGGTCTTCCAGCGCGGCGCGCTATTCTCCGGGCCCAAGGCGGTCAGCAGCCGGGTCTTGGCGAGGGCCACCTGCGCCTTGGCCTCGGCGACCTTCGCCGGCGCCACCTCGGCCAGATCGGGGCTGCTGCGATCCTCGATCCGCAGCTCGCCATCGGCCAGCGTCACCTTGCGCGCGAGAGCACGGCCCGCCAGCGTGGACGGCAGCGTCTGGTCGCCATCGAAGCTGAAGCCGGTGCCGCCCGCGGGCAGACGGATGCGCCAGCGCGCGACGGCGCTGCCCGGCTCGTTCACCGCGACGGGAATCTCCTGCCACTCCGGACGGGCGCGATCGGGTTCGAAGGAAAGGCTGCTGATCGTCTTGTCGAGCACCGCGCGCAGCCGCCCGTCCTCGCGGTGCCAGGGCGAACCGGCGATGCCGCGGATGCGGATCGTGGCGCTGGCCGTATCGGCATCATAGGCGATGCTGCGATCGGCGATCAGCGAATCGCTCAGGAAGCCGCTGGCGAAGCTGGTCGCCATCTGGTCCAGCTGCTCCTTGGTCGCCTGGCCCGAACCGGCATGGATCGCCTCGGCCAGCGGGCCGCGAACCACCAGCTGCAGCGTGAAGGGCGTCGGCAGATCGAGACCGGCACGCTGGTCCATCTCGATATCCGCCTCGAACGTTGGGCGCCCGGGCGCCCGCACCGGCAGGGCGAGCAGCGCAGCCCCCTCGGGCCGCACCGGCAGCACGTTGCGGAACGGCGGCACGTCGCCCAGATCTGCGATCCGCGCGCCGCTGCTGGTGCCGTCGAGCCACAGGCTCTGGCCGTCGATCGTCGCGTGGACCAGCACATGGTTGAACGCACCCGGCGCGGGCAGCCGCGACGGCACCACGTCCCCCGCCTCGGTGTTGGCCAGCACCGGCTCCGCCGCGATGTCCAGCGCGCGGAGCAACGCCAGCAGCAGCAGCGTCTTGGCCTTGCAGTCGCCATAGCGGCGCGACCAGGTTTCGGCCGGCGCCTGCGGCGTATAGCTGCCGCCGTCCATCCCGACGAACAGATAGCGGACATCGTCCTGCACCAGCCGCAGCGCCAGCGCGGCGCGGGTGCGCGGATCGCTCGTCTTGGCACGGATCTTGGCGACTTCCGCGGCCAGCGGGCTGCCCGCCGCGATCAGCCCTTCGGTGCGATACAGCGGTGCCATCACCTTCGACACCGCCGGCCAGCCATCATAGCTGGAGGCCTCGATCAGCGTCATCGGCTTGAACCGCGGCGGCGCGTCGTTCGGGATTTCCGGCTGCTTCGCCAGCGGCATGGCGATGTCGATCAGCTGATAGTCGCCCTCCGCCACCGGCGTGGGCGCGGTGCCGGCCAGATGTACCTTCCAGCCAAGCTTGCTGGCCTTGGGCCAGGAAAGCCGGGCACGGGCGAACTGCGCGCGCATCGGATCGGCGAACAGCGGCAGGAACGCCTGAGCATTGCCCTGCAGCGCCGCATCCTTGTGCGTGGTCGAATAGCTCAGCCGCAGCACGTCGCCGACGCGCAAGCCCTCCACCGCCAGGCTGGCGGTGAGCGTGCCGTTGATCTGCCACTGTTCGAGCTGCTGCTCGCGTCGGAGCACCTGGAAGCGCTGGCCGGCGGCGATCAGGTCGATATGCTCCGCCCCGCGAAGGATCTCGGCGCGGTGGATGATCAGGTCGCCGGCATCGGGCTGCCAGGGCAGCGTGACGGTACCGACATTGCTCAGCATCTGTGCCGAGACGACCCGCTGCGCCTGGTCGAAATAGGTCCACACCTGCCCATCGGCGATCCGCGCCTGCTCGTCGAACAGCACGATCATCGGATCGCTCTCGGCATTGCGCTTGAGGTCGGGCGCCGGCGCGGCCTTCACCCAGGCCGGTGCCGGCTGATAGAGCGGCTTGTCCCCCGCATGCGCCACCCCGGCCGTCGACAACAGCACGGCCACCAACAACGTACGCCCCCGCATTCTACCCAATCCCCCGCATATTCCAGGGGACGAATGTACTGCGTCCGGGGCTGCGCTCAACCGTTTCCTTGCGTCGTCCGATCGCGCCGGTCAGCCCTTGATTCCCCAGCGGAGATAGCGGGCGTCCACCTGGGGATCGAGCAGCCGCGCATCGGCGAGGTCGGCAGCGGCCTCCTTGGCCTTGCCCTGTCGCGCTTCCACCACCCCGCGCAGGAACAGCGTACCGGACGCATTCGGGCGCTGCTCCACCGCGGCGTTCAGGTCCGCCATCGCCTCGTCGAAGCGGCCCTGGCGGAAATAGACCATCGCCCGGCTGTCGAGCGCGATCGCGGCGTTCTGCTCGCTCAGTTCGATCGCGCGGGTGCAGTCCTTCAGCGCGCCGTCGAGCTGCAGGTTCAGCGTGCCCTTCAGCCAGCAGCGATTGTTGAGCAGCCGCCCGTTGCCGGGCTTCTCGCCGATCGCGCGGTCGATCGTGGCGAGCGCGCCCTCCCCGTCCCCGGCGCGGGCCAGCACGGTCGCCTTCGCCGAGAGCAGGTCGGACAGATTCTCCCCGCCGTCCTCGATCTTCGGGTCGAGCAGCGCCAGCGCCTCGTCCTTCTTGCCGTCCTCCGCCAGCAACAGCGTCAGGCGGCTCAGCACCTCGCTATTGCCCGGTACCAGCGACTGTGCCGTGCGCATGTCCTCGATCGCGCCCGCGCGGTCGCCCAGCGCCTCGCGGACGCCGGCCCGCTGCGCCAGCGTTTCGGGCTTGGCGGCGATGGCGATCGCCTTGTCGTAATCGGACAGCGCGAGCTTCCGCTCGAAGATCATGTTCTCGAACCGCGCCCGCGCCACATAGCGATCGGCCTCGTCCGGACGCTCGCCGATAAAGCTGGCATAGCGGGCGAGCACCTCGTCGTAGCGGTGCGCGCGCTTGGCGGCTTCCACCCCATGCCAGGGCGAGGGATAGCGCGGCGCGGTGCGCACGCTGATGCGGCGGTTGCGGAACTCGGCGATCGCGGCGCGCGCCGCCGGCAGATCGGCCGGTGCGATCTCGCCCCCGCTATGCGTCTGTTCGGTCTCCAGCGTCAGCGTCTCGCCGACCAGCGCCGCCTTGGCGGTGAGCCGCCGGCCGCCCGGCAGCGCCAGATCGAAGGCGTTGCTGCCATCCAACGCCAGGTCCTTGCCACCCTCCGGCAGGCGGAAGCGCAGCGTGGTGCGGGTGCGGCTGGGCTCACCGGTATCGACCGGCACGTCCTTCCAGATCGCGCGCGCGCGATCGGGCAGGTCGGACACGCGGCCGATCGGCAGCTGGGTGCGGTAGCGCAGATCGCTATAGCCCCAGCGCTGGGTGGCGATGCCGCGCAGTTTTACCGTGGCGGTCCCCACCGCATCGTCGAACTGGACGCGCGCGTCGGTCACGAGCACGTCGCTTGCCCCGCCGGGCATGAAGCCCTGCAGGAAGCGCCGCTGCTCCTGCTTGGGCACGGCGCCCAGCAGCGTGCGCAGCGAGATCGCGACGCTGCCGCGCAGCGTCACCTCGGCGTCGACCGGTGCCGGCACGTTGATGCCGCCGCGCAGGTCCATGTCGAACGCGGCGATGCTGTTCGGCCGAGCTGGTACCCGGTCCGGCACCTGGAGCAGCCCCGCCCCATCCGCCCGCAACGGCAGCACCCAGTGGAACGGCAGCACGTCGCCCAGATCCTCCAGCCGCGTGCCGGTGGCGGTGCCGTCCAGCCACAGCGTCTCGTCACCCAGATGCGCGAGCACGAAGATATGGTTGAACGCGGCGGCCGAGGGGAGCCGCGCAGACACCAGGTCGCCCGCCCCGAGATTGGCGAGCGCCGGCTCCGCATTTATCCCCAGCGCGTGAAGCAGCGCGAGCAGCAGCAGCGTCTTCGCCTTGCAGTCCCCATAGCCGAGCGCGAAGGTCTGCGCCGGGGCCTGCGGCACCAGATTGCCGTTCTCCATGCCGCGATAGAGATAGCGCACCTTGCCCTGCACGAGCGCGAGCGCCGCGGCGACGCGGCGGCGGGGATCCTTCTCCGCCGCCGCGATCTTCGCCACCTCGGCCGCGAGCGGGCTGCCGGTCGGGATCAGCCCATCGGTGCGGTAGAGCGGGGCGAACACGCGCGACACGCTCGCCCAATCGGCGAAGGTGGAGGCCTCGGCGAAGCCCGGCCGGGCGAAGCGGCCCGGCGCACCCGGCGCCGCATCGGGCTGGCGCGGCAGCGGCTGGGTGAAGACGAGTTCGTGCCAGCCGCCCGCGTCGCTCTCCTGCGGCGTCGCGCCGACCGGATAGGCCTTCCACTGCACCTTGGCGCTGCTCGGCCACAAAAACCGCGTCCGCGCGAAGCCGATCTTCAGCGGCTGGGACACGATCGGCCCGCCGGCACTGCTGTTGCCCGCCAGCGCCGGATCCTTGTTGGTCACCGAATAGCGCACGTCGAGCACGTCGCCCGGGCGGAGGCCTTCCACGGCCAGCGTCGCGGTCAGCTGGCCGTCGAGCATCATGCGCTCCAGCCCGGCCTCGCGCTGGAGCACGGTAAAGCTGTGGCCCTTCAGCGCATCGATCCGCTGGCCGTCGCGCAGGATGTCGACGCCGTGGACGATCAGGTCGCCATGCGCCGGCTGCCAGTCGATCTTGATCGTCCCCGCCTGCGACACGGCCTGGATGGTGGCCAGCCGGGTGGCGCGCTCGACATAGGTCCAGCTGCCGCCATCGCCGAGCCGGGACTGCACGTCGCCGATCAGCAGCAGGGGCGAATCATCGGT
>JAIYAA010000015.1 GCA_027489295.1 Sphingomonadales bacterium | reverse complement strand
TGCGTCGCTCAGACGGAGTACACCGTGCCGCGGCCATCCCCTGGACCAGGGCAAGAGCGACCGGACGCCGGCAGGTCTCCTGGCTTGCGGGTCACCGCGCGCTGCACGCCTTCCCAGGCCGCAAGGGCCCAGTGGCTGCCTCTCGCAGGAGGCCAGTGCATCGCGCTATCCGCTCACAGTTGCAGGGACAGCCACGGATTTGGGGAGCCAGGCTCCCCGCACCGCATTCCCGATTAAGCCCTGGTCAGGGCACCGGCGCGATCGGCGCCATGCCTAGGCCAAGCGGGGATGCGGATCAACCGGCACGCCGCAATGGGGCCGCCCGGCCGGTTCCGCGCGATACCCGCAGGAAGTGTAGCGCGGAGAGGAGCGTGAGCGCGCCCACCGCGATCGCCGTCGCGTAGCAACAGGTAGCGAAGAAGGGCAGCCATTCCATCCGCGGCGCACCGACGCTGCGCACCAGCAGCAGCGCCACGCTGCCGACATAGCCCGAGGCGTCGGCAATATAGATCAGGAACCCGGCATTGGCGGCGGTACCAATCGTGGCGATCACCCGGTCGAACAGCATCGCATTGAACGGCGTATAGGCCAGGTACAAGCCGGCGCCGGTGACGATCATCCACGGGAACGGTGCGAGCAGTCCCGCATCGAACGCGAGCGTCGACAGCCCCAGCAGCAGGGCGCCGAGCAGGATCAGCCCGTGCATCGCCAGCAGCGCGTTCAGATTGTCGCGCACCAGCATCAGCGCCGCCAGGGCAGCCAGCGTCAGCAGCGCAACCGGCGCCTCGCTTGCCGAGAACATCGCCGCGTCGCTCCCGAATCCGGTGGCCTGCCAGATCTCCGCCGCGAAGTTATCGCGCACGTCGCGCAGCGCCGTGAGCAGCACATAGCCGAGCACCAGCAAGGCCAGCGTGCCGCCATGCGCCCGCACAAAGGCGGCGCGCGCCGCCGCGTGCATCGGCACCCGTACCACCCGCTCGGCCTCGTCGCGGGCATCGGGCGGCGGCAGCCGTTCCAACTGCCACAGGGCCACCAGCAGCATCGGGGAAAAGGCCAGCCCGGTCGCCGCCGGCATCCACAGCTCGGGCACGCCCCAGCCCATCAGCAGCACCGCCGCCGATTTGACCACGCCCGACGAGAGGATGAAGCTGGCGCACAGCATCGCGCCCAGCAGATCGGTCACCCGCCTGCCCTCGACATAGCTGAACACCAGCCCCCAGATCAGTCCGAGCGGCAGGCCGTTGAGAAAGAGACACAGGATCGCCCAGGGCGGCGGCAGCAGCGCGAACAGCACCAGCGCCAGCCAGGACGCCCCGATCAGTGCCAGGATCATCCGCGCCCGTCCGTGTCGGCCGACCTCGGCGATCACCCGCACGCCGATGAGTTTCGAGAGCGCATAGCCAAGCACCTGCGCGATCAGCAGCGCGGTCTTGTAGTCGATGGCGCCGTGCCAGCCGCCGATATCGGCATAGGTCGCTGCCGCGAACGACTTGCGGAAGGCGTACATGGCAAAATAGGCGCCGAACGCCGCCAGCCCGCCCAGAAACAGGGTAAGCCGCGCATTCGCATGCCCCATGCGCTGCCCAGCCTCCTTGTCCATGCCCGATTCCCCGCTACGCACGGCCGGGCTTTGGCGCGGTCGCGCGACGGCTTCATGACAGCGCAGTCATGCAGCTCACCACGGCCGGACCGCCAGCGCGGCGGCTTCGGCGGCACAGCGCTGCCCGTCGGGATGCGGCGCCGTGCGCCGCAGCGTCGCCAGCTCCGCCCGGGCCGCCTCGACGTCGTGCCGGAAGGCCGGGGAGGCGTGAAGCGCGGTGAACACCACCGCCCCGGCCATATAGCCGGCGTCGACCGCGCTCTTGCTGTGCGACCCGCAAATCGCCCGGCTCTCGCCATAGGCGCGGCCGCGGGCGAGGATGGCGGTGGTCCGCTCCGGCATCACCTCGGCCAGGATCAGCGCCTCCATCCAGCCGTTCGCCGTGTGGCCGGAGGGATAGTCGCCATTGCCGGCGAGATGCGCGGTCTTGGGCTCGCAGATCGGGCCGTCGGTCCGCAGATAGGGACGCGGGACCTGATAGGCGGCCTTGACGCGGGACACCACCGGGCCGGTGCCCGCGCGGTCCAGCAGGTGCGCCAGCGCGGGAGCCCGCTTGGCATCGAGCACGAGGCCCATCGCGCAGGCATTGCGGGCCAGCGGATCGTTGGTCACGTCGTCGGTGGCGATTTGCCAGCGCGGGCTGCCGGCCAGCTTGCGGGTATCCCGGAAGATCTTGAGATCGAGCGCCGCCGCGGCACTGTCTGCCGCGGGCGGCGGGGGCAGGATCTGCAGGCCGTCCGGATACTGGTCCTGTGCGAGATAGGGTCCGGTGTCGCCTGCCTGCGGAGCGGCGAGCAGCAACGCGGCCGCGGCGGCAAGGGGGACGCGGATCATTTCAACCTTCCCTTTCAGCAGGCGCCGGGCGACGCCGGCTTCCTCGCGCGCCCCTAGCAGCACCCACACTTGCATTTCTACGTAGTTTTACCGGGAACGCCGTTATCGCGGGTGCAACGCGCACCCCCCACCTTACGCAGAAACGTGCACAAGGTGACGACACGCGTGGACATCTCGCTTCAGAACAACATCTTGGAGCTTGTCGCAAAAGGGGCAGACCTTGCGTCGGTCACCGACCGACTGTGCCGGGAAGTCGAGCTGCGCGCACCCGACGTACGCTGTTCGGTGATGCGGGTGGACGTGGCGGGCCGGATGATCCCGGTCGCCGGGCCCAGCCTGCCGGAACACTATCTGCAGTCGATCGAAGGCTTGATGATCGGCCCCAAGGTCGGATCCTGCGGGGCCGCCGCCTTTCATGGCAAGGCCTATGCCAGCACCGACATCGATACCGACGCCAACTGGACCAAGTTCCACCACCTGACACAACCCTTGGGCCTGCGCGCCTGCTGGTCCAACCCGATCAAGAACGGGCGCGGCGAGGTGACCGGCGTGTTCGCCTTCTACTATCAGGTGCCGCGCGGCCCCACGCCGATGGAGCGGCGCATCGTCCAGGTTTGCCTTCATCTCTGCGCGATTGCCATCGAACAGGATATCTGGCGGGCCAAGCAGGTGCGACGCGCCCAGCTGGACGGGCTGACCGGGTTGCCCAACCGCTCTGCCTTCAACACCTCGCTGGGCGATCTCGACTGTTCCGAGCCCGGCGCCTGGGGTCTGGTGCTCGTCGATCTCGACAATCTGAAGATCGTCAACGACACGTTCGGGCACGTCGCCGGGGACGAACTGATCATCCACGCGGCGCGTCGCCTCGCCGAGGCGGCAGCGCCGGACCGCGCCTATCGCCTGGGCGGGGACGAGTTCGCGATATTGCTGCAGAACCCTGCCGCGCTTGCCGATCCCGCGGAAACCGCAAGGCACCTGCTCGACGCACTGGCACAACCCATCGAGGACGGCGATCGCAACGTCCTGCCCCGCGCCACGGCTGGCGGCGCGCTTGTGGGCGAGGGCGAAAGCGCCGAACAGGTCCGCCTCAACGCCGACCTCGCGCTCTACCACGCCAAGGAAACCGCACGTGGCAGCTTCGTGCGCTACTGGCCGGGCATCGCCACCCGGATGGCACGCCGCCTCGAGGCGATCCACGCGGTGGAGCGCGCCCTGGCCGAGGATCGGCTGCTGCCCCATTACCAGCCGCTGTTCGATCTCACCACCGGCGAGGTGATCGGGTTCGAGGCGTTGTGCCGCATGCGAGTCGGCGATCGCATCGCCTCCGCCGCAGAGTTTTTCGAAGCGACCACCGACGGCAAGGTCGCCGGCGCGATTACCGCGCGGATGCTGGAGCGCGTCGCCGCAGATCTCCGGCGCTGGTGCGATCTCGGCATCGCGCCGCGCCATGTCGGCATGAATTTCTCGTCCGGCGACTTTCATGGCGGACGGCTGCGGGAGGTGATCCCCGAGGTGCTCGGGCGGTACGGGGTGCCGATGCACCATCTCGCGCTGGAAATTACCGAGACGGTCTATCTCGGTCAGGGCGACACCACGGTCGCCGACACCCTGCGCTGGTTTCGCGGACAGGGTCTGGCCGTGGCGCTGGACGATTTCGGCACCGGCTATGCCTCGCTCACCCACTTGCTGACCATGCCGGTCGACTTTCTCAAGATCGACAAGACCTTCACCGACCAGCTGATGCAGAGCAGCGCGAGCCGCGCCATCCTGGAGGGCGTGCTGCACATCGCCCGCGAACTCGACATGGCGGTGATCGCCGAGGGCGTCGAGACCGAGCTGCAGGCCGAGCGGCTGCGCGGCATCGGCTGCGCCTATGGCCAGGGGCATCTGTTCTCGCCGGCGGTCGACATCGAACGAGCCACCCAGATCCTGCGCGAATCGCAGGCCCTACTTGCCGAACGCGCCAGCAAGGCCGCCGAACCCAAGCACCTCCACTGAGGCAGCTGCCTAGAGGTGCTTCTTGTCCAGCTTGCGGGCGAGCGTGCGGCGGTGCAGGCCCAGCCGGCGCGCCGCTTCGGAAAGATTGTAGTTGGTGTCCGCCAGCGTCTGGTGGATGTGCTCCCATTCGAGCGTCTTGATCGACGTGGGCCGCGCCTTCAGCTCGGTATCGACATCGCCGTCGACGCGGTCGAACGCGGCCTCGATATCGTCGGTGTTGGCGGGCTTCATCAGATAGTTGGTAGCCCCCAGCTTCACCGCCTCCACCGCGGTGCTGATGCTGGCGAAGCCGGTGAGCACGACGATCCGCATCGCCGGGTCCAGGTCGTGCAGCTGCTTCACGCAGGCGAGGCCCGAGCTGCCGCCGAGCCGGAGGTCCACTACCGCGCGCGTCGGCGCGAAGGCCGTGGCGGTTTCCTCCACCCCTTCCGGGCCGTTGAGCACCTCCACGGCATAGCCGCGCCGTTCGAACGACCGGGCAAGGGTACGGGCGAAGACCGCATCATCCTCGATAATCAACAACTTGTTGGTCGTCATTCGATCTCGTCCTCGAGTGCGAGCGCCGCCACCGGTACGCGCAGTGCGACCTCGGCGCCACCCGCTTCCAGGTTGCGCGCGACGAGCGTGCCCCCCAGCGTCCGCAACACGTTGTGCGCCAGGAACAGCCCGAGGCCTGCCCCCTGGCGGTCCTTGCTGCTGTTATACGGATCCCCGATCCGCGGCAGGATGGCCTCGGGAAAGCCGCGGCCATCGTCGCGCACGGCGAGCACCAGCGTCGCGTCCGGCGCGCTGACCGACAGGCGGATGCGCCCTGCCCCCGCTTCCACCGCATTGTCGAGCAGGTTGACGATCGACTGGCCGAGCGCGCGATCGGCGACGATCGGGAGGTCGGTCGGCAGGCGATAGTCGAGCGTGACGCTGTCGTTGCGCGGCCACCCCTCTATCAGCCCGGTGACGAAGCGGCGAAGCGTGGTCCGCTCCGGGGCCTCGCCGCTCACCTCTCCCGCGGCGAACAGGATGCCGGCGACGATGGACTTGCAGCGGGCCACCTCGGCCTGCATGTCCGCCACCTCGGCGCTCAGCTGCGGGTCGCGGCGGATCTTGGCATCGGCGCGCCAGTCCCCCAGCGCGACCGAGATCGAGGCGAGCGGCGTGCCGAGCTCATGCGCGGCACCGCTGGCGAGCAGGCCCATGCGAACGATATGCTCTTCCTCCGCGGCGCGCTGGCGCAGTTCGGCGAGGCGAGCATCGCGGTCGCGCAGGTTGCGCGCGATCCGGGTGACGAACTGCACCACCAGCGTCGCGATCAGCGTGTAGTTGAACCACAGCGCGAAGACGAAAGGACCGGACAGGCTGCTCGCCAGCGCGGGCGGCAGCGGCAGCGGCCGGTGGACGATCGCCAGCACGGCGAAGGCGGTGCTGGTCAGCACCACCAGCGCCCAGCTCGATCCGGTGTCGAGCAGCACCGCGCCGAGCACCACCTGCAGCAAATAGAGCGAAACGAACGGGTTGGTCGCACCCCCGCTCAGATAGAGCAGGACGGTAAGGCAGGCGACATCGACCAGCAGACCGGCCATTACCTGCGCATCGGTGGCGGGTCGCAGCGCCCGCGCCGGCAAAATCGCCAGGTTGAGCGCGACCAGCACGCCGATGGTCGCCAGCATCGGCACCAGCGGCAGCCGTACCCCGAACACCAGATGGACACCGAGGATCGTCGTCAGCTGCCCCAGCACCGCCAGCCAGCGGAGCTGTACCAGCAGCAGCAGATTGCGGCGGGCGGCGTCCTCCGGCGTGCGGGGGGTCATGCGTCTCCGCGCCCGCGCCAAGCCCGCCAGGCGAACCAGCCGGTCAGCAGTGCCAGGCCGAACCAGGTCAGCGCATAGACGAGATGGTTGTTGGGGAACCGGATGACCGTCATCCCGCCGCGCGGCCAGCCATCGCCGCTGCGATCGGCGTCGATGAAATAGGGGGCAAGCGGGGCAAGCCCCTTCCCCATCGCTGCCACGTCGCGCGAGTACCAGCGATCGGCGCCTGGGTCGTTCGCGCGCAGGAAGCCGCCCTTGGGCTCGCTCAGCCGCAGCAGCCCGGTGATGGTCACGGCAGCAGCGGCGGTGGAGGTGCAGGCCGGCAACGCCTGGCCGTCGGGCAGGAAGCCCCGATTGATGAAGACGGTGAAGCCGCGATCGGTGACCAACGGGGTCATCACCCATTTGCCGGGGCCGAGATCGGTGACGGCCTGGGCGAGCCTGGTGCGGCAGGGCAAATACCGGCCGGTGACGCGGAGTTTGCGATAGGACGCGCCGGCGTCGATGCCGGGCCAATCGGCGGGACCGGGGGCGGAAACCGGCGCCGTCGCCAGTCCCCGCTCCACCCGGTCGATCAGTGCCAGCTTCCAGGCACGGCGCTCGACCTGCCAGATGCCGAGGCCGAGCAGGATGGCGATCAGCGGCAACAGCGCGATCGCCATCCAGTTACGGGAAGCCGGCCGGCTCACATGCTGGCGCCGGAATCCATCCCGGGCATCATGTTGACGTTCATGTTGTACATCACCCACAGCGAGCCGGTGAGCGCGATCACGACGATGATGACGGTGAAGATCAGCGCCATCAGCGTCCAGCCCTGCTCGGACTTTCCGTTCATGTGGAGGAAGTAGATCATGTGGACGACGATCTGCACCATCGCCAGCGCCGCGCAGATCGCGACCGCCACACGGGCATCGGCGATCCAGCCGCCCATCACGATCCCGAACGGGATCGCGGTGAGGACGACCGAGAGCAGGAAGCCGGTGACATAGCCGCCACGGGTCGAATGCGGGGCGTCATGGTCATGGCCATGGCCGTGATCATGGTGGTGGCCGGCGTGGCCGTGGGTGTCCGCGCTCATCGCATGGCTCCAAACAGGTAAACGAAGGTGAACACGCCGATCCAGACCACGTCGAGGAAGTGCCAGAACAGCGACAGGCACTGCAGGCGGCGGACGTTCGCCGGGATCAGGCCCTTTCGCGCAACCTGCACCATCAGCGTGAACAGCCAGATCAGGCCGAAGGTGACGTGCAGGCCGTGCGTACCGACCAGCGTGAAGAACGAGGACAGGAACGCCGAGCGCCACGGACCCGCGCCTTCCTGGATCAGCTCCGAGAACTCGTAGAGCTCGATGCAGAGGAAGGCGGCGCCGAACACCGCGGTCAGTGCCAGCCAGCCCTGCACGGCACCCTGGCGCTTCTCCTGCATCGCGATCATCGCGAAGCCGTAGGTGATGGAGGAGAACAGCAGCATCGCCGTGTTCACCGCCACCAGCGGCAGCTTGAACAGTTCGTGGGAGGTCGGGCCTCCCGCGAAGCTGGTTCCATAGACGCCCCAGGCCGCGAACAGCATCGCGAAGATGAGGCAGTCGCTCATCAGGTACATCCAGAAACCCAGCATCGTGCTGCCGCCGGGTTCGTGATGCTCCTCCTCGAGCTGGTAGAAGACGGGCGTGTCGCCCGTTTGTACGGTCGTGGCGCTCATCGCCTCAGGCTCCCAGTCGCGTCAGCACCTGGGTGCGCGCATTCTCGGTTTCGGTCACTTCTTCCGCAGCGATGTAGAAGTCGCGATCATAGTTGAAGGTGTGGAAGATCGCCGTGACGACCAGACCCAGGAAGGCAGCGGCGGCGAGCCACCAGATGTACCAGATCATCGCGAAACCGACGACCAGCGAGAAGCCCGCCAGGATGATGCCGGTGCCGGTGTTCTTCGGCATGTGGATCGGCAGATAGCCGGTGACCGGACGCTTCGCGCCGCGCGACTTCATGTCGTACCAGGCATCCAGGTCGTGGATGACCGGCGTGAACGCGAAGTTGTAGGCCGGCGGCGGCGACGAGGTCGCCCATTCCAGCGTACGACCCTGCCACGGATCGCCGCTGTCGTCGCGCAGCGCCTCGCGGTTCCGGATGCTGACGAAGATCTGCATCAGGAAGGCCGCGATGCCGACCGCGATGATCGCGGCACCGATGGCGGCGACGACGAACCAGATCTGCAGGCTCGGATCCTCGAAGTGACGCAGACGACGGGTCACGCCCATCAGGCCGAGGACGTAGAGCGGCGTGAACGCGACCCAGAAGCCGACGACCCAGCACCAGAAGGACACCAGGCCCCACGTCTTGTCGAGCTTGAAGCCGAACGCCTTGGGCCACCAGTAGTTGATGCCCGCGAACATCCCGAACAGCACGCCGCCGATGATCACGTTGTGGAAGTGTGCGACCAGGAACAGCGAGTTGTGCAGCACGAAGTCGGCCGGGGGAACGGCGAGCATCACGCCGGTCATGCCGCCGATCACGAAGGTCAGCATGAATGCGACCGTCCACATCATCGGCAGTTCGAAGCGGATGCGGCCCTTGTACATGGTGAACAGCCAGTTGAAGATCTTCGCACCCGTCGGGATCGAGATGATCATCGTGGTGATGCCGAAGAAGCTGTTCACGCTCGCGCCCGAGCCCATCGTGAAGAAGTGATGGAGCCAGACGAGGTAGGACAGGATGGTGATGACCAGCACGGCGTAGACCATCGAGGTATAGCCGAACAGGCGCTTGCCGGAAAAGGTCGAGGTGACCTCAGAGAAGATGCCGAAGGCCGGCAGGATCAGGATGTACACCTCCGGGTGACCCCAGATCCAGATCATGTTGGTGTACATCATCGGATTGCCGCCACCGGTGTTCGTGAAGAACTGGGTGCCGACGTAGCGATCGAGGCTGAGCATCGCGAGCACGGCGGTGAGCACCGGGAAAGCGGCGACGATCAGGATGTTGGTGGCAAGCGCGGTCCAGGTGAAGATCGGCATCTTCATCAGGCCCATGCCCGGCGCGCGCATCTTGACGATGGTGGCGACGAGGTTGACGCCCGACAGCAAGGTACCCACGCCCGCGATCTGCAAGGCCCAGATATAATAGTCGACGCCCACATCCGGCGAATAGTCCAGGCCCGAAAGCGGCGCCATCGCCAGCCAGCCGGTCCGGGCGAACTCGCCGATGAACAGGCTCGCCATCACCAGCGCCGCACCCGCCGCCGTCATCCAGAAACTGAAATTGTTCAGGAACGGGAAGCTCACGTCGCGTGCGCCGATCTGCAGCGGCACCACGAAGTTCATCAGGCCGGTGACAAACGGCATCGCCACGAAGAAGATCATGATCACGCCGTGGGCGGTGAAGATCTGATCATAGTGATGCGAATTGAGGTAGCCTTCGTTGGCGCCGAACGCCATCGACTGCTGGAGCCGCATCATGATCGCGTCGGCGAAACCGCGCAGCAGCATCACCAGGCCCAGCACCATGTACATGATGCCGATGCGCTTGTGATCGACGGTGGTGAACCACTCCTTCCAGAGATAGCCCCACAGGCGGAAATAGGTCAGCGCGCCCACGAGCGCGATGCCGCCGAGCGCGACGCCAGCAAAGGTGGCGACCACGATCGGCTCGTGCAACGGCAGACTCTCGAGCGAGAGTCGACCGAAGATCATCTTGATCAAAGTGTCAGACATGGCAGTGCTCAAGCCTCGCCCGCCGCCGCGCGACCGGGATAGGCCGTCGCGTCCATGCGGGTCATGTTACGGTTCGATTCCGAGCCGGGTTCGCTCTTGCCGGCGGGAGCGCCGTGCGGGTGCATCATATGGGGGCTCGTCTTCATCTCGTCGGGCGACTTCATCAGTGCGCCGTCGGCGCCTTCGCCCGGCTTGTCGTTTACCGGAGGCGCGACCTGCTGTGCACCCGCACCATGGTGCATCATGTGCCCGCTGCAGGTGGTGCCAGGCTTCACGCACATCTGGACGATGCGGTCGAACAGGCCCGCCTCGATCGCGCCGAAGTGCATCACCGGCACCTTCTCGCTCGGCTTTTCGAGCGTGAGGTAGCGCGCCACGTCGAGTGCGCCGCCGCCGGCCTTGGTCTTGGCGACCCACTGGTCGAAGCCCGCCGCGTCGACCGACAGGGTCGGGAAGCGCATGTCGGAGAAGCCGGCGCCGCTATAGTTGGCGCTCACGCCCTCGAAGGTCCCGACGCGGTTCATCACCGCGTGAAGCTTCGTCTCCATGCCCGGCATGGTGTAGATCATGCCCGCCATCGCCGGCACGTAGAAGGTGTTCATCACGCTCGACGAGGTCATGCGGAAGCGCACCTGGCGATCGGCCGGCAGCACCAGCTCGTTGACCGTGGCGACACCCTGCTCGGGGTAGATGAACAGCCATTTCCAGTCGAGCGAGACGACCTGGATCTCGAGGGGCTGCTGGCCCGCCGGAATCGGCTTGCCCGGGGCGATGCGATCCAGCGGCCGGTACGGGTCCAGCTTGTGGGTCGCCAGCCAAGTGAGCGCACCAAGGGCGATGATGATCAGCAGCGGGGCGGACCAGATCACGAGCTCGATCCGGGTCGAGTGGTCCCAGTCGGGAGCATACTCCGACTCGGTGTTGCTCGCGCGATATTTGAACGCGAAGAACACCGTCAGCGCCATCACCGGAACGATGATGAGCAGCATGAGAAACGTCGACCACAGGATCAGGTCGGCCTGCTGCCGTGCAACATCGCCGGATGGATTCATCACGACGAGATCGCATCCGCCGAGGATCAGCGGGGCAGCGAAGCTAGCGATCAGGGCCGTCGGCCTGAGGGCACGGCGGATAAGGGGCATGGATCGAAACATAGCGACCGCGAGTTAGGAGGGGTTGTGCGGGTGCGAAATAGGACAATTTGTCCCATGGCTGCAACCCGCGAGTTTCCCTAGGTGCTTTCCCCAAAGCTTTGCGGTAGACATATGCCATGGCCAATGCTCAGCTTGGTTCGACCCCGATCGAACGTGACGCCCGCCTGATCAACACCGCAAAAGGTGACGATCATCTCCGCCCCGGCGATATCGCCATCGGCGTGATCATCGGACGAACATCCGAATTTTTCGACTTCTTCGTCTACGCGATCGCATCGGTGCTGGTCTTCCCGGCGCTGGTGTTTCCCTACCTGGACCGCGTCACCGGCACGCTCTGGTCGTTCGCGCTCTTTCCCCTCGCCTTCATCGCCCGCCCCATCGGTACCCAGATCTTCATGCGCGTCGACCGCAGCCACGGCCGCGGCACCAAGCTGACCCTGGCCCTGTTCCTTCTTGGAACGGCGACCGTGACGATGGCCTTCCTGCCCGGCTACGAGCAGGTCGGCATCTGGTCGGCGATCCTGCTCGCCGCGCTGCGCATCCTGCAGGGCATCGCCCTGGGTGGTGCCTGGGACGGCCTCGCCTCGCTGCTCGCGCTCAACGCGCCGGCGGACCGTCGCGGCTGGTATGCGATGGTGCCCCAGCTCGGTGCCCCGCTCGGGCTGATCGTGGCGAGCGGCCTGTTCGCCTATTTCCTCAGCGCGCTCGACTCGGCTGACTTCATGAGCTGGGGCTGGCGCTATCCGTTCTTCGTCGCCTTCGCGCTCAACGTCGTCGCGCTGTTCGCCCGTCTCCGCATGGTCGTCGCGCCCGAATATGTGAAGCTGTTCGAGAGCCGGGAGCTAACCCCGTCGCGCGTCACCGCGACGATCAAGGCGCAGTGGCGCAACATCATCATCGGCGCCTTCGCGCCGCTGGCGAGCTTCGCGCTGTTCCACATGGTCACCGTGTTCCCGCTTTCCTGGGTGGCGCTGTACACCACCGAGGACCTCACGCGCTTCCTGTGGATCGAAGTGGGTGGTGCTGCCTGCGGTGTTGTCGCGATCGTGATCTCAGGCATCCTGGCCGATCGGATCGGGCGCCGCTCGCTGCTCGCCTACACCGCCCTCGCGATCGCCGCCTATTCGGGCTTTGCGCCGCAGCTGCTGGAAAAGGGTGGCGCCGGCGAGGCGGCGTTCATGGTCATCGGCTTCATCCTGCTCGGCCTGGCGTTCGGCCAGTCGTCGGGTGCGGTCGCCAGCAACTTTCCGAAGCGCGCTCGCTATACCGGCGCGGCGCTCACCTCGGACCTTGCGTGGCTGTTCGGTGCCGGCTTTGCGCCGCTGGGCGCGCTGCTGCTCGCGGCAAATTGGGGCGTGATCGCCTCGGGCCTGTATCTACTGTCGGGTGCCATCGGCACGCTGGCCGCGCTGTATTTCAACAAGGAGCTGGGGCGTCGCCTCGACTGACACTGCCGCGGCTTGCCTAAGCCGCGCCCGACCTTCAAAGGCCTCCTGTCCGCACCCGCGCGCAGGAGGCCTTTTTCATGACGTCCCCCACCGGTATCGATCGCCTCGTCGCCATCATGGCCCGGCTGCGCGATCCGGAGCATGGCTGCGAATGGGACGTGGCGCAGAGTTTCGAGACGATCGCGCCCTACACGATCGAGGAAGCCTATGAGGTGGCCGACGCGATCGAGCGCGGCGACATCGCCGAGCTAAAGGACGAGCTGGGCGACCTGCTGCTCCAGGTAGTGTTCCACGCCCGCATTGCCGAGGAGGCCGGCCAGTTCGCGCTCGCCGACGTCGTAACCTCGATCAGCGACAAGATGGAACGGCGCCACCCGCACATCTTCGGCGACGTCGCCGAGGGCGGCCATCATCTGTGGGAGGTGATCAAGGCCGAGGAGCGCGGTGCCAAGGGCGCATCGAGCGCGCTGGACGGCGTGGCGATCGGCCTGCCCGCGCTGCTCCGTGCAGAGAAGCTGCAGAAGCGCGCGGCCCGCACCGGTTTCGACTGGCCGGATGCCAGCGGTGCGCGGGCGAAGATCCTCGAGGAACTGGAAGAGGTCGAGACGGCCAAAAGCGACGCCCATCGCGCCGAGGAAGTGGGCGACCTGCTGTTCGCGGTGGTCAACTATGCGCGCAAGCTGGGGGTGGATCCCGAGGCGGCGCTCCGCGCGGGGAACGGCAAGTTCGAGCGGCGGTTCAAGGCGATGGAGGAAAGCGCCGGCGACGCGTTCGTCGGGCTGCACCTCGATGCCAAGGAAGCGCTCTGGCAGGCGGTGAAGCGGGGCTGAGCCGGCCCAGGTCTCCTGGGCTTTTCTTATCGCTCAGGCGTCATCCCGGCGAAAGCCGGGATGACGGATTGAGGGCAGCTTCAAAGGAACATGAGGGGCTTCCGCCCCTACCCCCGCGTGACGAACCGTTCGTAATCGCGCGGCGCCATCCGCACCTCGTACACCGCCTGCTCGTCCTCGATATGCTGTTCGATCACGTCGCCATGCTGGTGCAGCCATGCCGCACCGGCGCCGTCGGCAGGATCGAGCCGCAAGGTGTAGCGGCGATGCCCCTCGGTAAGTCGCGCGGCGACGCCTTCCACCAGCGCGTCGACGCCCTCACCGGTCAGAGCCGAGATCACGCGCACCTCGTCGGTACGGCGGGCGGCGCTCGCGAGCGCGTCCTCGCGCTGTTCGTCGTCGAGCAGATCGAGCTTGTTCCAGGCCTCGAAGCGCGGGGTATGCTCGGAGACGCCGATTTCCTGGAGCACCTTCTCGACGTCGGCGCGCTGCGCCTCGGTATCGGGGTGCGCGATGTCGCGAACGTGGATCAGCAGGTCGGCCGAGACCACCTCCTCCAGCGTCGCCTTGAACGCCGCGACCAGCTGGGTCGGCAGTTCGGAAACGAATCCCACCGTGTCGGACAGGATCGCCTTGTCGATCCCGGGCAGCGAAATCTGCCGCAGCGTCGGATCCAGCGTGGCGAACAGCAGGTTCTCTGCCATCACCTCGGCGCCGGTCAGCCGGTTGAACAGCGTCGACTTGCCGGCATTGGTATAGCCGACCAGTGCCACCACCGGCCAGGGCGCACGCTGGCGCCGATCGCGGTGGAGGGTGCGGGTGCGGCTGACCTGGTCGAGCTCGCGCCGCAGCCGCGCCATGCGGTCGCGGATCAGCCGGCGGTCGGCCTCGATCTGGGTTTCGCCCGGGCCGCCGAGGAAGCCGAAGCCGCCGCGCTGGCGCTCGAGGTGGGTCCAGCTGCGCACCAGCCGGCCCGCCTGATAGTCGAGATGGGCGAGTTCGACCTGCAACCGGCCTTCCGCCGTGCGGGCGCGCTCGCCAAAGATCTCCAGGATCAGCCCGGTGCGGTCGATCACCTTGCAGCCGAGCGCGGTCTCGAGGTTGCGCTGCTGCACGGGGGTGAGCGCCGCATCGAACACCGCGAGCTGCAATTCACCGTCACGAACCGTCTCGGCCAGGGCTTCCACCTGGCCCGAGCCGATCAGCGTGCCGGGCTTGGGCTGGCGCAGCCGCACGGCGACCCGCTCGACCACGTCAACGCCGATCGCCGCGGCAAGGCCGGCGGTTTCCTCCAGCCGTGCCTCGGCGTCGCGTGAGCTTCCGCCCATGTCCGGATAGACGACGAGCGCCTTTGCGCCCCGCGCGAATTCGTCGGGGTCGCGCTCGAAACCAGTGCTCATGCGAGGATCAATCGTCGTCGCCGCTATTGGTTTCCTCGGCGAGGTTCAGCGGGTGCATCGGCTGGATGGTGGACACGGCGTGCTTGTAGACCAGCTGAGCCATGCCTTCGCGCTGGAGCAGCATGCAGAACAGGTCGAACGCGGCGATCTGGCCCTGGAGCATCACGCCGTTCACCAGGAACATCGTGACGTTTTCCTGCGCCTTGCGCACGGCGTTGAGGAAGATTTCCTGCAGCACCGGGTTCTTGTGCTGATATTCGCCGGCCGCATCGAGCAAGGCTGCCAGGTCCATCGGACCCGACGGCATGATCGTGGAAATGGCATGCTTGTAGATCAGCTGCGACTGGCCGTCGCGGCGGAGCAGCACCGAAAAATTATCGAACCAGGTCACGATGCCCTGGAGCTTCACGCCCTTCACAAGGAACATCGTCACCGGCGTCTTCGACCGGCGCAGGGAGTTGAGGAACAGGTCCTGAAGCGACGTCTGCTTCTCTGCCATATGGTTGGCTCCATTTATTCTTGGCGGGATTTGTCCCGC
>JAIYAA010000081.1 GCA_027489295.1 Sphingomonadales bacterium | reverse complement strand
TATTCGAAGGACATGCAGGACGACAAGCCGCCGGTGTTCGAGGCGCACGACCTGCTCGGCCTCAGCATCGCGGCGATGACCGGCATGGTCGACAGCGCGACCTTCCGGCTGGAGCGGATGCGCGCGGCGGCGGAGGCCGGCTTCTCGACCGCGACCGACCTTGCCGACTGGCTGGTGCGTGAGGGCGGCATCCCGTTTCGCGAGGCGCACCACATCACCGGGCGCGCGGTGGCCAAGGCCGAGGCGGAGGGCATTCGCCTCGATCAGCTCTCGATCGAAGCACTCAAGGAAATCGATGCGCGGATCGACAGCCGCGTGTACGACGTTCTCAGCGTCGACGCATCGGTGAACAGCCGGGTGAGCTTTGGCGGCACAGCACCGTCGCGCGTTCGTGCGGCGATAGCAGCGGCCCGTAAGGGCCGCGAGGAGGAATCATGAGGAAGCTATTGCTGCTCTCCGTCCCGGCCCTCGGCTTGGTCCTGAGCGGCTGCGGCGTGCGCGAGGCCCTGGCCCCGCCGCCGGGGGCCTCGCTGCCGGTGGCGCCATATGGCGCCGCGGCGACGCCCACGCCTCCCGACCTTCTCAAAGCACGCGCCCAGACGCGCCCCGCGCGCAGCGACGACCTGATCCAGGCGTCCGAAGCGCGGCGGAGTGACGAGTTCGACCTGCCACCCAACTGATTTTGGCGGCCCTGAGAGCGAGATGACTTGATGTTGACCCACCGTGACGGAGCCGAATTTGGTCCGTGGCTAGGAGCGAGGAGGGAGCGGGGCTTTGCCCCCGTGACCGACGAGGGACGACGCCACGGGCCAAATTCGGTCCGCCGCTTCGCGGTTGCCCTGCGCCGTCCGCCGGACGTCGTTGCATCGCTTGCACGGGCCACCAGCCCGCGCTGCGCGATGCTCCTAGCCGACGAACGGCGCAGGGCAATCACGGCGGGTCAACATCAAGTCATCTCGCTCTAACGCCGCACCCAGAGGCTCATGACCGATTTCTCGATGATCGACGGCGAACTGCACGTCGAATCGCTGCCCCTCGCGCGCATCGCCGCCGAGGTGGGTACGCCCGTCTATGTCTATTCCACCGAACGCTTCCAGGCCAATGCCCGCGCCTTTCGCGACGCGTTGAAGCCGCTGGGGCGCATCCATCTCGCCTTCGCGATCAAGGCTAATCCCAACCTCGCGGTGCTTAAGCTGCTGGCGAACGAGGGCTTCGGCGCCGATGTCGTCTCGGGCGGCGAGATGGCGCGCGCGCTGGCGGCGGGCGTCGCGGCCAAGGACATCGTCTTCTCGGGCGTCGGCAAGACCCGCCGCGAGCTGGTCAAGGGGCTGGAGGCCGGGATCGGCCAGTTCAACCTCGAGCTGGTCGAGGAAGGCGAAGTGCTGGCAGCACTCGCAGCCGAGCGCGGCCTCACCGCGCGCGCGGCGCTGCGCGTCAACCCCGACGTCGATGCCGGCACCCACGAGAAGATCTCCACCGGCAAGGCGGAGAACAAGTTCGGCCTGCCGATCGGCGAGGCGCCCGCGATCTTCGATCGGCTCGGCAACCTCCCCGGCCTCGACCTCCACGGCATCGCGGTGCATATCGGCAGCCAGCTTCTGGGCCTCGCGCCGCTTGAGGCCGCGTTCGAGCGCGTCGGGCGCCTGCTCGCCGAACTGCGCGGCAACGGCCACACCATCACCCATGTCGATCTCGGCGGCGGGCTGGGCGTCGCCTATCGCCCCGGCGAGGTGCCGCCGAGCCCGCACGCCTATGCCGAGATGGTCGCACGGGTGACGAAGGACTGGGACGTCGAGCTGATGTTCGAACCCGGCCGCACCATCGCCGGCAGCGCAGGCGTACTCGTCACCGAAGTGCTGTGGGTGAAGCCCGGCCAGGGCCATCCCTGGGTGATCGTCGACGCGGCGATGAACGACCTCGCCCGGGTCGCGCTGTACGACGCCTATCACGGCTTCGCGGCGGTGAAGCCCAATGGCGAGCGCTTCGTGGCGAATGTCGCGGGGCCGGTGTGCGAAAGCACCGACGTGTTCGTGAAGGCGCGCGAGATCGATGCGGTGAAGTCCGGCGACCTTGCCGTGCTGGAAACCGCGGGTGCCTACGGCGCGACCATGGCCAGCACCTATAACAGCCGCCCGCTGGTGCCCGAGGTGCTGGTATCGGGCGACCGCTACGCCATCGTCGCCGGCCGCATCTCCGCCGAGGAGATCATGGCCGCCGAGGACGTGCCGGACTGGCTGAAGTGAGCCTTGCCGCGCTGCCCCTGTTCGTGAAGCTCGCGGGGCGGCCGGTGATCCTGGTCGGCGAAGGCGAGCCGGCGGACGCCAAGCGCCGCCTGCTCGATCGCGCCGGCGCGCTGGTGGTGGGCGAGGGCGAGACGGCAGCGCTCGCCATCGTCGCGCTCGACGAACCCGAGGCGGTGGTCGCGCGGCTCAAGGCGCGTGGGCTTCTCGTCAACTGCGTCGACCGGCCCGAATTGTGTGACTTCACTTTGCCGGCGATCGTCGACCGCGATCCGGTTCTGATCGCGATCGGTACCGGCGGCGTCTCGGCCGGGCTGGCGGCAGCGCTGCGCCAGCGGCTGGAGGCGCTGTTGCCGGCGAGCCTGGGCGCGCTCGCCACGGGGCTGGGCCGCAGCCGCGCGGCGATGAAGGCGCGCTGGCCCCATCCGGGTGCCCGACGGCGGGCGCTGGCCGATGCCTTGGGCGAGGGCGGCATGCTCGATCTGCTGGCCGGCGACGGCGATGTCGATCGCTGGCTGGCCGATGGCGCCGCGCCCGAGGCGCAGCTGGTCACGCTGCGGCTTACCTCGCCGGACCCGGAGGACCTCACGCTGCGGCACGCGCGGCTGCTTGCGCAGGCAGATCGGCTTTTCCATCTTGGCGACGTGCCCGACGCCATTCTCAACCGCGCGCGTGCCGATGCCGCGCGTATCCTCGCCCGTCCCCCCGCCGATCCCGGCGAAGGCCTGTCGCTCTGGCTGGAGATGGGGCGATGAGCGGCTTTGCCTATGTCGTGCACGACGGCAAGGTCGAGCAGCCGACGATGCGCGGGGCGCTGGCGCAGAATGGCGGCCTCACCTGGATCCACCTCACCACCAATGACGAGCGCGCCCAGCTCTGGCTCGGCGGGGAGGCCAAGCTTTCCCCCTATGTCATCGATTCGCTGACCGCGACCGAGACACGGCCGCGCTGCGACGCGGTGGGCGACGGCGCGGTGATCAACCTGCGCGGGCTCTCGTCGGAGGCGACGACCGCGTCGGATCCACTCGCCTCGATCCGGATCTATGCGATGGGCGGCTGCGTCTTCTCGGTGACGCGCAAGCATCTCAACGCGCTGCAGCCGGTCCGCGAGGAAGTGGAAGCGGGGAAGATCCTCGATCCCGGCGACCTGATCGCCGCCTTCGCGCAGGCGATTACCGAGGAGCTGGATCCCGTCGTCGCCGAGCTCGGCGATTCGCTCGACGATTGCGAGGAGCAGCTCTCCGCCCACCGCGCGTTCGAGCTGCGGCGGGGGGTCAACAAGGTACGGGTGCAGGCGATCGGCTATCGCCGCTTCCTCAATCCGCAGCGCGCGGCGATCGAGAAGCTGGCGGGCCTGCCCGGCGACTGGCTGCGCGAGGACGATCGGCTCCACCTCACCGCCGCGGCGGACCGCGCCGCGCGCATGGCCGAGGAAGTGGAAAGCATACGCGAGCGCGCCGCGCTGACGCACGAGACGCTCACCGATCTGCGCGGCGAGCTGCTCGACCAGCGCTCGCTGGTGATCGCCATCGTCGCGATGGTGTTCCTGCCGCTGACCTTCCTCACCGGCCTGCTCGGCATGAACGTCGACGGCATCCCCTTTGCGCACGAACCCTGGGCGTTCGGCGGTGTGGTGGGCGTGTGCGTGGTGATGTCGCTGGGGATCGCCGGCTATTTCCTCCACCGGCACTGGTTCGAGTGACGCCCTGAGCCCTGTCGTTCCGGCTTTCACCGGAAGGAAAGAGGCGGGGTTAGCGCTTCAGGAAATCGAAGATCTGCCCGACCATCACGTCGAGCGAGCCCTGGCAGTGCGCTTCGACGTCCGGCGTCTCGACGGTGTTGACCGCGATCCCCATCGGCGTCGGCCAGCCGCGCAACGCGTGGGTGATGGTGCGCAGCGCCTGCAGCGTCGCGACCGAGGCCTGCCAACCTGCCGCGGTGGCGATCAGGCCCACCGGCATGCCGTCGAAATAGACGCGCTCGTCGCGGCTGAGCAGCTCGACATAGTCGAGCGCGGTCTTCACCAGCCCGGAGAGCGTGCCGTGATAGCCCGGCGAGCCGATGATCACCGCGTCGGCGGTGCGCAGCGTCGCGACGAAGCGCATAACCTTCTCGTCGGTATCGCCGTGCTCGGGCTCGAAATGCGGGAAGACGATGTCCGGGCCGGTGAGCAGCGTGGTGCGCGCACCACGCGCCTCGGCACGGGCGAGGGCGGCGGCGAGCAGGCGGCCGGTGCTGGACTGGGCGCGCAGCGTACCGCCCAGCGCGACGATATGAGGGGTGTGCATAGAAGTCCTCGCTAAAGCAAGCCGGCGCGGTGCGCCAGCTTGCGCGCCGTCATTCGGGTTTGCCGCCCGGCTTCCATTCGGGCTTGGCGTCGCTGTTCGCCAAGGCGTGCAGCGGCTCGACCAGCGACTGGATCGCGCGGGTCATGAAGGCGATGTCGATGTTGGCCACCGTATCGTCCTTGCTGTGATAGGTCGGAACCACCGCCCAGCCCGAAATCGTGTGGGCCACGACGCCCTTCTTCGCGAGCGAGTAGTTGTCCGAGCGCTGGAAGAAGTTCTGCTCCGGATACGGATCGGTGGTGACCAGCGCGCCATGGCTCTTGAGCGTCTCGCCGAGCGTCGAACGCTCGAAGCCGGTCATCATCATCGTGCCGGCGGGCAGCTTGGGATCCTGCGCGCCGATCATCTCGACCTCGACATTGGCGACGATCTGGTCGAGCGGTACCGGCGGGTGCGCGCCGAACCAGGTCGAGCCATAGCCGCCGATTTCCTCCGCGCCGTACGCGACGAACAGGATGCCGCGCCTGGTCTTGCCCTTGGCGGCGAGGGTGCGCGCCAGTTCGAGCACGGCGGTGGTGCCGGAGGCGTCGTCATTGGC
>JAIYAA010000410.1 GCA_027489295.1 Sphingomonadales bacterium | reverse complement strand
GCCGCGACATGCGTCGCCTCGGCCGGCTGGCCGCACCACCAGGTGGCGATGTTGGGGAGGCGCAGCGGCTCGCCGAGCAGGATCTCGCTCAGGCGCGGCAGGAAGGCGGCGAAGGCCGGCGCCTCGAGCAGCCCGGCGCCCGGCGCGTTGGCGATCACGACATTGCCGGCCACGGTCGCGTCGATCAGCCCGGCCACGCCGATCGAGGAGTGCGAATCGAGCGCTAGCGGATCGAGATAGCGCGGATCGAAGCGATGCCATAGCGCATCCACCCGCTTCAGTCCGGCGATGGTGCGGACGTAGACGCGGTCGTCGAGCACGGCGAGATCGGCGCCCTCGACCAGCAGGAAGCCGAGATAGCGGGCGAGATGCGCCTGCTCGGCATAGCTGGCGTTGAACCGGCCGGGGGTGAGCAGCGCCATGCGCGGCTCAGCGCGGCGGCAGGCGGCGGCGATGCCGTCGCGGAAGGCGGCAAAGAAGGGGGCGTGGCGCTCGATGTTGAGCCGGCCCTGCAGGCCGCCCAGCGTCCGCGCCATCGCCAGCCGGTTCTCCAGCGCATAGCCGGCGCCGGCAGGGGCACGAAGATGGTCGGCGAGCACGCGCCAATGGCCGTCCGGACTGCGGCACAGGTCGAAGGCGACGAAATGGAGATGATGCTCGCCCGGCGGGGTCAGGTGGGTGAGCGGGCGCAGGAAGAACGGGCTGCCGGTGAGCAGCGCGGCGGGCAGATGGCCGTCGGCGATCAGCCGGGTGGGGCCGTACAGGTCGCGGAGCAGCCGCTCCATCAGCTCGGCGCGCTGGGCGACGCCCTCGGCGATGCCGTGCCATTCGGTCTGATCGATCAGCAGCGGTACGGGGGAGAGCGGCCAGGGTCTTTCCTCGCCCTCGTCGCCGATCCGGTAGCCGGTGCCGATATCCTCGGCATGGCGATGCGCGCGTTCGCGAGCGATGGTCAGCCCGTCCCCCGAAAGGCCGGCCACTTCCTCGAACAGGGCGCTCCATGCAGCGCCGGTGCCCGCGCACAGCACGTCGCCGGCGGGCGCCTGGCCGCAATAATCGGTGATCCACCGGTCGGCGATGGTGCCGGCGTCAAACAATCCCGCCTCGGCAAGGCTGGCCACAGCTGCTTCCCTTCTCTCGGCCGTGGTGATGGGCGAAACGATGGTGCCATGCAACACGGGAGATGCGCGGGACTGTCTCAGCCGAGCTTGGCGAGCGCCTCGTCCAGGGTACACAACCCTGCCACGCCGCGGGCGTTGCACCCGGGGATCGAAAGAATCCGGTCGTGCGCGCCACTAGACCGGAGCGGCGCGGCGGTGCGAAGCTGCTGCAGCGTCTGCGCGCGGTAGCGGATGCGAACGTAGCGCTTGCCGGCGTGATCGTGCAGCCGCTCCAGGATCAGCGCGCCGCCGGGCACGGGATCGTCGGCGGCGAATCCGGGCACCTGCCAATGGACGTCGAACAGCCCGCCGAGATTGGCGATGTTGGTGTCGTGCCCCGCGATTATCGTCACGCGCGGTCCCGTATCGGCAAGGCCGTCGCGGACGATCTCGGCAAGCCCTGCGAAGTTCGCCGCGGCGACCGCGCGGGGACGGGCGAGGATGCGGAATTCGAGCGCGTGGAAGGCGCCGAGCGCGGTCACGTCGGCCAGCGTCGCGCGGCCCCAGCCGATCTGGGCCATCGGCATGCCCTCGGCCGCCTCGAGCAGCAGGATCTGCGCGGCGGTGGAGGCGCGATCGATCGCGCCGGTCAGCTTGGGGCGCTTGTCGGCGCGGGCGGCGGCGAGGCCGGTGGGGGTAGCGGAGACGCCGCAACCGGGGCGCGGGGTGCCGCACAGGATCGTGTCGATACGCGTCAGCAGCGGGGCGTAGCGGGCATCGAGCGCGGCGAATCCGCCGGGCCCCGCCTCGGCCAGTACCGCCGCATTCGCCTTGGCCGGATCGAGCGGCGCCTTGCCCGATTCGATCGCGTTGAAGCGGAGGTCGGGCTCGTCCTGCGGGCGGTGATCGATGGCGATCCGGCAGCCCGGCGCGAGCGTCGCCACCCAGGACTTGGCGGTTTCGATCGTGCGCTGGTCACTGTCCGCGACGATGCGCACGGCGGTGGCCGCCGGGCAGCCCCGGGCAGGGAGCAGGCCGTAGCCGCGCCACACGCGCGCATCGACGGGGCCGAGGCGCGACACCGCCAGCGCCCCATGCGGGGTGAGCCAGCCCGGCTGGGTCGGCCAGTCGGGCCAGCGCTCGGGCGTCACCTCGGGGGGCATGGCCGGGGCCTTGGTGGGCGGGCGCACGCCGTGGCGCATCAGCATCACGACGCGGTCGACCACCAGCGGATCGGCGGGGCGCGTGCCGGCCAGCGCCGGGGAAGCGAGGGTGAGGGCGAGGCCCAGACCGATCCGCAGCTTCATGTGTCGTCCTTCCTTAGAAATGAATCTGCACGCCGCCGCGCAGCTGGGTGCCGTAGCGCTCGCGCTCGACCAGCTGGGCACGGGTACCGATATAGCGGCGCCACGGCGCATCGGTGAGGTTGATCGCGTCGCCGAACAGCGTGAACTGCGGCGTCACCTGGTAGCTCAGGTGCACGTCGAGCTGGCCGTTGCCGTCGGTATATTGATCAGCTGCCGCGGTGGTCGCGATCGTATCGAGATAGGACGAGCGATAGTTGAATGCCACGCGCGCGCTCAGCCCGTATTTCTCGAAGAAGATCTGCGCATTGCCGACATTCTTCGACTGGAAGGCCAGCGGCACGTCGCCCGCGCGGATGACGCTGGCACTGGCGTGGCCCCAGACATGGGTAAAGTTGGCCGAGACGCCGAAGCCGCTCAGCACGCCGGGCAGGAAGGTGAACTGCACCTGCACATTCCCCTCGACGCCGGTGACCGTCTCCGAATCGGCGTTGAGCAACTGCGTGACGTTGGCCACCGGGTAGGCCACGCCCGCAGCGGTGAAGTTGGTCTGGCGATTGGTGTTGCTGTAGATCGGGTTGTCGATCTGCTTGTGGAACAGCCCGGCCGACAGGATCGCGCCCGGTGCGGGGTAATATTCCAGCGCCGCGTCATAGTTCACCGCGCGATAGGGCTTGAGGTTCGGATTGCCGAGCGAGATCGCGGCGGTCGCGGGATCGCTGGTATCCACCACGACGAAGGGCGCCAGATTGGCATAGTTGGGGCGGCCGATCGAGGTGGTCACCGCGCCGCGCAGCAGCAGGTTGCGGGCGAATTCGAACTTGGCGTTCACGCCCGGAAACACGTCGGTGTAGCTGGTCTTGCCGAAGCTGTTATAGCCGTCGGTCAGCGTCGACGCGGCGTTGACTACCTTGGCCTGCACCTTGTCCTCGGTATGCTCGACGCGCACCCCCGGCACCAGGGTGAGGCCGCCGAACTTCAGCGTCGCCATCACATAGCCCGCGGCGATCTTCTCCTGCACGTCGAAGTCGTTGGCGAGCGTGTCGCTCAGCGTTCCGGTCTTGTCGATCGCCACCGCACCGGGATTGGCGTCGAAATAGGCCTTGGCGGCATCATAGTTGATGCGCGTGCCGAAGCCGAACATGCCGTCGTAGAAGTCGGTCGCGCCCGGATAGCCGACCGGGTTGGCGAGCGTCCATGCGGTCTTGGTCGACTTGTAGTTGGTCTTGTTCTGATCGTTGAACTTGTCGCGGCTCAGGTACTTGCCACCCAGCTTGAAGCTGGAGCCGTCGCCGAGGCCGATGTCGTGGCTATAGTCGAACCGGCCCTGCCACAGTTCCTCATAGGTGCTGCGCTGGTCGAAATTGACCTTGCTGAAGGTGAACAGCGACGGGGTGGTGAAGGCGGCCGTGGTCGGCGCCAGCGTGTAGGGATAGGTCGAGGGATCATAGTTCAGCGTCAGCCCGCCCTTGGCGGTGGTGAAGGTGAACTCGCTGCGTAGCGGATCCTTCTTCTCGGCGCGGGTCCAGTTGCCCGAAAGCTCCAGCGTGCCGCCGGCGATCTGGCCGAACTCGCCGCCCAGCGTCACCGACTTGGTGTTGTCGTCCTCGTTGCGGTTGCGCACCAGGATCGTGCCGGTCGCCTTGGGGCTGGCACCCGGCGTGGTGATGGCGAGGCGGTTCTGGTCGCGGATCTCGTGATCCTGGAACTTCGAATAGCTGGTGCGCAGGTACAGCTTGGCTGTTTCGCTCGCGTGCCAGTCGAAATTGCCGACCACGCCCAGTCGGGTGCGGGTGAGATTATAGTCGCGCAGGCCGTTGCCGTCCGGCACGCCGTTCACCCAGTTGGTCGAGCCCTGATAGTTCTGGCTCTCGATCGGGCGCTGCGAATAGTTGACCGAGACGACCGCGCCAAACTGCTGGCGCGCGCCGAAGCGGCCGCCCACCGTGCCGTCCAGCTCATAGGGCACCTTGTGGTTGAGCGAATACCAGCCCTGCGCGGCGCGGGCATCGAGGAAGAAGGGTTTCACGCTGTCGAAGCCGGTGCGGGTGCGGATCGCCACTTCGCCGGCGATGGCGTTGGCGTCCTGGCTCGCCAGCACCGACTTGGTGACCGCGACCGACTGGATCATCGCCGAGGGCAGATCGTCGAGCTTGACCTGGCGGCTGCCCGGCTCGGGTGCCGGCAGCGTCTGGCCATTGAGCGTCACGTTGAGCAGGCTGGGGTCGATACCGCGGACGATCGCATAGCGGCCCTCGCCCTGGTCGTTGGCGACCGACAGACCGGGCAGTCGCTTGATCGCCTCGGCGACATTCTGGTCGGGCAGCTTGCCCACATCGTTGGCGTGCAGCGTCTCGATGACGTTGTCCGCCACGCGCTTCTCGGCAACCGCTTCGCGCTGCGAGGCGCGGAAGCCGTTGACGACGATGTCGGTCGGCGCTTCCGCCGCGACGGGTTCGACCTGGCTGGTCTGGGTGGGCCGCTCTTCGGCGACGATGACATAGCGGTTCGGGCCGGTGGCGCGCGCGGCGAGGCCGGTGCGCGCCAGCATCTGCTGCAGCGCCTCCGGCACCGGCAGTTTGCCCGAGACCGCGTTGGTGCGATGCCCGGCGCCGACGCTGCCCGCGACGATGATCTGCACGCCGCTCTGCCGCGCGAACAGCCGCACCGCGCCGGTCACCTCCTGCGCCGGGATGTTGAAGCTCTGCGTCTGGGCCAGCGCGGGCTGGGCGAGCGTGCTCATCGCCACGACTGCCGTCGCGCCGAGCCAGCGATTCTTCGAGATCATGGTTCCACCCCCCGGAGCCGGAATGGCTCGGTTCTCGGTTGCCCGACGAGGGGGGCGCCGATTTCCTTACCCGATCCGTCAGTTTTTTTCGGGTGCCCCGATCACGATGGCATCCGTTCCGATGCGGGCGCGGGTACCCAGGCCGATCGCGGCGCTCTGCGCGAAACCGGCAGGATCATCCATGCGGAAGGCGCCGTACAGCTTCTCGCGGGCAAGCGCCGGACTGGCGAGGCGGATCTGCAGCGGGTTGTGGCGGTTGAGTTCGGCGACCGCCTCGCCAAGCGTTTCGCCGTCGAGATCGAGCCGGCCGCTGGTCCACCCCATCGCGCGTTCGACGCCGGATGCATCGACACGCTCCGCCGTGGTGGGGGCGGTCGTCCCGTCGATCGCAAAGCGCGCGCGCTGGCCGGCGACGAGGCGAAGCGTGCGGCCGGCGGCTGCCACGTCCACCACGCCTTCGCTCACCAGCACCTCCACCGTGCCGGCCTCGCGGTCGGCATCGACCTGGAACACCGTGCCGATATCGGTGATCGTCACCTCGCCGACCAGCACCCGAAAGGGCGCGCCGACATCGTGGCGCACGCGGAACAGCGCCTTGCCATCGGCGAGGCTGACCGTGCGGGCCGCACGGCCGATGCGGGTGACGAGGGTGCTGCGGGCATCGACGGCAAGCGAGGAGCCATCGTTGAGCGCCACCGAGCGGACCTCGCCGATGCCGGTGTGGATCTGCTCGCCGCGGGCGGGAAGCAGCAGCAGCGCGGCTGCAGCGATCGAGGCGGCGAGGCCTGCAGTCGCGCCGCCGAGCCACCAGAAGCGGCGGGAGCGGCCTGGCTTCTCCGCCACCAGCGTCTCCGGCACCGCGCCGCCTAGCATCACCAGCGTCGCCTGCGCGCGCAGCAGCGCGCCGGCGTGGGCAGGGTCGGCGCGCAGCCAGCGATCGAGGCCGGCCGGTGCGGTTTCTGGCGATGCGTCGATGCGGGCCGCCCAGCGGGCAGCCTCGTCTTCAAGCCGGGATGCGGTGTCGCCGCGGTTCGCCAACGCGTCTGTCTTCCTTCTCGAACCGCTCGGTCCGTACCGCGCGCTGGATGCTCCGCAGCGCCTTCTGCACATCGTTCTCGACGATGCTTTCACTTACCCCGAGCCGCCGCGCAATCTCTCTTTGCGGCAGCCCCTCGATCCGCTTGAGCGTGAAGATGGTGCGGCACCGCTCCGGCAGGTCGGCGAGCAGCCGCTCGATCATCCGCACCTGCTCGCGCGCCGCCACCGCCGCTTCCACACTCAGCTCCTCTGCCTCGACGAGCCACTGGGCGATTTCCGTAACTTCCTCGAACCGCACGACCCGCGCGCGGCGCAGCTGGTCGCGCCAGAGGTTCTTCACCATCTGCATGAAATAGGCGCCGGGCCGATCGACATGGGCGATGCTGTCCATCGCGGCGAAGCGGCAATAGGCTTCCTGGACCAGATCGTCGATGTCCGCCTCGGCCACGCCGGAACGGCGGAGCGCCGCGCGCACCTGCGGTTCCTGCGGCACCACGTGCAGCGCAACCCAGCGAATGATCTCGGACGAAGCTGTACGCACGGACCTGCCTTCCCGAAGCCCGCGCTAGGCTCGGCGTGCGAAATCCTCGTGACACTGGCGTTACAGATCGGGGAGGGTCTGGTCGGCGGTGCCCCAGCCGCGCAGGGCGCGGCTGCCCGCCCGCTCGATCAGCGTCGCCGCGTCGCGGATGGTGAAGGTACCGGCGCTGTCGATCTCGCGCAGTTCGGTCCAGGTGACGGGTGCTGCGACCGGCGCATTCTCCCGCGCGCGGACGACATAGGGCAGCACCGCGGTGGCGCCGCGCTGGTTGCGGAGATAGTCGATGAAGATGCGCCCGGTGCGGCTGGCCTTCTTGATGTTGGCGGTGAAGCGTTCGGGATCGGCCTGGGCCAGCGCACGGGCGAAGCGATCGCAAAAGCTCTTCGCCGCCGGCCATTCAGCCTGGGGCACCAGCGGCACCACGACATGCACGCCCTTGCCGCCGGAAAGCATCGGCCAACTGGTCAGCCCGATCTCGGCGAGCTGCTCCTTCAGATGTTCCGCGGCCTTTTTCACCACGGCGAAGTCGAGGCCCTCGTCGGGATCGAGGTCGAACACCAGCCGATCGGGCTTCTCGACATCGGCGACGCGCGATCCCCAGCCGTGGAACTCGATCGTGCCCATCTGCACGCACGCCAGCATGCCGTCGGCGTCGGAGACGTAGAGATAGGGCTCGGTCGATCCGTCCTTCTCGCGGATGTCGACCTGATGGACCTGATCGCCGAAGCTGCCGGCATCGTGCTTCTGGAAGAAACACTGCTTGGCGCGGCCCTGCGGGCAGCGGACCAGGCTGATCGGGCGCTCGGCGAGCCAGGGCAGCGCGACCGGCGCGACCGCCGCGTAATAATCGGCTAGGTCGCCCTTGGTGAGTTTCGATTCGGGGAAGATCACGCGCTCGCGGCTGCTGATCTTGATCGTCGAGGGCGCGGCCTTTTCGACCGCGGCCGGTTCCTCCGCAACGACGGTATCGGCGGGCTTGTCTTCGCGCAGGCCGAGGAAGCTGGCGTGGCGCACCACCTTCTCGGCGGTGAATTCGGCAAAGGCGATCTCGGCGACCAGGTCCGGCCGTACCCAGTGCGCGCCGCGCGCCTCGGGCCGGGGCACCTTGGCGACCGGCGTTTCGCTGGCGAGGCCGTCGAGGCGCGCGCGCAAGGACAACAGCGTGTCGGTGTTGAAGCCGGTCCCGACCTTGCCGGCATAGACCAGTCCGTCTGGACCGTGCACCCCGAGCAGCAGCGACTTGAACCCGCGACCTCGCGCGGTGGAGGGTATCCAGCCGAGGATCACGAATTCCTGGCGATGGGTGCACTTGATCTTGTACCACGCCTTGCTGCGCGCGCCCCGATAGGGCGCATCGGCGCGCTTCGAGACGACGCCTTCGAAGCCCTCGTGGCACATGCTCTCGAACAGCTTCTCCCCTTGGCCGACAATGTGCTCGGAGAATCGGATGCGCGCATCGCCATCCCTCAGCAGCGCGCGCAGCCGTTCCTTGCGCTCGATCTGCGGGAGGGCGGTGATGTCCTCGCCCGCGTCGACGAGCAGGTCGAAGGCGAAGCAGAGCAGATCCGCGCCGCCGGCGGAGATCGCATCCTGCAGCGTGGAGAAATCGGGCTTGCCGTCCTTCATCGCGACGATCTCGCCGTCGATCAGCGCGCCGGTCGGCAGCGTCGTCGCAGCCTCGGCGAGGCCGGGGAATTTTTCGGTCCAGTCGAGCCCGGAGCGGGTGTAGATCCTGGGCCCGCCGGTGCCAGTCGCGATCAGCGCACGATAGCCGTCATATTTGATCTCGTGGAGCCACTGGTTCCCGGCCGGCACCGTGTCCACCAGCGTCGCGAGTTGGGGGGACTGGAACGGCGGGGCCTTCGATCCTCCGCGCGAGATCGATTTGCGCCGAGGGGCGGCGCGCGGCGCGTCTGCCGTGGATCTCGGCTTCGCGCCCTCGGCGATCTCCTGCATCGTCCGGCCGGTGGTGACGCTGGTCAGGCCCGTTTCCACCAGGTCGTCGGTCGCGCCGGCATGGGCGTCGTCGATCTTGCGGAGCAGCCAGTTCTCCGCCTTCTCCTTGCCGCGCGGCTTGAGCCGGATCAGCAGCCATTCGCCCTGCATCCGTGTGCCGTGCAGCACGAAATGGAGGTGGCCCTTTTCCAGATCCTTGGCGCTTTTGCCCGCAATCGGTTCCCAGCTGCCGGCGTCCCACAGCATCACCGTGCCGCCGCCATATTCGCCCTTGGGGATGGTCCCTTCGAAATCGGCATAGGATAGCGGGTGGTCCTCGGTACGCACCGCCAGCCTTTTCTCGTCGGGGTCGAGGCTTGGCCCGCGCGTCACCGCCCAGCTTTTGAGCACGCCGTCCACTTCCAGGCGGAAGTCCCAGTGCAGCCGGGTCGCGTCGTGTTTCTGGACGAGGAAGCGGTTGCCGATGCCCTTGGCGACCTTGCCGGCGGGCTCTGCCGTCCTGGCGAAGTCGCGCTTGGCGTTGTAGCGGGCGAGCGCGTCGCCCTCAGGCACGCTTTTTCGCCGCGGGCTTTTTGGCCGGCGCCTTCTTCGCCGGCGCCTTGGCCTTGGTCTCCGGCCCCAGTGATTTCTTGAGCGCCGCCATCAGGTCCACCACGTTGGATCCGCGTGGCTCGGCCTTGTCGGGATCCTCCTCGAGGATCCGCGCGCCCTTGGCCTTTTTCTTCTTCTCGATCAGGGTGCGCAGCGCATCGACATAGCGATCGTGGAATATCTTGGGGTCGAAGCGCCCCGACTTTTTCTCGATCAGCGTCTGGGCGAGATCGAGCAATTCGGGATCGGGCTCGCTGTCCGGGATCTCGCGGAAATAGCCCTGCGCCTTCTGCACCTCGTCGGCATAGCGCAGCGTCTCCAGGATCATGCCGCGCCCGCAGGGCTTGAGGCTTACCACATATTCGCGGCCGCGCATCGCCAGCTGGCCCAGCCCCACCTTGCGCGCGCGGCGCAGCGCTTCGCGCAGCACGATAAACGCTTCCTCGGCGAGGTCGTCCGCCGGCACGACGAAATAGGGCCGTTCATAATAGAGCACGTCGATGTCGTCCGCATCGACGAACTGGGTAAGCTCCAGCGTCTTTTTCGATTCGAGCTTCACCGCGTCGATCTCGTCCTGCTCGAGCAGGACATATTCGCCCTTCTCGATCTCGTATCCCTTGACGATCTCGTCCGCCTCCACCGCGCCGACGCCGGGGGCGACCTTTTCGTACTGGATCCGCTGGCCGCTCGGTTCGTGGATCTGGTGGAACGCGATCTGCGCGCCGGATTTGGTGGCGGTGTAGATCTCGACGGGAATCGAAACGAGGGCCAGCCGGATCTGTCCCTGCCAATAGGCACGTGCCGCCATGCGGAAGTCTCCTCGTTGCAGACCCGATTCAATTCCCCAAAGTCCAGTGTGTTCCGCCCATCGCAACGGCGGCGTTTAGGTTGTAGAGGCACCCCCCATGAGCACCGATCCATTTGCGCTGTTCCATGACTGGTACACCGAGGCGCGTACCACCGAGATCAACGACTCCAACGCGATGGCGCTGGCCACGGCGGATGCCGAGGGGCGCCCGTCGGTGCGGATGGTGTTGCTGAAGGGCTATGACGCGCGCGGCTTCGTGTTCTACACCAATCGCGAGGGTCGCAAGGCCGGCGATCTTGCCGCCAACCCGCATGTCGCGCTGCTCTTCCACTGGAAATCGCTGCGCCGCCAGATCCGCATCGAAGGGCCCGTAGACTTGGCCAGCGACGACGAGTCGGACGCCTATTTCGCCAGCCGCGGCCGGGATTCGCAGCTCGGCGCCTGGGCGTCGGACCAGTCGCGCCCGCTGGATGCCCGCGCCACCTTCGAGGCGCGCTTCGCCGAGGTGCAGGCGCGCTTCGAGGGCCAGCCGGTGCCGCGCCCGCCGCATTGGGGCGGCTACCGCGTGACGCCCGAACGGATCGAATTCTGGCTCGACCGCGAACATCGCCTGCACGAGCGCCGCGTGTTTACCCGGGCGGGCGACGGGTGGCAGGAAGGCATGCTGTTCCCGTGAGCAACCTTGCCCGCCGCGCGGCGATCGCCAGCGTGTGCAGCGCGCTCTTCCTGGGCGCGCTCAAATCCTATGCGGCGGTGAAGACGGGGTCCGTGGCGGTGCTCGCCAGCCTCGCCGATTCGGGGCTGGACCTCGTCGCGTCGCTGGTCACGCTGGGCGGCGTGCACTGGGCCTCGCAGCCGGCCGATGACGAACACCGCTTCGGCCATGGCAAGGCCGAGGCGCTGGCGGCGCTGTTCCAGGTGGTGATCATCGCCATCTCCGGCTTCGCGATCCTGCTGCGCGCGGTGCAGCGGCTGCTGACCAACCAGCTGAGCGCGGATCCCGAGGCGGGCATCGTCGTCTCGGTGATCGCGATCCTGGTGACGCTGGGGCTCACCCAATATCAGCGTTCGGTAATCCGCCAGACCGGCTCGATTGCGATCACGACGGACAGCATCCATTACAGCTCGGACCTGTATCTCAACGCGGCAGTGATCGGGGCGCTGGTGTGCGAGAGCTATCTGGGGCTCCCCGGCGCGGACCCCGTGTTCGGCATCGCCATCGCCTTCTGGCTGCTCTGGGGTGCCTGGCGCGCGTCGGTCGCCGCGATCGACCAGCTGATGGACCGCGAATGGCCCGAGGACAAGCGGCGGCGCTTCGTCGAGATCGCTGCGACGCATCCCGAGCTCAAGAGCCTGCACGACCTGCGCACCCGCACCAGCGGCAACCGCGACTTCGTGCAGTTCCATGTGGCCATGCGCGCCTGCATGACGATCGCCGAGGCGCACGACGTGGTCGAGCGGCTGGAGGCGGCGCTCGGCGAGGCATTTCCGGATACCGAGATCCTGATCCACGTCGATCCGGACGGCCATGTCGACGAACCCGACAACGCCATGGCCGAGACCAATCTGCTCGACGACAGCGGCGCCCAAACCATCGCACAGTAACAGCCGGGCGTTGGACTCCCTATCTGGGCGGCCGAACGCCCGAGGAGTCGACGCTTTGCACGCACCCCAAGCACCTACGCGGCTCGGCCGTGGCCTGACCTTCGCGATGGCGGCAGCGGCAGGGATTGCCGTGGCCAACATCTATTACAACCAGCCGCTGCTGGGCATCATCGAGCGCGACCTGCCCGGACAGCCGGCGGGTCTGGTGCCGACGGCGACCCAGCTCGGCTATGCGGCGGGGCTGTTCCTGCTGGTGCCGCTGGGCGACCTGCACGAGCGCAAGCGGCTGATCGTGCTCCAGTTCCTGGTACTGGCGGCGGCGCTGGTGGGGGCGGCGCTGGCGCCCAATGCCTGGATGCTGATCGGCGCCTCGCTGCTGGTTGGTGCGGCGGCGAGCGTCGCGCAGCAGATCGTGCCGTTCGCCGCGCATCTCGCCGATCCGGCCAAGCGCGGGCAGACGGTGGGAACGGTGATGGCCGGGCTGCTCTGCGGCATCCTGCTCAGCCGTACGCTGTCCGGCTTCGTCGGCACGAACCTGGGCTGGCGCGAGATGTTCTGGCTGGGCGTGCCGCTGGCGCTCGGCACGGCCGCGGTGATGGCGTGGCGGCTGCCACGCAGCGAACCCGAGGCGACGCTGGGCTATGGCGCGCTGCTTGGGTCGCTGGGCCATCTCTGGCGGGAGTTCCCGGCGCTGCGGCTGGCAGCGATCACCCAGGCGCTGCTCTTCGCCGGCTTTACCGGTTTCTGGACGATCCTGGCGCTGTATCTGCAGACGCCGCGCTTCGGGATGGGGGCGGACGTGGCCGGGCTGTTTGGCGTCGTCGGTGCCGCGGGTATCCTTGGCGCGCCGCTCGCCGGCCGCATCGCCGACAAGCGCGGGCCGCACCTGGTGGTGCTGATCGGCGCGCTGCTCGCGGTGGCGAGCTGGCTGCTGTTCGGGCTGTGGGCGAGCATCGCCGCGCTGGTGATCGGCGTGATCGTGCTCGATTTCGCCGTGCAGAGCGCGCTCGTCTCCAACCAGCACATCATCTTCGCGCTGCGGCCCGAGGCGCGGGCGCGGCTCAACACGGTGCTGATGGGATCGATGTTCCTCGGCGCGTCGGTGGGTTCGGCCACCGCGACCCTCGCATGGGGGATGGACGGATGGGCCGGGGTGACGCTGCTGGGCGGCGGATTCTCCACCATCGCCGCGCTGCTTCAGCTCGCCAACCGCGCGCAAGGCTGATCCGCGGCGCCGATTTCCGGGAACGGGGGCGCGGCCGCGTCGTTGCCCCCCGCATCAGGAGGAGCGCCACCCCATGGAACAACCCGGACCGCGCGACCCGGTAGCGGCCCCCGCTCGCCCGGGCGCTGTCGTAGCGCTTCTGCTGTTGCTGGGCGGGTGTGGCGGGGCGAGCATCCTGCAGCCGGGCGGTCCGATCGCGGCGAACAATCGCACCATCCTAATCGATTCGCTCGCGATCATGCTGGCGATCGTGGTGCCTACCATGGTGGCGATCCTCGGTTTCGCCTGGTGGTTCCGCGCGGGCAACGGCAAGGCGCGCTATCGGCCCGAGTTCGTCTATTCGGGGCGGATCGAGTTGATCGTCTGGTCGATCCCGCTGCTCGTCATCCTCTTCCTCGGCGGCCTGATCTGGATCGGCAGCCACGATCTCGATCCCGCCAGACCGATCGCGTCCAGGGCAGCCCCGCTGGAGGTGCAGGTGGTCTCGCTCGACTGGAAATGGCTGTTCGTCTATCCCGAACAGGGCATCGCGGCGCTGAACCAGCCGGTGATCCCGGCGGGCGTCCCCATTCGCTTCCGCCTGACCTCGGCCAGCGTGATGAACAGCTTCTTCGTGCCGCGGCTGGGCAGCCAAATCTACACGATGAACGGCATGGCGACGACGCTGCACCTGCGCGCAGACCGGTCGGGAAGCTATTACGGCCAGTCAGCCCACTATAGCGGCGACGGGTTCTCGGACATGAACTTCCGGCTGCAGTCGGTGCCGCCGGCGGCGTTCGCCCGCTGGGTCGCGCGCGTGAAGGCGGCGGGTGGCCTGCTCGATGCGCGCGCCTATCGCGCGCTCGCCCGCCAGAGCCAGCACGAGCCCGCCAAGCACTGGGGCGCAGTGCAGCCGGCGTTGTTCGACCTGGTTGTGGCGCAGCATTTGCCGCCCGCTCCCGGCCCGAACCAGGGCCGCGGCGGCCAACCTCAAGTTTCCCCCGGAACGGCGGAGTGACGATGCTCGGCAAGCTCACCTGGTCTGCGATCCCCTTCAGCCAGCCGATCCCGCTGCTCGCCGCCGGCGGCGTGGGCCTCGCGCTGCTCGCCGTGCTCGGCTGGATCACCGTGAAGGGCCATTGGCCCTATCTGTGGAAGGAGTGGATCACCTCGGTCGATCACAAGCGGATCGGGGTGATGTACGTGCTGCTCGGGCTCGTCATGCTGCTGCGCGGCTTCGTCGACGCGATCATGATGCGCACCCAGCAGGCGAGCGCGATCGGCCACGCCCAGGGCTATCTGCCGCCGGAGCATTACGACCAGATCTTCTCCGCGCACGGCACGATCATGATCTTCTTCGGCGCGATGCCGGTGATCATCGGGCTGATGAACTTCGTCGTGCCGCTGCAGCTCGGCGTGCGCGACGTGGCGTTTCCGACGCTCAATTCGACGAGCTTCTGGTTCACCGCCTCGGGCGCGCTGCTGGTCAATATGAGCCTGGTGATCGGCGAGTTCGCCCGCACCGGCTGGCTGCCCTATGCGCCTTTGAGCGAGACGACCTACTCGCCTGGCGTCGGCGTCGACTATTATGTCTGGGCGATCCAGATCTCCGGTGTCGGCACGCTGATGTCCGGCATCAACCTGGTGACGACGATCCTCAAGCAGCGCGCGCCGGGCATGAGCTATCTGCGGATGCCGATGTTCTGCTGGACGGCGCTGGGCGCCAACATGCTGATCGTCGCGGCCTTTCCGATCCTCACCGCTACGCTCGCGATGCTCGCGCTGGACCGGTATCTCGGC
>JAIYAA010000125.1 GCA_027489295.1 Sphingomonadales bacterium | reverse complement strand
GGCGGCCGGGCGATGGAGATCGTCGACAGCCTCCAGCAGCTCGACGACTATATCCAGACCGCGGTGCAGGTCTCGGGCGACTCGCCGGTGCTGATCGACCAGTATCTGCGCGACGCGATCGAGGTGGACGTGGACGCGATCGCCGACGGCACCGATGTCGTGGTGGCGGGCGTGCTCCAGCATATCGAGGAAGCCGGCGTCCATTCGGGCGACAGCGCCTGCTCGATCCCGCCCTACAGCCTGCCCGCCGAGATCATCGCCGAGATCGAGCGCCAGACCGTGGCGCTGGCGCGCGCGCTCAAGGTCAAGGGGCTGATGAACATCCAGTTCGCGGTCAAGGACGGCGAGGTCTATTTGATCGAGGTCAACCCGCGCGCCAGCCGCACGGTGCCGTTCGTAGCCAAGGCGATCGGTGCGCCGATCGCCAAGATCGCCAGCCGCGTGATGGCGGGCGAGAAGCTGGCGAACCTGCCCAAGATTGATCGCGACATCGATTATATCGCGGTCAAAGAGGCGGTGTTCCCCTGGGCGCGCTTCCCCGGTGTCGATCCGGTGCTGTCCCCCGAGATGAAGTCGACCGGCGAGGTGATGGGGATCGACAAGGACTTCGCCACCGCCTTCGCCAAGTCGCAGCTGGGCGCGGGTACGATCCTGCCCGACGGCGGTACGGTGTTCGTCAGCGTCAAGCAGGGCGACAAGGCGGTGGTGCTGCCGGGCGTGAAGATCCTCGCCGATCTCGGCTTCAAGATCATCGCGACCAGCGGCACGGCCGAGTTCCTGGCGGCCGAGGGGATCGCGGTGGAGACGGTGAACAAGGTGGCGCAGGGCCGCCCGCACATCGTCGACCGCATCCAGGACGGCGGCGTCGCGCTGATCTTCAACACCACCGAGGGCTGGCAGTCGCTCAAGGACTCGATGAGCATCCGCGCCTCGGCGCTGGCGCAGAAGGTGCCCTATTTCACCACGGCGCCGGGCAGCGTCGCGGCGGCGCGGGCGATCGCGGCGATGCGCGCCAACCCGATCGAGGTGCAGCCGATCCAGGCCTATTTCGCTTCGCGGGGGTGAGGCACTGAACCTGAGCCCCTCCCCTTCAGGGGAGGGGTTGGGGTGGGGCCGTGTCTCACCGAGGCCAACCGATGTTCTGGAATCGATCGACCCCAACCCCTCCTCTAAGGAAGAGGGGCCAAGGGTTAATCCGCAAACCAAATCTTGCGTTTTCCTCCCCCCGCCTTGATGTTTTTCGTCCCGCGTCTTAATATTCGCGTTCGCACAATGGATTTCCCCAACCGATGTAAGTGTGCGGACGTCGTTTTCGGGCGACGCTCGGTACCGGGGGTGTATTGAAGGACAAGGGCGTTATGGCGACCGTCGAAAAGATGCCGATGCTGGCGGAAGGCTATCAGAAGCTCAACGAAGAGTTGAAGCGGCTGAAGGCGGAGCGCCCGCTGATCGTGGACGCGATCGAGGAAGCGCGCGCACATGGCGACCTTTCGGAAAACGCCGAATATCATGCCGCCAAGGAGCGGCAGGGCCAGGTCGAAGCCACGATCAACGACATCGAGGACAAGCTCAGCCGCGCCCAGATCATCGATCCCCGCGAGCTTTCGGGCGACAAGATCGTGTTCGGCGCGACCGTTACGCTGATCGACGAGGACGAAAAGCCGGTACGGTACCAGATCGTCGGGCAGACCGAGGCCGATGCGAGCAAGGGCCGCATCTCGTACAACTCGCCGATCGGTCGTGCGCTGATCGGCCGCAAGGTCGACGAGGAAGTCGAGGTATCGGTGCCGGCAGGCGATCGGTACTATCTTGTCTCGAAGGTCGAATTCATCTGAGGCAGCCGATGCGGACGCTTAGCGCCACGACGGTGATCGTCGCCGTCACGGTGGCGGTGAGTCTGATCGCCAATTTCGCCCCCAATGCGGCGCAGATCCAATATGCGGCGGGTTTCATCCCCGCACGGATTTCCGGCGGACTCCTCCTGCCGGGTTTGTTGGTTCCGGTGTGGGCGACGCCGCTCAGTTCGGCGCTGATCCATGGCGGGCTCGCCCATCTCGGCATGAACATGCTGATGCTCGCATTCACCGGGCAGGAGACGGAGCGCGCGATCGGCGCGAAGGGTCTGGTGGCGCTGTACCTGATCGGTGCCTATGTCGCCTGCGCCGCGCAGTGGCTCGCCGGGCCGATGTCGACCGCGCCGATGATCGGCGCGAGCGGCGCCAGCTCGGCAGTGGTCGGCGCCTATTCGCTGCTCTACGGACGCCAGCGCGCCAAGGCGATCGGCCCGATCCCGGCACAATTGGTGCACATCGCCTGGCTGGCGGCGGCGTGGGTCGGCGTGAACCTGCTGATGGGGTTCGCCTTTCTGCAGGGCGGCGTCGACGTCGCGATCTGGGCGCATATCGGCGGCTTCCTGATCGGCCTGGCGCTCGCCCGGCCGATGCTGCTCTGGCGCTGGCGCCACGCGTAAGCCCTTCTGCTGAAATCATCCCGGCTTTCGCCGGGATGACCGTTGGAAGGGAGGGCTTCACCCTTTCCGCTGCGCGATATGCCGGTCGATCACATGGCCGAGCACCGTCATCGGCACATTCCCCCCCAGCGCCAGCGCATCGTTGAAGGCGCGGAAGTCGAACCGGTCGCCCAGCGCGGTCTTCGCCTGGGTGCGCAGCCGGTTGATCGCGGTGTGGCCCACCTTGTAGCCGCAGGCCTGGCCCGGCCAGGAGCAATAGCGGTCGACCTCGCCCTGCACCTCGTCCTCGGACGAGCCGTTCGCCTCGACGAACCAGCGGATCGCCTGTTCGCGGGTCCAGCGCTTGGCGTGGAGCCCGCTGTCGACCACCAGCCGGCAGGCGCGGAAGCCCAGCGACTGGAGATAGCCGAGCTTCGCCGCCGGGTTCTCGGCATAGACGCCGAGCTCGTCGCCGAGCTGCTCGGCGTAGAGCGCCCAGCCTTCGGAATAGGCGTTGAACTGCAGCAGCGAGCGGATCAGCGGCATCTTGAACGTGTACTCGCCCTGCCAGGCATGGCCCGGGATCGCCTCGTGATAGGCGAGGTCGGGCAGGCTGAACCGCGTCCAGATACCGGTCGAGCGCAGGTTGATCCACAGCCGGCCGGGGACCTTGCCGTCGATCGTGCCCGGGCCGCCATAGGCGCCGGCGGCGCCTGCTTCCTCGACGGGGGCAATGCGCTTCACCTCGACATTGCCCGGCACCAGCGTGTGGAACGCCTGCGGCATGCGGGTGCGCATGTCGTCGATGCTCTTTTGGAGGATCTGGATGATCTCGGCTCGGCCGGCGTCGTTCTCGGGGAAGGCGAAGCGCTTGTCGGTCGCCAGCCCGCGCATCCGCGCGCCGACAGACCCTTGCGTATAGCCGAGCGTCTTGAGGATCGTGTCCATCTCGGCCTGGAGTTCGGCGAGCTGTGCCTTGCCCATCGCATGGACCTCGTCCGGCGACATCGTCGTGGTGGTGCCGGCGCTCAGCGCCCAGGCATAATAGGCGTCGCCGTCCTTGAATTTCCAGACTCCTGCATCCGAGGTGGCGCGCGTGCGCTGCTTTTCCAGCTCGGCGATCTGGCGGTCGAGCGCGGGGGCGATCTGGTCGGCGGCTATCTTCGCGGCACGCGCTGCATGCCCCCCGGCGATGGCGGTGGTGCGCTTGGCAAGCGAGGATACCACGTCCCACGTCACCGGATCGCCGCTGCGAGCGAGGTGGATCTGCTTGAGACACTTGTCGAGCAGGAAGTCGGGCGCGATCACGCCGACGCTCGCCGCCTGCTGGAGCCGCACCGTTTCGCCGTCGAGCGCGCCGGCATAGGCCTGGAGGCGGTCGCAATAGGCATCGGCGTCGTCGCGCGTCGCGATCTGATGATCGCTGTCGAGCATCTTCGGCACGTCGATATAGGCGCCGACATTCTGGATCACGACATAGGGGGTGTTGCGCCAGCTCCCCACCGCGACGTCGCCGTACGGGAAGGCGATGCCCTTCAGTCCGTTGGCATAGGCGGTCTGGATCACGTCGAGATGGACGCGCATCTCGGGGCTGACCGCGTTCACGTCGATCCGCTCGATCTCGGCCAGCGTTGCCTTCAGATGCGCCGCCATCTTGGCAACCCCGGCAGGGGTGCGGTCGCCCAGCTTGTGCTTGAGCGCCGCGCGCGCATCCTTGTCGATGCCGAGGCCGGTGGCGCCCGCCGGGTTCAGCACCAGCAGCGCCTCGGCGGTGCGATCGATCAGCGCCTGCGCCTGGGCCTCGGCAGGCCCGGTAGCCGCAAGCGCAGGGCGGACGCCTGCGCCGGTGGCGAGAAGGGCGCTCGATCCGAGCAGCACGTCGCGACGGGTGGTACGCATCAATTCGACCTCGATTGGTTTCAGTCTTGGGGAAGGATGGGGAGCGGCTCGACGCGGAGCGTCGCGCCGGTGGCGCCGGTGATGCGGACGCGGGCGCCGGCGGGCATGTCGGGCCCGCGCGCCGGCCATTCGCCGTCGCCGACGCGGACCCGGCCGCCATGGTCGCTGATCGGTTCCGTGACGGTGACGACCTCGCCGACCAGCCGGGCAACCCGGTCGTTGAGCAGCGGATCGCCGCTGGGCACCGGGAAGTCCCGATACCAGCGCCGACCGATCAGCACCGCGAGGGCCGACCAGAGCGCGAAACCCAGCAGCTGACCGGCGACCGGTAGTTCCGGGAGCAAAAGCGCCAGCGCACCGGTGATCGCTGCCGCCACCGCGAGGAACACGAGGAACACGCCTGGGACCAGCAGTTCCGCGATCCCCAGCGCGACCGCGGCGATCAGCCAGAGCAGGGGCGGGTGTTGCAGCCAGTCCACCTGGGCGATCAATCCTGCTGGTCGAACGGACCGGGGCGGCGGGCCGGGGACGCGGCGGGGGGCTTGGGCGCGCTACCGGCCAGCGCATCCCGGGCCAGCTCGCCGATGCCACCCAGCGTGCCGATCAGCTGCGTCGCCTCGACCGGGAACAGGATCGTCTTGGCGTTGGGCGAGGTCGCGAACTTGCCGACGGCCTCGACATATTTCTGCGCGATGAAATAGTTGAGCGACTGGCTGCTGCCCGCCTCGATCGCGTCGGAAACCAGCCGGGTCGCCTCGGCTTCGGCCTGTGCGGCGCGCTCGCGCGCCTCGGCGTCGCGAAAGGCGGATTCGCGCCGGCCCTCGGCCTCCAGGATGCGCGCCTGCTTCTGGCCCTCGGCACGCAGGATCTCCGACTGGCGGGTGCCCTCCGCCTCGAGGATATTGGCGCGCTTCTCGCGCTCGGCCTTCATTTGGCGGCCCATCGCGTTGACGATGTCCGCCGGCGGGCGGATGTCCTTGATCTCGACGCGGGTGATCTTCACGCCCCAGGGCGTGGTGGCGTGATCGACGACCGAGAGCAGTCGTGCGTTGATCTCGTCACGCTTGGACAAAGTCTCGTCGAGGTCCATCGAACCCATCACCGTGCGCAGGTTGGTCGTCGTCAGCTGGAGCAGCGCGACGTACAGATCCGACACCTCATAGGCGGCCTTGGCGGCATCCAGCACCTGGAAGAACACCACCCCGTCGGTGGAGATCATCGCATTGTCTTTGGTGATGATCTCCTGGCCCGGAATGTCGATCACCTGCTCCATCATGTTCACCTTGCGGCCGACACGGTAGAAAAACGCGGGGTAGAAGTTGAAGCCCGGCGCGGCGACGGTGGTGAAGCGGCCGAAATGCTCGATGGTGTATTGGTAGCCCTGAGTCACGATCTTCACGCTGGTCAGCAGGTAGAACAGCACCAGCACCACCAGCCCGGCCAGAAACACGAAAAGCACGTCCATACGCCCCGACTCCCCTCGCAATGGGGCCTAGTGCTAGCATAGAGAACGCCCATGACCAGCATGGCTCTCGCCCCCCGCACCGCCCTGTTCCTGCCCGCGTCGAACCCGCGCGCGATCGCCAAGGCGCGCACGCTCGCCTGCGACATGGTGATCCTCGACCTCGAGGACGCGGTGAAGCCGGAGGACAAGGACGTCGCGCGCGCCGCCGCCGTGGCGGCGGTGGCGGAAGGCTTTGGCGATCGGATCGCGGCAATACGGGTGAACGGTGCCGATACCGAAGGCCATGCCGCGGACCTCGCGGCGGTCGCCGGTTCGGCGGCGGATTGCGTCGTGGTGCCCAAGGTGGAGGATGCCGCCACTGCCGCCCGCATCGCCGCGGCGGCGGGCAAGCCGATCCTCGCCATGATCGAGACGCCGGCCGGGGTGTTGGCCGCGGCCGGCATCGCTGCGGTTCCGGGCGTGGCCGGGCTGATCGCCGGCACCAACGATCTGAAAGCGACCCTCGGCATCCCGGCGGCAGCGGGGCGGGCCGGGCTATCGCTCGCCCTGCAGACGGTGGTGCTTGCGGCCCGCGCCGGCAATGCCTGGGCACTGGACGGCGTCTTCAATGCGCTCGCCGATGCGGAAGGGCTTGCCGCGGAGTGCCGGGAAGGCCGAGTGCTCGGCTTCGATGGCAAGACCCTGATCCATCCCGGCCAGATTGCCGCCGCCGACGCCGCCTTCGCGCCGACGGCCGACGAGATCGCGGATGCACGCGCGCTGCTCACCGCCGCCGGTGGCGGCGCGGAGCGCTTCCGCGATCGGATGATCGAGGCCATGCACGTGGCGCAGGCCCGTCGCCTGCTGGAGCGCGCCGGCGCACCCGATTAAATGGGCGCGCGCCAGGTCGGGGCGGCGTGGATCTCCTATGGTTAAACCATGCAGAACATGCACGAACTCGACATGACGCTGCTCCAGGCGATCGGAGCGATCGAAAATCTGCTGGCACGGCCGTGCTGCGACGTCGCCGAGCTTTCGCGGATTCGCTATCAGACCGCCCGCGCGGTGGCCGCACGGCGCCGCGCCGTCGACGAACTGGTCAACGCGGCCCTGCAGACCGGTGGCGCGCGCGCCGAGGTGGTACGGTCGCTGCGCGGCGGCAACCTCGACATGCGCATGTTCTACACCGACCATGTCAGCGCCTGGCCGACACCGACCGCGGTCGCCAACTGGCCGGCCTATGTCGCGGCATCGAGGAAGCTCGCAGAGCATATCCGTCGGCAGGTGCAGGTGGAGCGCGACCTGCTCTATCCCGGGATGCCGCCGGTGCATGCCTGAAGCTGCCCCCTAGCGCATCTGCACCCTTGCGGTTACATGGGCCGCCAACATTCGACTCAAGGATTTGGCGCACCCCCATGGAAATCCCCCTCGGCCTCACGTTCGACGACGTCCTCCTCTATCCGGGCGAATCCGAAATCGTGCCGAGCATGGCGGATACGCGGACCTTCGTGACCAAGAGCCTCGCGCTCAACATCCCGATCCTCTCCTCCGCGATGGATACCGTCACCGAAGCCGACATGGCGATCGTGATGGCCCAGCTGGGCGGTATCGGCGTGCTCCACCGCAACCTGGAAGTGGACGAGCAGTGCGAGGCGGTCCGCGCGGTCAAGCGGTTCGAGAGCGGCATGGTCGTCAACCCGATCACCATGGCGCCCACCGGCACGCTCGCCGAAGCACAGGCGCTGATGGCGCGCCACCGGATCAGCGGTATCCCGATCGTCGAGGCCGGCGGCAAGCTGGTCGGCATCCTGACCAACCGTGACGTTCGCTTCGCCGAGAACCCAAACCAGCTCGTTTCCGAGCTGATGACCCATCAGAACCTCGCCACCGTGAAGGTGGGCGTCGCGCAGGAAGAGGCACGCCGCCTGCTCCACCAGCGCCGGATCGAGAAGCTGCTGGTCGTCGACGAGGCCTATCGCTGCGTTGGCCTGATCACGGTGAAGGACATCGAAAAGGCCGTCACCTATCCGCATGCCACCAAGGACGGTACCGGCCGCCTGTGCGTCGCCGCGGCGACCACCGTCGGCGACAAGGGCTTCGCGCGCACCGAGGCGCTGGTCGATGCCGAAGTCGACCTGATCGTGATCGACACCGCGCACGGCCATAACAAGGACGTCAGTCGCGCGGTCGAGCGGGTGAAGAAGCTGTCCAACCGCGTCCAGGTGATCGCCGGCAACATCGCCACCGCCGAGGCGGCGCGCGCGCTGATCGGCGCGGGCGCGGACGGGCTGAAGGTAGGCATCGGGCCGGGCTCGATCTGCACCACCCGCGTCGTCGCCGGTGTCGGCGTGCCGCAGCTCACCGCCGTGATGGATGCCGCCAACGAAGCCGCCAAGTCGGGCGTGCCGGTGATCGCCGATGGCGGGATCCGCACCTCGGGCGACATCGCCAAGGCGCTGGCCGCCGGCGCGAGCGCCGCGATGATCGGCTCGCTGCTCGCCGGTACCGAGGAAGCGCCGGGCGAGACCTTCCTGTACCAGGGCCGCGCCTACAAGTCGTATCGCGGCATGGGCTCGGTGGGCGCGATGGCCAAGGGCTCGGCCGATCGCTACTTCCAGCAGGACATCAAGGATCAGCTGAAGCTGGTGCCGGAGGGCATCGAGGGGCAGGTGCCGTACAAGGGCCCCGCGCGCGACGTGATCCACCAGCTGGTCGGCGGCGTGAAGGCGTCGATGGGCTATGTCGGCGCGGCCACATTGCCGGAATTCCAGCAAAAGGCGCGCTTCGTCCGCATCACCAATGCGGGCCTCAAGGAAAGCCACGTCCACGACGTGACGATCACCCGCGAAGCGCCGAACTACCCGACGCGCTGAGCTCGTATTTCCGGCGTCGCGGGCTCCACGGCCCGCGGCGGCGCGGCTTCCGGTGCCGGATCGATCCGGCACACCCGGTCCCGCCCACCGCGCTTGGCGGCATACAGCGCGCGATCGGCATCGCGATAGAGCTGCGCATAGTCGCAATCGTCGATGGCTTCCGCAATCCCGATGCTCACCGTCACCCGCTGGGTTCCGATGGCGGTCGTGTGATCGCATGCGGCGATTTCCTGCCGCACCAGATCGGCGAAGGCGGTGAGCGCGGTGCCGCCACGATGCGTCAGGATCAGTGCGAATTCCTCACCGCCCAGCCGGGCGACGGCGCAGCGCGGGCCCTCCCATCGCGCCAGGCGCGACGCGATCGTGCACAGGACGACGTCACCGGCATCATGGCCATGCTCGTCGTTGATCGCCTTGAACCGATCGATGTCGATCAGCAGCAGCCCGATCGTCGCCGAGTCCTTGCCCGCAGCGGTGATCAGCGCCTGCGCGGCTTCGATCAGGCCGCGGCGGTTGCGGATGCCGGTCAGCGGATCGCGTTCCGCCAGTTCGCTGGCGCGGGCCTCGGCGGCGCGGGCCAGGTCGCGCTCGGCGCGCAGGCGGGCGAGGCGGCGGCTGGCGGCGATCGACAGCCAGATCGTCTGCCAGGCCGAAGCGAACAGCACCAGGATCTGCGAACCGCCGCCCCATAGCCGGCTGCCGACATCGACGATCTGGGTAAAGGCCAGCGCGGCCATCGGGACCGACCAGGCGGCAAGCAGGTCGCGTGCCTCGACGCTCCCGCGCCGAACGCCCCAGGCAAGGCACAGCACGATCAGCGACAGGTTGCCGAGAATGGCGACGGCCAGCACCGGTGCGATCTGCTCCAGCACCGTGCTCCGGACGAGCGTGGCGGGCACGCCGATCAGCGCCACGGCCACCCCGAACAGCAGCGCCAGCACGCGGATCGGCTGGGGCACCGTACCCCGTTCGAGCGCGGTAGTGGTGCTCAGCGTCGCGAGCAGCACCGACAGGGCCGAGAGGGCGGTACAGCTCTGCGCCGCAAGCGTGCCGGCCATGCCCGGCGCCACGAGCAGCCCGAACTGGGACCAGATCGCCCCCCAGAAAAAGACCACCACCGCCCAGGCGCCTTGCCAAGCGAGATATTGCCGCCGGATCCCCAGCGCGAGCGAGAAATTGTAGAGTGCACCGGCCACCAGCAGGGTCAGTGCGGCGCCGATCAGCGCGGACAGCAGGCCGTTCTCGATATCCGCCTCGCCCGCGCTCACCAGGCGCAACCGGAGCAACTGATAGCTGGTCAGCCGATCGACCCGGAGCGTGATCGATTCGAGAGGTGCCGACCGATCGTTGGGCGTGAAGGCGATCTGCGCGCCGGGGCGCCAATGGTCGTCAAAGGCACCGCTGTGCACCTGCTGCCACTCGGTCGTGCCGTTGGCATAGCGGAACGCCACCGAGAGGCGATCGAAGCGGGTGTGATGGACCAGCAGCGTAACCGCCTCGCCGTCGCGCGCATATTGTCGTGGATCCAGCCGGACCCACAGGCTGTCCTGATTATAGCCGCTTGCCGAGGGCGCACAGGTAAACCGCAACTGGTCGAGCACCGCGTCCGGTGCGGCGAGCGCGGTCACCGTGTGGCAGACACGCGAATCGCGCGGAATGGGCACTGCCTCCGCCGCTGCCGGAGCCAGCAGCACGAGCAACTGCACCGCCACATAGCGGAGCAGGGCTTTGATCGCCGCGCTGCGTCCCACCCCCGCTCTCCCGATCCCCATCACGTCAGAATGCATCCAGATTGGTTTACGAACTATTACCGGGAAATGCTATCTTCCTGATTTTGAAGGTTCGCAGGCGCCACCTTTGCATTCGCATCCGGTTCCGCCTAGCGGTTCGGCATGACTCCCGCTGCACGCGTACAGATGGCAATTGATGTTCTCGACCAGATTCTGGCGGCTGCCCGCAACCGCGGCGCCGCGGCCGACGTGATCCTGTCGCGCTGGTTTGCGGAACGGCGCTTTGCAGGTTCGAAGGATCGCCGCGCGGTGCGCACGCTGGTGTACGATGCCATCCGCCACTGCGGGGAGGTGCCGGCGTCGGGTCGGGCGGCCATCCTCGCCCTGGCACGGACGGATCCTGCGATCGCCGCGCTGTTCGATGGATCGCACTACGGCCCGCCGGCGATCGTCGAGGGCGAGCCGGTGTCGGCGGCGGGGGCGGCCCCGGCATGGCTGGAGGCGGCGTTCGATGCCTCCGGTCTGGACGCGGTCGAGCGCGCGGCGTTGCTCGATCGCGCGCCGCTCGATCTTCGGGTGAACCGGCTGAAGACCACGCCCGATGCGATCGCGGCGCTGTTCGACGGCGCCAGCACGCTCCCCTTCGCGCCCGATGCGCTGCGTCTGCCCGAGGATACGTCGGTCGACCGAACCGATGCCTATGCCGACGGCTTGTTCGAGGTGCAGGATGCCGGCAGCCAGCTGGTGAGCGCGCTCGCGGGTGCGGCGCCGGGCATGACGGCGATCGATCTCTGCGCCGGGGGCGGCGGCAAGACGCTGGCGCTGGCCGCGGCGATGGAGAACCGCGGCACCATCCTGGCCTGCGACATCGATCGGCCGCGCCTGTCCCGCCTGATGCCGCGGGCGGCGCGTGCCGGCGTCACCATCGCCGAGACGCTGCTGCTCGATCCCGGTCGCGAGGCAGAGCGGCTCGCCGCCTGGCGCGACCGGGCGGACCTGGTCCTGGTCGATGCGCCGTGCTCCGGCACCGGTACCTGGCGGCGCAATCCCGAGGCGCGGTGGCGGCTGACCCAGACGCAGCTCGATCGCTATGTCGATACCCAGGCGCATCTGCTCGATCTCGCGGCCCGGCTGGTGCGGCCGGGCGGCACGCTGATCCATATCGTCTGCTCGCTGCTCGACGCCGAAGGGGCAGGGCAGGTCGAGCGCTTTCTCGCCGCCCAGCCGGGTTGGTCGGCCATGCCGCTGGACACGCCGGCGGGCCGGCCGCGCGGCGACGGGCTGCGGCTCACGCCGCACCACGACACGACCGACGGCTTTTTTGTCGCGAAGCTGGTGCGGCAATGCTAGCCCGTGGCAATGGAGTTTTGGAGATGTTGATGCGGTTCACGACCCTGTCGGTAGCGGGTGCGCTGCTGGTATTGACGGTTTCTAGCAGCCTGAGCGCGCAGCGGCCCGACAGCCAGCTCGATCCGCGTTCGGTGGAGCTGGTGCGCCAGGCGCGCGGTGCGCAGGCGGCCGGCAATCTCGGCGGCGCCAACGATCTGCTGGAGAGTGCGCTGGCGGTCGATCCGCGCAACCGCGAGGCGTTCGTGCTGATCGCCGACATCGCCCGCGCGCAAAATTTGCCGGGCAAGGCGATCCGCTTCTATGGCGAGGCGCTCAAGCTCGACCCCAACGATCTCACCGCGCTGCGCGGTCAGGGCGAGGCGATGGTTGCCAAGGGCGCGATGACCCGCGCCAAGGACAATCTCGCCAAGATTAAGACGATCTGCAAGGCGACCTGCGCCGACGCCACGACGCTGTCCGCCACCATCGCCAAGGGGCCGCCGCCCACGCCCACGCCGGTCGCCGCCACCGCGGCACCGGCGGCAGTGCCCGCCAAGCCCTGATCGGTCAGCCGGCGGGCGCGATCGCCGCTTCGAGCGAGCGCGCCCGGCTTTCCTGCGCCGTCACGATCGCGCTGGCGCGGTCCATCGCCGCCTGCAGCGCAGGATAGTCCGGCTGGCCGCTCTGGGCGCGCTCGATCCGCAACTGATCGAGGTCGCCCAGCGGCACCGCGGTGCGCGCGCGCAGGCCATCCAGCACACTGAGCGCCGTCTGCGCATCGAGCCATGGGCTGCTGCCCGCCGACAGGCCGCGCGCACGCGCGACCTTGGTCTCGGCGTCCTTCGCCGCCGTCTGGAATTCGCGATCGGCTGAATCGATGAGCGTCGTCAGCGCTGCGATCCGTGCGTCGAGCCCGGCATCCGGGGTGGCCTGTGCTACCGGCCGCTCGGGTTCGGTGAAGTCGAGGCGTTCGTTCGCCCGCGGAAGCAGCGAGGGATAACGCGTGCTGGTCTGGGCGCAGCCGGCAAGCAGCATGGCGCCTGCGACGAGAAGGGGGAGCGATCGCATGGCCTTGCCATATGCGTGTGGAAAACTTGGCGCAACGGGGTTGCGCTCTTCCGAAACCGCCGATAAAGGCTCCCCTCCACCAGGCGCCCGTAGCTCAGCTGGATAGAGCATCAGACTACGAATCTGAGGGTCGGACGTTCGAATCGTTCCGGGCGCACCACTCCCCCGCCAGAGCCCGGCTCGGCGGGGGTTTGTGTTTCTGGGCCTGTCAGATCCCCGCGTCGATGCTGTCGAGGATACGCCCCCCCGCCATGAACACCGCAATCGGGCACAGCGCGAACAGCAGCTTGCCGCCGATCCCGGGATACAGGCTCATATAATGGAAGCCACGCTCGACCGCGCCATTGGCGAGGCCGAAGATCACGAGGAAGGCTTCGAACTTCGACTTGATCACGAAGAGGCGGCCGATCCGGTACAGCATGTGTGGCACGCAGCAAGCCGCGTGCCAGACCCGGATTTGCGCCGTTTTTGTGCATGCCACTATGGTAAAGCGTCAATTAACTCGACAATCTCGAGCGTTTCCAGCAGCGCGCGGCGGGCCGCTTCGATGCGGATGACGAGCGCAGGGTCCGCGATCGCGGCGGGATCGATCGCCTCTGGCCAATAGGCCTCGACGATGCCGGCAATGCGATCGAGCTTGGCGTGGTCGACCAGAAAGCGCGGATCGATCGTCGCAGGGTCGGCGACGACGCGCAGCCGCAGACAGGCCGGGCCGCCGCCATTCGCCATGGATTCGCGCACGTCTACCACTTCCAGCCGGCGGATCGGGCCGTTGCCGGCGACATGCGCGGTCAGCCAGTTCCACACCGCCGGCGTCTCGCGCGCCTCACCGGGCAGCACCAGTCCGGTCTCGCTGCCCGGCAGCGTCACCAGCTGGGCGTTGAACAGATAGGAGGCGATCGCGTCGGCGAGGCTGACCTGCGCGGCCGGCACTTCTACGATCTCCACCTCGGGCATCACGCGGCGCAGGCGATCGTAGAAGCGGTCCTTGTCGGCGAAGGCATGTTCGTGCGCGAACAGCACCCGACCATTGGCCACGGCGACGACGTCGTTGTGGAACGCGCCTGCGGCGATCGCTTCCTCGGACTGCTGCACGAACAGCGTGCGCTCGGGATCGAGCAGGTGGCGCCGGGCAATGGCCGCGCTGGCATCGGGGTGCTGCCGCGCCGGGAAGGGGCCACCCGCGACGCCGTAGACGAACACCTCCACGCCCGGCGCATCGTGCGCGGCGGCGAGCCGCATATGGTTGGCGGCACCTTCGTCGCCGAACGAGGCCGGTACGGGGCCGTGCACCGCAAAGGCCGGGTGGGCGAAGGCGAGGCGCAGCTGCGCCAGCGTCTCGGGCCATTCATGGCTGCGATGCGGCATGGTGACAAGGTTGGCGACGCTGAGGTGGCAGCGGCCGTCGGCGGTGTCGGGCGCCGGCGACACGGTCGCGGCGTTCGCGGCCCACATCGGCGAGGCGGAGAGCGCCTGGGCCTGGCTGTGCGGCGGCGCATGCGCATAGCTTAGGCCGAGTTGCGCCAGCCAGCGATGATCGGGCCGGGTGTGCGGCAACAGGATGCCTTGGGGCAGCCCGAGCACGAGGTTGGCGCGCATCTTGGCGATGCCCTGCAGCGCCGCGGCGCGCGGGCGCGAAACCTGACCGCGATTGCGTGTCGCGGCGAGGTTGCCATGGCTTAGACCGGCATAATTGTGGCTGGGACCGACGATGCCGTCGAAGTTGATCTCGACGCGCATCAACGGGCTACCCACAGAAGTTCATCACCCGTCTGAAGTCCGAGCGCTTCCGCCGCCACCGGATCGAGCGCGACGCCGCCCTCGCTCGGCGTCACCTGGGCGAGCGCCGCCTGGAAGTCTGCCAGCCGGCCCGTCGCCACCAGCGCCGGCTCGCCGCCCGCCAGGATCGCCGCTACCGAGGCGTGCTGCGCCTCGCGGACCGTCTTCACCTGGTCGACCCGCGCCGTCATGGTCGGGCCGCCGTCGAAGATGTCGATATAGCTTTCGAACGCAAACCCTTCATTTTCCAGCATGCGCATCGCGGCGCGGCCGGAAGGGTGGGGCAGGCCGATCACCGCCCGCGCATGCTCGGAAAGCATCGCCGTGTAGACGGGGTGCTTGGGCATCAGGTCGGCGATGAACTGGTTGCCATGGGTGGCGTTGAATTCATCAGCCTGCTGGAAGTTCATGCCGAAGAAGCGCCCGGCGACCCCGTCCCAGAAGGGGGATCCACCGGCCTCGTCGATCACCCCGCGCAGTTCGGCAAGGATCCGATCGGCGAAGCGCGCACGGTGCTGGGCGATGAACAGATAGCGCGCGCGGGCGAGGAGCAGGCCCAGGCCACCGGCGCGCTCACCGGGGTGGAGGAACAGCCCGCCGACTTCGCTGCACCCCTCAAGATCGTTGACCAGGCTGAGGATTTCCGCGCGAAACGTGCGCTTCAGCTCCTGGCTGTGCTTGGTCACCGTGCCCATGCGGTAGCTGTAGAACGGCCACTTCATGCCGACGCGGGTGAAGATCTGGCACGTGCCGCGGACTTCGCCGGTGGTGAGGTTCTCGAGGATCAGCACGAACAGATCGTCGACCTCGGCATCCTCGTCGGTACGCGCAAAGGCTTCGTGGCTGCGTTCCAGCTTGGCGCGCAGAGCCGGCTTGTCGGGTGGTAAATTCGTGAATCCACCGCCGGTTAGCTTCGCCATCTCGTACAAGGGCTGAAGATCCTCCTCGCGTGCGGCGCGGATGCGGAAGCTGGTCATGCGCGGCCTCGCTCGGCGAGGCGGAGGATGGTGAGGACCGAGAGCGCGGCGCGCTCGGGCAGGCTTTCGGGGATCAGAAATTCCTCCGTGGAATGAATGGCGCCGCCGCGGGCGCCCATGGTGTCGACCACCGGCACGCCGCAGGCGGCGATGTTGTTGCCGTCGCATACGCCGCCGGTCGCCTTCCAGGCGATCGGCAGCCCGAGGTCCGCGCCCGCATCGCGAACCAGGTCGAAAAGGCGAGCGGATTGCGAATCAATGGGTTTTGGCGGTCGGTTGAAACTGCCATGCAGGTGTATGTGCACGTCGTGCGCGGCGCTGACGGTCGCAATTGCATCATCCAGCGCGGCCTGGGCTAGCGCCGTGGCGGCGGCATCGCCGGGACGGAAGTTGACGCGCAGGATCGCGAGATCGGGGACGACATTGTTCGGCCCGCCGCCGTCGATCCGCGCCGGGTTCACCGACAGGCCGGGGGCCTTCGCCGCTGCAAGCTGCACCGCGAGCGCGGCGGCGGCGACCAGGGCATTCCTGCCGTCGTCGGGATTGCGCCCGGCATGGGCGCTACGGCCCTGCACGACGAGCGAGAAATTGCCGGTGCCTCCGCGTGCGCCCGCCAGCGTACCATCGGGGAGCGCGGGCTCATAGGTGAGTGCCGCTGCTTTGCCCTGCGCCACCCGCGCGATCAGCCCGCGCGAGGAGAGCGAGCCGGTTTCCTCGTCCGAATTGATCAGCACCGTATAGCCGAGCCGGGCTGCCACCGGGCTCGCCTCGACTGCCTCCAGCGCGGCGAGGAGGAGCGCCAGCCCCCCCTTCATGTCGGCGGCACCCGGCGCGTTGAGATGGCCGCTGTCCAGCCACCGGGCACGCTGAAAGGGGTGGTCGACGGCGAACACCGTGTCCATGTGGCCGGTGAAGAGCAACTGCACCGGGGCACCGGGGCGCACCGTGAGCAGGAGGTGCCCGCCATGCGCCAGCGGCTCGACCGCGCCTGCGGGGGTGACGGTCTCCACCGGCTCGGGCTCGGCCAGTTCGAGCGTACCCGGCAACACCGAAAAGGCATCCGCCAGCATGCCCGCCATCGTCGCCAGCCCGGCGAGATTGCGCGTGCCGCTGTTGACCGCCGTCCAGTCCAGGGTCCTCTCCAGCATCGGCGCAGTCTGGGCGCGCTCGATCGCCGTCCGTTCACTCGCGGAAAGCTTGTCCATGCAGCTGTGGTAGACCGGAACCGGGGGCGTTGAACACCCCTTGCGGCGGTTCAGAAATCGAGCACGAGCGCCGCGCGGCTGGTGGTATCCGTGGTCACGCGCCCGAGCGGCGGGGCGCTTTCATACTGGACCGTGTAGCTCAGCTGCGCCGAAAGCGGCCCGATCAGCCGCGCCAGCAACGCCGACTTTGTCGCGACGGTGCTGTTGTCCTTCTCGATATAGGCCGAGGCGGTCTGGGTGACCGACATGCCGCGCGAGAGCTTCCAGGCGAAATCGAGCGATCCGCGCGCGGCGATGTTGTTCTCCGACGGCGCGCCGATGAAGCGGGTGTAGCGATATGCCGGCCCCAATTCGACATCGAGCTTCACCGCCGAATTCTTGATCGCGCTGTAGCCCGCGCCGGTCGATATTGAGATACGATCGCCGAAGCCGGAGAAGCGGTCGCTTTCATATTGCGCCGCGCCGTACATATAAGCGCGGCTGTCGAACTTCCAGTTGGGTTCATAGGCGGCGAGGTAGCGCTCGCGGGTGGTGACCCCCAGGCTTTCCTGATAATCGGCCTGGACGCGCAGCTTGTGGCGCCATTCGATGCCCTCGCGCTTCACTTCGGCGGCAGCGGTAACGCCGATATTCTCCGAATTGCCGGTGGTGACATAGCCGCCGAGTTCGACATGCCCCTTCACCAACTGCAGGAAATGCGCCTCGCGCAGCGCCTGCTGGGCCACCTCGCGGCGCTTCGAGCGCCAGTCGCCAGCGATCCTCGCCACCAGCGGCGCGCTCGCCGGATCGGCCGTCTTCGCATATTTGACGATCACCGCGACATCGGCTTCGTTGCCCGAGCTCATGGCCGCGTCGAGCATCGCCTTGATCGTCGGCGGGATCGGCGGATCCTCGGCGTTTGCGAGCAGCAGCGGGAGGGCGAGGAGCAGGACACGCATGACAGGCTTGTCCTAGCCATAGTTTCGGGGCGCAAAAAGGGCAGGCTATCGCACCTGCACAACGAATGGCCTCAACGAACGGCCACGGGGGCAGGTTGTCGCCAACAAGGGCAGCGTCGAGAGCCGGCGGGAAAGCGAGAAAGTGCAATGGCCAGCCAAGCGGTGATCTTCGGAGTGTCGGGCGGGATCGGAGCCGCGGTGGCGGCGCGGCTGGCGGACGATCCCTCGATCGAGCGGATCTATCTGGGCAGCCGCAATCCCGCGCCGCAGACCGAAGCGCGGCGCGTGCCCTTTGCCTTCGACCTCACCGATGAGGCGAGCATCGCAGCGGCTGCGGCGAAGGTCGAGGGTCCGATCGATCTCGTCTTCATCGCCAGCGGGCTGCTGCACCGGGCAGGGGGTCCCGCACCGGAAAAGGCCTATCGGGCGCTGGATGGGGCTGCGATGGCGGAAGTCTTCGCGGTCAACACGATCGGCCCGGCGCTGATCGCCAAGCATTTCCTGCCGCTGCTGTCGCGCGAGCGTCGGGCGGTGTTCGCCGCGCTGTCGGCGCGGGTCGGCTCGATCGCAGACAACCGGCTGGGCGGCTGGCACAGCTACCGCGCGTCCAAGGCGGCGCTCAACATGCTGCTCGTCAATTTCGCGATCGAGCTTCGCCGGACGCATCCGCACGCCATCGTCGCGGGGCTGCATCCGGGGACAGTGGACAGCGCGCTTTCCGCGCCGTTCCAGCGCGGGGTCGCGCCAGAAAAGCTATTTTCTCCGGATGCTAGCGCGGCCTATCTGCTCGGCGTTCTCAACCAGCTGTCCCCCGAGGATTCGGGCGGCATCTTCGCCTGGGACGGCGCCCGCATCCCCTATTGAGCGAGCCGCGCCCCGACGAGGCCGCGTAAGGCGACCCGCGCCTTCAACCGTGCCGCCAGCAGCGCCATGCCGCTGATCTTGCGCTGGACGAACAGCGTGTCGGCGGGCGGTACGTGCCATACGGCGCGATCCTCCACCATCTGCATGCCCTCGCCGCGCATGGCCTGGAGGAAGCTGCGATCGCCGAAGTCGAAGTCGTCGGCGCGATCGGTCTGCTCGAGGATCAGGCCGATCATCCGGTCGATCACGCCGGGATGGCGCTCCAGTGCCGCCGGGCTGAAGAAGCCCAGCTCGAGCGCGGCTGCCCGTACCGACGCGGCGTCGCTGTTGAGACCGGCCCGCAGCAGATTTCTGTATCCCGCCGCGATCGCATCGGAAACCGGCATTGCGGCGCCGAAATCCAGTAGCACCAGCCGCCCGCTTTCCGGCTGGTAGCGGTAATTGGCGAAATTCGGATCGGTCTGGATGAAGGAGAAGGTGAACAGCTCGTGCAGGACGAGGTCGATCAGCGCGGTGGTCGCGCGGTTGCGCTCGTCCTGATCGGCCGTTTCCAGGCTCTCGATCGGCTTGGCGGTGATATAATCCATCGCCAGTACGTTGACGGTCGAGAGCTCGGGCACCGGGCGGGGGACGAGATAGCGGTCGTCGCCGGCGAGGTGATCGGCATAGCGCGTCATCATCGCCGCCTCGCGGACATAGTCCGCCTCGTCGTGCAGCTGGCGCTTGGCCTCGCCGAGCAGGGGCGCGATGTCGAGGCCCTTGGGCAGGAGCCCGGAGAAGCGAAGCAGCGTCGCGACATTATCGACATCGGCGTCGATGCTTTCACGCACGCCCGGATACTGGACCTTGATCGCCAGCATCCGCCCGTCGGGCAGGCGGGCGCGGTGGACCTGGCCGATCGAGGCGGCGGCCACCGGATGCGCCTCGAACAGCGCGAAGCGGCGCCTCCAGTCGGCGCCCCATTCGCGCGCCAGCACCTGCTGGAGCTGCGCGGGCGGCATGTGGTGCGCGCGGTCGCGGAGGCGGGCGAGGATCTGGGTCAGCTCGTCGGGAAGCACATCGCCGGCATCGAGCGAAATCATCTGGCCCAGCTTCATCGCCGCGCCGCGCAGCTGGGCCAGCTGTTCGGTGGCGCGGGCGACGTTGCCGGGGGTGAGGACCAGGTCGCGCAGCTGTGGGCGTTCACCGGCGACGAGACGCTTGGCTCCTTCCGCCAGCACATTGCCGGCAACGCCGCCGGCGAGGCGCCCCATGACGCCGAAGCGCGACAGGCGGCCCTTGGGGACGGCCCGTGCCCGGCCCTCGTAACGATCATCCGCCATGTCGATCCCTTTCGCGCATCCAGCGCTGGAGTGTCGGCCGAATGCGCAGAAAGGCGCGGTACAGCCGTTCGAGACCCCAGGTGGCCCCGGGGAGCAACGCGAGCAAGCCCAGCGGCCGCAGCAGCGGGATCGCCCGCCACATCGCCGCGAAGGCCGCCGCGCCACTGTAGAAGCGGCCGCGTGCATCACTGACATGGAAGCGCGCGAGCAGATCGGCCCGGTCCAGCGGGCAGCTCGTCGCCCCGTCGCTGACGTCGACGAAGCGGAGCCTGCCACGCCGATCAAGCCGGCGCATCAGCGCGATCTCCCGCGTGCAAAGCGGGCAGCCGCCGTCATACCAGACGGTGAGCGGTTCAGCCATTCCAGCGGCTCCCCGCCGGCACCAGCGCATCAAGGAAGCGGGCGGAATCCGCGCGGATCTCCGCCTTGCGATCGTCGCTCATCCGGTCGAGGTTGCGGACGATCGGCCCCATCCGCGGGTTGCGGGCGAAGCGGTCGCGGTGACGACCGATGAAATCCCAGTAGAGATAGTTGAACGGGCAGGCATCCGGCCCGGCCTTCAGCTTCACCTTGTACCGGCACCCCGCACAATAATCGGACATGCGATCGATATAGGCGCCGCTGGCGGCATAGGGCTTGGAGCCCATGATCCCGCCATCTGCGAACAGCGCCATGCCGTTCGTGTTGGGCATTTCCACCCATTCATAGGCGTCGGCATAAACCGCCAAGTACCAGACATGGACCAGATAGGGGTCGATGCCCGCCAGCAGCGCGAAATTGCCGGTGACCATGAGCCGCTGGATGTGATGCGCATAGGCATGGCTCCGCGTCTGGCCGACGGTCTCGCGGATGCAGGCCATGTCGGTCGCGCCGGTCCAGTAGAAGTCGGGGAGCGCGCGGTGCGCCTCCAGCGCGTTCGTCTGCGCATAGCCCGGCATGTGGAGCCAGTAGATGCCGCGCACATATTCACGCCAGCCCAGGATCTGGCGGATAAAGCCCTCGACCGAGTTGATCGGCACGCGGCCGGCGCGCCATTCGGCCTCGGCGCGCCGGCATAGGTCCAGCGGATCGAGCAGGCCGATGTTCAGGTAAAGCGCAAGATGCGCGTGGAACAGGATCGGCTCGCCGCGGCGCATCGCGTCCTGATAGTCACCGAAGCGGGGGAGGCCGTGGGCGAGAAAATGGTCGCGCGCCCGTTCCGCGTCCGCGCGGGTGACGGCGAGGGCGAACGGGTGGAGATCACCGAAATTGTCCGGAAAGCGTGCTTCGACCAGCGCGAGCACCTCGCGGGTGATCGCATCGGGTTCGAATGCGGGAAGCGGCGGCGGCGTCGTGCCGGGCGGCGGGGTGCCGCGATTGTCGTGGTCGTAGTTCCACTCGCCGCCGGCGGGCTGGTCGCCGTCCATCAACAGGCCGGTGCGCCGCCGCATGTCGCGGTAGAAATATTCCATCCGCAACCCGCGCCGGCCCTGCGCCCAGGCGCGAAACCCGGCGGGGTCGATGAGGAAGCGCGTGTCGGGGAGCAGGGTGAGGCCCGGCACCGCGGCGAGGGCCTCGCGCAGCCGCCACTCGCCGGGCTCGGTGCAGAGGATCTCGTCCGGCGCCAGATCAGCGCGCGCCCGTTCGATCTCGCCGGCGAGGCTGCCGCTGTTCGCAGGATCGTCGAGCCGGGTGTAGCGGACGTTCCAGCCGCTCGCGCGCAATTCGTCGGCGAAATGCCGCATCGCCGCGAAGACGAAGGCGAGCTTCTTCTTGTGATGCGGGACATAGGCCGCCTCCTCAGCGACCTCGGCCATCAGAACCACGTCCTCGGCCGGATCGCCTTCGGCGAGCGAGGAGACGCCAGCGCTGAGCTGGTCGCCGAGGAGAAGGATCAGGCGGGGCATGGCGGGCATGTGGGGCAGGGGCGGGCGTGGGGCGCGATGTCTTTTCGGACAGGTTGAGACGTTCCGCCCCGCAGGCGATCGCTCGATCATGGAAAATTCTGCCTCGATCGCGCCTGCGGCGCGCCTCCTCGGCTATGCCGGGCTGCTGCCGTTGGTCGGCTGCGTCGCCGGGCTGGTGCTGCTGCCGGCGCACCACGCCCTGCTGCTCGCGTCCGGGTTCGGCTATGCGGCGTTGATCTATAGCTTCCTGGGCGGGCTGTGGTGGGGGCAGGGTGTCGCGCGGGGTAGGACCTCCGCCTGGCTGTTCGGCGTGGCGGTGGGCCCATCGCTGCTGGCCTGGGGACTGATGTTGCTCCAGCACGGCGGGTGGAGCGTCGAAAGGACGCTGCTCGTTCTGGGCGTCGCGATCCTCGTCTCCCCGCTGGTTGATCGTGCGCTTTCGCGGGGTGCGCAGCCCGTTCGGGGCTGGATGGCCCTGCGGATCCAGCTATCGCTCTGCCTCGGTCTGCTAACGATCCTGCTTGGATTACCACTGGCCTGAGCGGCCTATCGTTCTCCGACATCCCACTCGGCGGCGCATACCCTCTTTTCGCTGTTGCCCGCTGGCTCTGGCGACCGCGCGCTACGCCGCGGCGGCCGCGCTGCCGATCATCGTGCCCAGGCGGTGGCCGGAGAGCCAAGCCAGCTCCACCCGCGGGCCCTGCAGCCAGTCGCCGCACGCACCGAGGCGCAGGTTCCCGTTCCACAGCGCGCCCTTGTCGACCCCGGGGGTCATCGCAAAGCGCCAGCGATGCGCGGCAAGATAGCGCAGCGGCGGCACCGGGCCGTCGGCATGCGCGACCAGCGCGTCGAGCAGCGCCTTCGCGACCGCGTCTGCCGAGTCCTCCAGATGCGCGGTGGACCAGGAACCATGGCCCTGCACCACCCAGGTCTCGCCATCGTTGCGGCCCGGTTTGGCGCCGTCTCGCGCCGCCCAGCCGATGATGCCCTGCTGGCGTATGCTGTCGGCGGCGATCGGAAGCCGGTCTTCGAAGGCGATCATCGCCGTCCAGCAGGGCTGCGACCGCGCCGCCATGGCGTCCGCGGCCATCATCAGGTCGTGAGTGCCCAGGATCGCTGCGGCCTGCTCGGCGGGCAGGGCGATGATTGCGGCATCGAACGGGCCGTGCTGCTGCTCCTGCAACCGCACGTGCCAGCCCTGCGCGTTTCGGGTGAGACCGACGACGTGATGGCCGAAATGCACGCGGTGCGATGACGCCATGTGGCGGACCGGCGCGTTCATCGCCGGGGTTCCGACCCAGGCGTCCGGGCCCGCCTCGTGCCAGGGGCTGGCGACACCCTGCGCCTGCCAATCCTGCACCTGACGTCGGAAGCGATCGTCGCGCACGGTGAAATACTGCGCCCCGTGATCGAACTGGACCTGCATCCCGTCCAGATCGACCCGGCGGGTGGACATGCGCCCGCCGGGACCACGGCCCTTGTCGAACAGGGTCACTTGATGCCCCGCGGCACGCAACTGATCGGCGCAGGCGAGCCCTGCGATACCGGCACCTAGGATCACGACGTCCATCTGCACGCGCCCGCTCAATAGCCCATCAGCGACATCAGCTCGGCACGGCTGCTGCGATCCTCGAGGAAGCAGCCCAGCATGCGGCTGGTGACCATGCCGACGCCGTGCGTCTTCACGCCGCGCCCGGTCATGCAGCCATGCTGCGCCTCGATCACCACGGCGACCCCGGCCGGCTTCAGATGCTCCCAGATCGACTGGGCGATCTCTGCGGTCAACCGCTCCTGAATCTGCAGGCGGCGGGCATAGCCATGCAGCACGCGGGCGAGCTTCGAGATGCCGACAACCCGATCCTTGGGGAGATAGGCGATCGATGCCTTGCCGATGATCGGTGCCAGGTGATGCTCGCAGTGCGACTGGAACGGGATGTCCTTCAGTAGCACGATCTCGTCATAGCCCGCCACCTCCTCGAAGGTGCGGGCGAGATGCATGCCCGGATCCTCGTCATAGCCCGCGCAATATTCACGCCAGGCCTTGGCGTGGCGCATCGGCGTATCGCGCAGGCCTTCGCGCTCGGGATCCTCGCCGACCCAGCGCAGGAGGGTGCGTACCGCCTCCTGCACTTCGTCCGGGACCATTTCCTGCGGAGTTTCGTTTTCAGCCCGCTCTATATCGTTGCAGAAGAAGTTCATCGGGCCTACCTTTCGTTTCACCGGCAGCATTTGCGCGGCACGCCGGCATCGAGTGTCCTCCACATGAGGAACCCGGGTAAAACCGGGAACATGGACAAAAGGGTATCCGCTTGCGTGGCCCCATAAGGATGCAGAAAGCCGATCAATGCCTTTAACCGACATGATTGCCGGAAGCGCCGTTGCCGCGGTGCTGAGTAACCCCCGACTGCCGGATAATCCGATCGTCGATTGCAACGACGCCTTCATCGCGCTGACCGGCTACCAACGGGACGAGATCCTCGGTCGGAACTGCCGATTCCTGGCGGGCGACAAGACCGAACCCTGGCTGAGCGAGGCGCTGAGCGCCGGCGTGCGCGAGAAGCGCCCGGTCATGGTCGAGATCCTGAACTACAAGAAGGACGGTACGCCGTTCCGTAACGCGCTGCTGGTCGCGCCGATCTTCGGCGAAGACGGCGAGCTGGAATATTTCCTGGGCTCGCAGATGGAGGTGGAGGGGCCGAAGGAAGGCACGACCCATCGCGCCACCATCGCGCGCGACAAGATCGATGCGCTGTCGCCGCGGCAACGGGCGGTGCTGATCGCGATGGCGGCGGGCAAGCTCAACAAGCAGATCGCCTACGACCTCGGCCTGACCGAACGGACGATCAAGATGCACCGTGCGGCGATGTTCCGGGCGCTTGGCGTGCGGACCGCGGCCGACGCGGTGCGGATGGCGATCGAAGCGGGCTACTGAGCCCGCTCAGTCCGGATCCCCCGCACCGGCACTTGCGGCAGGTGCGGTCGGCTTGCCATCCAGCGCACGCGCCAGCGCCGCACGGTCCAGCTTCCCCTCCCAGCGCGCCACGACCAGCGTCGCCACCGCATTGCCGATGAAATTGGTGAGGCTGCGGCACTCGCTCATGAACCGGTCGACGCCCAGCACCAGCGCCATGCCGGCGACCGGCACCTTGGGGACGATCGCCAGCGTGGCGGCGAGGGTGATGAAGCCCGCGCCGGTTACGCCCGCCGCGCCCTTCGAGCTCAGCATCGCCACGCCGAGCAGGGCGAGTTGTTCGCCGAGCGAGAGATGCACGCCGGTCGCCTGGGCGATGAACAGCGCCGCCAGCGTCATGTAGATGTTGGTGCCGTCGAGGTTGAACGAATATCCGGCGGGGACGACCACGCCCACTACCTCGCGCGCGGCGCCGGCGGCCTGCATCTTCTCGATCAGGGCGGGAAGGGCTGCTTCCGACGACGAGGTGCCGAGCACCAGCAGCAGTTCGGCCCGCAGATAGCGCAGCAGCTTGAGGATCGAGAAGCCGGTCAGCGCGCCGACCGTTCCCAGCACGACAAGCACGAAGATCGCCGAAGTGAGATAGAAGGTGCCGACCAGCGCGCCCAGGCTGAGCAGCGTGCCGACGCCGTATTTGCCGACGGTGAACGCCATCGCGCCGAACGCGCCGAGCGGCGCCGCCCACATCACCAGGCCGACGAGCCGGAACACCACCGTGGCGAGCCGTTCGAGCAGGTCGGTCACCGGCGCGGCGGGTTCGCCGACCAGCGACAGCGCTATCCCGAACAGGATGGCGACGAAAAGAATCTGCAGGATCGATCCGCTGGTGAAAGCGGAAACCAGCGTCTCCGGGATGATCGCGAGCAGGAAGCCGGTGAGGGTGCTCTCATGCGCCTTGGCGGCAAAACCCTTCACCGCATTGGCGTCGAGCGTGCTGGGATCGACATGCATGCCCGCGCCGGGCTGAATGATATGCGAGACGATCAGGCCGACGATCAGCGCCAGCGTCGAGAAAAACAGAAAATAGGCAAAGGCCTTCAGCGCCACGCGCCCCAGTGATCCCACGCCATGCGAACCGGCGATGCCGGTGACGACGGTAAGGAAGATCACCGGCGGGATGATCATCTTGACCAGCGCGATGAACGCCTGGCCCAGCGGCTGCAGCCCGGCACCGAAGCCAGGCGCGAGCCAGCCGGTGACGACGCCGGCGACGATGCCGATCAGAACCCAGCTGTAGAGCAGGCTCCACCAGGGGCGACGGGGTTCGGGAGCAGTCGTCAAGCGGCGTCCTTCCTTGCTGGTCTCGGGCGCAGAAGCCTAGCCGGACCCCGGGCCAAGGAAAAGGGCGCCCCCGAGATCGGAGACGCCCTTCGTACTTCTCGCAAGAGGTGCGATCAGTTGGCGTTGCCGGCCGGCACGTCGGTGCCGTTTTCCGGCATGGCATTGCCGATCATCGCCTCGGCCTCGGCATTGGCGCGATCCTCGGCATCGTTCTGGTAGATCATCGCATTGGCTTCCGGTGCGAAGTTCGCGCCGTCCGTCACATTGCCCTCGCCCCCACCGCAGGCCGCCAGCGACGCCAGCAGCGCTGCTGCCGTGATCAGGCGAAGCTTGGTCATCCAAATGCTCCCAATTCAAATTCGTTTCGAGGGCGAAGCGATCGCCCATCCACGCCCGTTGCATGGGGCAGGACAGGCGTGGCGTCAAACCTAAATATGTCGCAGCGCCGCAACTTGGCCATGTTTCCGCCCGAATTCGGGACGGGCGATTACTCGCCCGGCCCGGCCGGAACGGTGCCGATATCCTCGGGTGCGTTGGCGGCGATCGCCAGCATCGAGGCCCAGGCGGCGACGTTCTGGCGCAGCTGGAGTGGGTCGATCTTGTCGAGCGTGTCGTCCGGCGTGTGGTGCAGGTCGAAATAGCGCAGCCCGTCCTGATTGAGGCCGATCGTGCCGACGCCAAGCGCCAGAATCGGCTCGACATCGGTGCCGCCATGCGCGGTACCGCGGCCGCGTTCGATGCCGATCGGGTAGAGGGCGGCTTCGAGCCGATCCCCGATCGCCTTCGCGCCCTCGGGCAGGTTGGTCTCGAACTTCCAGACGCGGTCGGCGCCGAAATCGGACTCCATCGCCAGCACGTGGCGCTCGCCGGCATGCGCCTTGGCATAGGCCGCGCCGCCGAAGCCGCCGACTTCCTCCGCACCGAACCATACCACACGGATCGTCCGGCGCGGCTGGCCGAGCTTCGCCGCCTGCAGCGCCGCCGCGGTGGTGATCGCCACGCCCGCGCCGTCGTCGATCGCGCCGGTGCCGAGGTCCCAGCTGTCGAGATGGCCGCCGACGACGATGATCCCGGCCTTGGGATCGCTGCCGGGGATGTCGGCGATGACGTTGCCGGACTCCGCCTCACCCTGGAACTGCGGTGTCACGCTCAGGCGCAGTTTCACCGGGCCGCGCTTGACGAGGCGGACCAGCTGCTCGGCATCGGGCACCGAGAGCGCCGCCGCCGCGATCGGCGAGACGCCCTTGGCCCAGGTGGTGACGCCGGTGTGCGGATTGCGGTGATGATCGGTGCCGATCGAGCGGATCAGCACGGCGGCCGCACCCTTGGTGGCGGCGATGCTCGGCCCGGCGCGGCGCACGGCGCCGTAATAGCCATATTGCGAGCCGTCCTGCGTTGGCACCATCGCGTGGTCGATAAAGGCGATCTTGCCCTTAAGGCTGCCGGCCGGGCCGGCCTGGAGCTCGGCGAGCGAGGCGAAATAGACGACCTCGGCTTCCAGCGGCTGCGCGCCGGTCGAACCCGAATAGCCGAGCGCCGCGATCGTCAGCTTCTGCGCCGATCCGCCGAGCACCTCGGCCGTTTCCACGCCGCGCACCCAGACCGGCATGCGATAGGTCTCGACATGGACGTTCTTGAAGCCGAGCGCGGTCAGCTTGCGCACGCCCCAGGCGCGGGCACGCGCCTCGGCCTCGGTGGCGGCGAGGCGCTGGCCGACCTCGGTGGTGAGGCCCTCGACGACATCCCACGCGACATCGTCCTTCATCGCGGCGTCGCGCACGCTGGCCACCTGGGCAGCGGTCTGGGCGACGGCGGGGAGGGGCAGGGCGAGCGCGGCAGCGGCCGCGAGGAGGTAGCGCTTGGTCATGCTGCGGATGCTAACCAGCGGCGAACCGATTGCAACGCGATTCGAATGCGCTGCGAAACACTATTTCAACGTCGGCGCGAACGCCCGGCAAGGCGCAGCAGGCGGTTCAGCATCACGGCCAAGCCGGTAGCCGTCACTGCGATCACCGCAAGCCCTTCCAGCAAGGCGAACCATGGGCTGCTGCAGGTCACGTCTGCTCCGGAGCAGACCAGTGCGTTCCCGATATACACGAAGCCGCACCATGCGAGGCCGGCCGGGATCGCAAGGACAAGCGCGATGGTCACGCCCCAGTTTGTCGACGGTTCGTTCCGATACGCCATGGCTTCAGCTTTCACGGATCGAACCTCAGGGCAAGCCGCCGATCGCCACCCCCGCGTTGCCAAGCCCGGCCCGTATCGCTACATGCCGCACGACTTTCCAGCATTCAGAATTTTCGCAACGGAGATCCGCCACCGTGGCTGCGCAGTACGCCTTCGTCATGAAGGACATGACCAAGACCTTCCCCGGCGCCCCCAAGCCGGTGCTCAACAATATCAACCTGCAGTTCTACCAGGGTGCCAAGATCGGCATCGTGGGTCCGAACGGCGCGGGCAAGTCGACGCTCATGAAGATCATGGCCGGCATCGACAAGGATTTCGCCGGCGAGGCGTGGCCGGGTGAGAACATCACCGTCGGCTATCTGCCGCAGGAGCCGCAGCTCGATCCCACCAAGACCGTGCTCGAGAACGTCAAGGACGGCGCACGCGAAACGGCGGACATGGTCGATCGCTTCAACGCCATTTCGGCGGAGATGGGCGATCCCAAGGACGACACCGATTTCGACGCGCTGATGGAAGAGATGGGTGATCTCCAGGCCAAGATCGACGCGGTCGACGGCTGGAGCCTCGACAACCAGCTCGAGATCGCGATGGAAGCGCTGCGTTGCCCGCCGTCGGACTGGCCGGTCGAGAACCTCTCGGGCGGTGAGAAGCGCCGCATCGCGCTCACCCGCCTGCTGATCCAGAAGCCGTCGATCCTGCTGCTCGACGAGCCGACCAACCACCTCGACGCCGAAAGCGTCAACTGGCTGGAAAACCACCTCAAGGAATATGCCGGCGCGGTGCTGATGATCACCCACGACCGCTACTTCCTCGACAATGTCGTCGGCTGGATCCTCGAGATCGACCGCGGCAAGTACTTCCCGTACGAGGGCAACTACTCGACCTATCTCGAGAAGAAGGGCAAGCGCCTCGAACAGGAGGATCGCGAGGCCTCGGGTCGCCAGAAGGCAATCCAGGACGAGCTCGCCTGGATCCGGCAGGGTGCCAAGGCCCGCCAGACCAAGTCCAAGGCGCGTATCGCCAAGTTCGAGCAGCTGGTCGCCAGCCAGGAAAACCGCACGCCGGGCAAGGCCCAGATCGTCATCCAGGTGCCCGAGCGCCTGGGCGGCAAGGTGATCGAGGCCAAGAACATCTCCAAGGCGTACGGCGACAAGCTGCTGTTCGAGAACCTCTCCTTCATGCTGCCGCCGGGCGGCATTGTCGGCGTGATCGGACCGAACGGCGCGGGCAAGTCGACGCTGTTCAAGCTGATCACCGGCCAGGAAACGCCGGATACGGGCGAGATCGACATCGGCTCGACCGTGCGCCTCGGCTATGTCGACCAGAGCCGCGACCACCTCGACGACAGCAAGAACGTCTGGCAGGAAATCTCCGACGGCCTCGACTACATGAAGATCAACGGCCACGACCAGTCGACGCGCGCCTATGTCGGCGCGTTCAACTTCAAGGGCGCGGACCAGCAGAAGATCGTCGGCAAGCTGTCGGGCGGCGAGCGCAACCGCGTCAACATCGCCAAGATGCTGAAGCGCGGCGGCAACGTGCTGCTGCTCGACGAACCGACCAACGACCTCGACGTGGAAACGCTGGGCGCGCTGGAGGAGGCGATCGAGAATTTCGCGGGCTGCGCCGTGGTGATCAGCCACGATCGCTTCTTCCTCGATCGTCTCGCCACGCACATCCTCGCCTTCGAAGGCAACAGCCATGTCGAATGGTTCGAGGGCAATTTCGAAGCCTATGAGGAAGACAAGCGCCGTCGCCTGGGCGACGCCGCCGATCGTCCCACCGCGCTGGCCTACAAGAAGCTGACGCGCTGATCGATACAGCCGAACAGGAAAGGGCCGCTTCGCCTGGTACGAAGCGGCCCTTTCTTTGTGCGGCAGGATGCCTCAGGCGGTGAAGCGCTTGGTGAACCCCTTGTGCGCCTTGTCTTGGGGCACCGCCTCGCTATCGACATGCTCGACGCGAGCGAGCGGCGGGCCTTCGCGGCACGCCTCGACAAACAGGCCGAGTGCCGTGTCCTCGCCCGCGGCGAGGATCTCGACCCGGCCGTCCCGCAGATTGCGGACCCAGCCCGTCAGCCCGCCGCGCTGCGCGGTCCGCACCACCCAGTCGCGGTAGCCGACCCCTTGTACCCGTCCCGAAACCAGGATTCGCTGCTGCGCCATACGCTCCCTTTACACCCGCCCGACCATCCGGGCGCGCTCCATCTGTAGCAGTCCGGGACAAATCGGAAGCCGGGAACGGACACGGCCCGCCGCAATCGCCGCAGTTCCCGGCGCGTCAGGGATAGGTGATTGCGATCACTTCATATTCGCGCTCGCCCGCGGGAAGGGTCACGCGGCGAAGATCGCCGATGCGGGCGCCGCGCAGGGCCCGGGCCAGCGGCGCGTTCCAGCCGATCAGCGCGTTGCCGGCATCCGCCTCGTCGTCGCCGACCAAGGTAAGGATGCGCTGGTTGTCGTCCTCGTCGGCGATCGTCACGGTCGCGCCGAAGAACACCCCGCTGCGATCTTCCTGCCGCGTGGGATCGACTACCTTGGCCGCCTTCATCCGTCGGGCGAGGAAGCCCAGCCGCCGGTCGATCTCGCGCAGCCGCTTGCGACCATAGATATAGTCGCCATTCTCCGAGCGATCGCCATTGCCGGCGGCCCAGGAAATGGTGTCGACGAGCTTGGGCCGCTCCTCCCCGAACAGCTGGTCATATTCGGCCTTGAGCGCGGCATAGCCGGTGGGCGTGATATAGTTGGGGCGATCGGACATGCGCCTGCGCGCTATCAGCCCGGCTGGCTCTTGCCCAGATACCAGCTGAGATTGGCGGGGCCGGCGCTGCGCGCATGGGCAGGGTTCAGCAGGTCGTAGACGACGGCGTTCTCAAGCACGCGCTGGACATAGTTGCGCGTCTCGAAGATCGGGATCTGCTCGATCCAGCGGACCATGTCGCCGCCGGGCATGCGCGGGTCGCCATAGGCGGCAAGCCATTTGTTCACATTGCCCGGCCCGGCATTGTACGCCGCCACCGCCAGCGGATAGCTGTTGCCGTAGCGGGTCAGCAGCTTCTGGAAATAGCTGGAGCCGAGCTGGATGTTATAGTCGGTATCGGCGTTGAGCGCGCCGGGATCGTAGCTCATGCCCATCTTGGAGGCGATTTCGCGGGCCGTGCCCGGCATCAGCTGCATCAGCCCGCGCGCGCCGGCATGGCTCACCGCGTCGCGGTTGAACTGGCTTTCCTGCCGGGCGATGGCGTGGATGATCGTCCAGTAATCGCGCTGGCCCTCGGGGATCTTCACCGAAGGATAGCCGGCGGCGGTGTAGGAGGAGAGGCCGTTCTGGAGCGCGCTGCGGCCCACCATCACGCCCAGGTCCGGCCGGCCGAGCGTCCGGCTCAGTTCGGCGGCGAGGAGATGGTCGTCGTCACTGGTCGCGTCCTGCGCGATCTGGCGCAGGAACTGGCTCTGGTCCATCCGGTTGCCCATCTGGCCGAGCATCTGCGCGGCACGCACCACTTCGCGAGCATAAAAGGCACTGCGCACCGCCGGCGCGGCGGTCTTGCCGCTGAGATCGGGCGGGCCCTGCAACGGCCGGCCGCCCCGCTCGACCGCGAGCTGGCCATAGAACAGGTCGGGATAGCCGCCGGCGCGGGCGTAATAGGTCTGCGCCAGCGCGCGGTTGCCGGCGGCCTCGGCGGCGCGGCCGGCCCAGTACAGGCCCTTGGACTGGGTCTGCGGGGTCTTCGAGCCCCGGCCATAGCGATCGAACATGCCGACCGCGTCGGCCGGGCGACCCAGCGCGTTGAGCGCCACCGTCCCCGCGAGCCAGGTGAGGCTGGTATAGTCGTCGCGAATGCCGAGCGACATGTCGCTCAGATCGGTGCCCGGGGGGGCGCCGTCATCGACCTGCGAGGCGATGCGATAGGCGAGATCATACTGGCCGTCCACGACCGCGCCGCGCGCGGCGGTGAGCAGCACTTCATACCATTTCTCGAGATCGCCCGGATAGCTGGTCAGCCGGCGCGGCTGCGCCAGATAGGCGCGCATCGCCGGTGTCTGGCCGTTCTCGCGCAGCCAGCGGGCGCGATCGGCAACATAGCCGGGGTCCGCCTGGCCGCGCGGCTCGGCGAGGCTGGCCCGCGTCGCGGCATCGGCGGCGTTGGTGCGATAGGCGATCCGGGCGTCGAACACCGCTCGCCGCTCGGGAGAGGTATAGGCGAGCTGCCGCGTCGCGACGCTGGTGGCGCCCTGCCACAGCAGCATGTCCTCGCGCGCGTCGTGATCCATCGGCCGGAGCGCGGCGCCGAAGCTGGCCAGCAGCCGGCTCTCGTCGCTACTGCGCAGCACGCCTGCGCGCCAGGCGCGGCGGGCCTGGTCCTCCGCCTCGGCGCGGCGCCCGGTGGCGGCAAGCGCCTCGGCGTAGCGCAGCCGGCCGGCGGCGGTGATCGGCGGGAAGCGGGTGAAGAAGCGGACGGCAAGGTCGGGCGCGGTCGCGCCGCTGTCGAGGATCGTCTCCGCGGCGGCGCGACGGCTCTTCTCGCCGGGCCAGCCGGGATGGGCGAGCAGGAAGTTGGCATAGTCGGCGAAGGGGTAGTTGTCCGACTGCTGCAGCCGCTTCCATTCGACCAGCGCTGTGCTCACCGGATCATATTGCGCCTGCGCCTGCGGCACGAAGCCGCCGGCCAGGGCTGCCAGCATCGCAGGGGTTACCTGCGAGGAGGCTGCCAGTCCCGAAACACCGGCGAACAACAACGCGCCTTTGAGTACCGTAGCGACCATGCTGGACATGATAGGAGATCGCGCCGTATCTGCCAGCCCGTTTCTACCGAAAAAGAGGATGATTCCGCGCGATGTTTTCTGGATCGATCCCTGCGCTCGTGACGCCGTTCCACAACGGCGCGTTCGCGGAGGAGGATTTCCGCGCGCTCGTCGAATGGCAGATCGGCGAAGGCTCGTCGGCGCTGGTGCCCTGCGGTACCACGGGCGAGGCCGCGACCATGCCCAAGGACGAGCATTTCCACATCGTGCGGGTCTGTGCTGATCAGGCCAAAGGCCGGGTGAAGATCCTCGCCGGCGCGGGGTCCAACGACACCAAGGTGGCGATCGACAACGTCCAGGCCGCGGCGCAGGCCGGCGCCGATGCCGCGCTGATGGTGCCGCCTTACTATAACCGCCCGAGCCAGGAAGGCATCTTCCGCCATTTCGCCGCCGTGGCCGAGGCGACCGATCTGCCGATCGTGCTCTACAACGTCCCCGGCCGCACCGTGACCGACATCCAGCCCGCCACCATGGCGCGGATCGTCCAGGCCTATCCGTACACGTTCGTCGGCGTGAAGGATGCCACCGGCAATCTCAGCCGCGTGTCCGAGCAGCGCGCGGGCTGCGGCACCGGCTTCGTCCAGCTCTCGGGCAATGACGAGACCGCGCCTGCCTTCAACGCGATGGGCGGGGTGGGCTGCGTCTCGGTGACGGCCAATGTCGCGCCGCGGCTTTGCGCCGACTTCCAGGCGGCATGGGCCGCAGGCGACACGGCGAAGGCGCTGGCGCTGCACGACAAGCTCTATCCGCTGCACATCGCGATGTTCACCGATGCCTCGCCGGGCCCGGTGAAGTACGCGATGGGCCGCGTGCGCCCCGGCTTCCCGCAGGCGCTGCGCCTGCCGATGACTGAGGCGGGCGAGGCGAGCCGCAAGGCGGTCGACGCCGCGCTGGAATTCGCCGGTCTTCTCTGAGGAACCGGCCGGGGCGCCAACAAACGGCTGGCGCTCCGGCCTGTCCATCCCTACATCGCGCGGTCTTATGGCCCGTCCACGTCCCCTGGAATTCGACAAGGTAAAGACCGTCGCCGAGAACCGGCGCGCGCGTTTCGACTATTTCATCGAGCAGACCTATGAGGCTGGCCTGGTGCTCACCGGCACCGAGGTGAAGTCGCTGCGCTTCGGCGAGGGCTCGATCGCCGAGGCCTATGCCGAGATCAAGAGCGATGCGGTATGGCTGGTCAACGCCAACATTCCCGAATTCAGCCATGGCAACCGCTTCAACCACGAGCCCAAGCGGCCGCGTAAACTGCTCCTCAACGAGCGCCAGATAAACAAGCTGCACGGCGCCGTCGCCCGCGAGGGCATGACGCTGGTCCCGCTGTCGGTCTATTTCAACAGCAAGGGCCGGGCGAAGGTCGAGCTGGCGCTGGCGAAGGGCAAGAAGACGCATGACAAGCGCGAGACCATCAAGGAACGCGACTGGAAGCGCGAGCAGTCGCGCATCCTCCGGGACCGTGGCTGACATGGAACGGCCGGGCCGCCTGCGCCGCCTGGCAGACAAGGCGATACCGAGCCGTGAATCGATCGAGACCAACCGCTGGCTGAAGCCGGTGGCCGGCCGTGTGATGCACTCGTCGCTCTGGCGTTTCACCCGGCGCTCGGTGCCCCGCGGCGTCGCGCTTGGCATGCTGACGGGCATTTTGGTGCCGATGGGGCAGATCCCGGCATCGGCACTCCTTGCGCTGCCGCTCCGCGCGAACATCCCGGCGGCGGCGGCGACGACCTTCTTCACCAATCCGCTCACGACGCCGCCCTTGTGGGTCGCGGCCTATTGGGTCGGCAGCTGGCTTCTGGGGCCCGCCGCCGCGCGCGAGGCGTCTGCCGCCGTCCCGTCCTGGATGGACTGGCTGTTGCACGACGCCGGCCCGGCGACGCTCACCGGCCTCGTCACGATCTCGCTGGCGCTGGCAGTGCTCGGCTATTTCGGCAGCGCGCTGCTGTGGCGCTGGTGGATCGTCGGCAAGTGGCGCCGGCGCCAGCAGACGCGCGGCGGAGCAGGCGTGCGCGGCTGAGCCCGCCCCGCGCGATACCTCACACCCGCTCGGCGGAAATCGCCCGGGCGTTGCGAGCCGCCTTGCGGGATTGCTGGCTGGTGACCGGATAGGGCAGGGCGCTTGTCGTGATCCCGAAGAACGGGAAATACTGCCAGACATGGACCATGAAGAGCACGGTCTCGAAGCGCTCGAGATCGCTGACGGGCAATGGCGGTAGGTTGTAGCTCCCGAACATTTGCTGGGCAGGATCCCAGTAGGTGATCGGGAAGGACGGCTGGAGCAGTTGCACGTTCGGCAGTTTCGCCATGAGCGCTGCGTCGCCGTCCAGCTGCGCCTTGGCGGCCAGGCCGGCCATGCCGACGGCCAGGGTGAAGTCGAGACGGACCGTTAGCGAGGCGAGGCCCGGTGGGGCGAGGGTGAAGTTCGAGAAATAGAAGGGATCGGCCGCGTTCTGCGTTCTCGCGTAGAGGTTCGTCCAGGCATGCGGCACCAGATCGATCGCATTCTCGACCGGTGTGTTCAGCGTCTTGACCTGATTGGACGGCGCGGTGTCCGCGACGGGAAGCGGGGGCAACGCCTTCCCCCAGGCGGTCGAGAACGCCTGATTGCCGGGGGTGGGCGCCGCCGTCGGCATGGCGCAGACCCGGCCGCCCTGCGCCGTCCAGCCCCAATTGTCGATGCTCGCCAGCACTTGCAGCGGGAGGGCCGCGGATAGCGCGCCGCCGAGGCTGTGACCGACGAAAACGATGGTGCCCCCCGCCGATGACGTCGGCTTGAGCTGCGCCAGAAAGTCGATCAGCGAGCGGGTGTGGCCAGTCGAGTCCTCGACGTTTTTCAGCAAGTTGTAGATGCCGCACGCGGTGCCGAGGTCGATCTGCTGGCCCGCACTGTTGGCCTTGCCTCCCACAGGGGGCTTCGCCAGCGAGATGGGGAAGTCGACCATCGCATTCGGTCCGACGGCGAGGTCTTCGCGGAACCAGTCATAGACGTCGTCCATGTTGGTTCCGGCGGTCGCGACGACGTACAGGTCCAGCGACGCACTGTGCAGCACCGCAACCGCGTTGGCGGCGTGGCGGGTCTTGGCAGGCTGGTAGATCGCTGGTCCCCACGCCACGCTCCAGTCGCTGCCGTAAAGCTGGTCGCCGATCTCGCCGAGCAGGCCGCGAACGGCATAGGTGTGCTTGCCATTCGTCCATTCCCCACCTCTGTCGAGCGCGAGATCGAGCAACGCGGCGAGCTGTGGTGCCGACCCTCCGATCGAGGAAGCCGCGTTGGCATAGACGGAAAACAGGAAAGCCGTCTGTGTAAGGTCGTACATGTCCAATCCCCTCCAATATTCCGTGGGCGAGTAAAAATTTCTCCGGCTATCGGTGTACGTCAGCAACCATCCCAGTTGGGGTGAGATTGGTTCATACTCGTTCTACAATGGAGCTATGCCGCGCCGCGGGGTGATCGTGGCCGCACGTCTTCCAGCGTATTGGCAGGTGTCGAGGTCGGCATCCTTCCGCAACGCACGAAGACCTTGATCTCGTCAGGAGAGTGCTTCGGCACGGCCCCGAGTCGCCGCTGGCGGGCCGTTGGCGCGATCGCCGCTTGACGCTGGCGCGGTGACCGAACAACGGTGCGCCATGGCCAGTCTGCCCGACGCCGAGTTGCCGAAGCCTTCCCTGCTGCTGCCGCTCGCGGCCGTGGTCGTCACCGGCGTCGCTGCGGCCGGCGTGATCCTGCTCAGCATCAACGACCGCACCGTCGCCGCAGGCTTTCTGGGCGCCGCCGTGATGGCCGCCGGGCTGATGCTGGCGAGCGCCCGGCTGTTCCGCGCGCCGATGACGGTCGAGCGCTATACCGACTGGGCGATCGCGCATGCGCTGGCCTCCGCCAGCGATGACGCCCTCGCGGTGACCGATCGCAGCGGCCGGCTGGTCTGCGCCAATCCCCGCTACGAAGCGCTGTTCGGCGGATGGCCGACCCCACCCAACCTGCCGATCGGCGACGAGGGCGAACGTGCACTCGGCGCCTGTGCGCGAGCCGCATGGCGCGACGGCGAGAGCCGCTGCGGCGAGGTGCAGGTGTTCGGCGCACAAGTGGCGGTGCGGGTCGCCCGGGTCGGCGACGAATCGCTCGTCTGGCGGTTCATCGGCATCCACGCGCTCGATCTGGCCGTGCAGGTGCAGGGGCTGCTCGCCGGGCAGACCGGGGACCGGCTTGGCGGGGCCGGCGTGATGGTGGTGCTGGTCGCGCCCGATGGCCGCATCCGGTCGGCAAACCGCGTTTTTCGCCATCGCGCGCTGGGCAGTGCCGACGCGATCGCCGACGGGCGGGACTTCGCGCGCCTGCTGATCACCGATTCGATCGGCCAGGTGCGCTTCGAACGCGAGGGGATCGAGGGCACGCCGCTGCGCGTGCTGCAGATTCCGTTCCTCGAGGGTGACGAGGCGCCGCTGCTGGTTGCGCTGCTCGACGAGGAGCCGGCGGTAATCGCCAGTCCGGCGTTGGGCGGCAGCGCCTCCAACCATGTCCGCTCGCTGATCTCGATCCTGCCGACCGGCCTCGCGCTGATCGACCGCGACGGCCGCTTCCTGATGATGAACGATGCGTTCGTCCGCACCGCGCGCGTCCATCCCGCCGCCCCGCCGCTCTATCCGGGCGACCTGGTGGTGCGCGAGGACAAGGCGACGCTGGCGGACGCCGTGCGCCGCTTCGCCGGGGGGGCGCCGCAATCACTCGAAATTACCGTGCGGCTGAAGGACGTGTCCGAAGAACCGGTGGCGATCACCATCGCCGGCGCGCGCGGGCTGGGTGACGCCGCGGTGCTGCTCAGCCTTCGCGATTCCGGCGAGGAGGGCAAGCTCAAGCGCCAGATCGCACAGGCGACCAAGATGCAGGCGGTGGGCCAGCTCGCCGGCGGCGTCGCGCACGATTTCAACAACATCCTCACCGCGATCATCGGGCATTGCGACCTGATGCTGATGCGCCATTCCCCCGGCGACAGCGACTATGACGACATCCAGCAGATCCGCGCCAACTCCAACCGCGCCGCCAGCCTGACGCGCCAGCTGCTCGCCTTCTCGCGTCAGCAGACGCTGCGGCCGCAGGTGCTGCAGCTGCCGGACATCATCTCCGAAGTTTCCAACCTGCTCAAGCGGCTGCTCGGCGAGACGGTGTCGCTCGACGTCAAGCATGGCCGCAACCTGGGGCCGGTGCGCGCCGACCCGGGCCAGCTCGAGCAGGTCGTCGTCAACCTTGCGGTCAACGCTCGCGACGCGATGCTGAGCCGGAACCCCAGCGGCGGCGGCTCGCTGACCATCGAGACGCTGGCGGTCTCCTCCGCCGAAGTCCGGCGAATGGAAGACGATGTCCTCCCGGTCGGCGACTATACCGCGCTCCGTATCTCGGACACCGGCACCGGCATCCCGCCCGAAATCCTGCCCAAGATCTGGGAGCCGTTCTTCACTACCAAGGAAGTGGGCAAGGGCACCGGCCTCGGCCTGTCGACGGTCTATGGCATCATCAAGCAGTCGGGCGGCTATATCTTCGCCGAGAACGTCCCCGGCGCAGGGGCTGCCTTCACCATCTACCTGCCGGTCCATGCCGCGCCCGAGGCGGCGGTCGCCAAGTTGCCGGTCACCAAGGAAAAGCCTGCCGACCTGTGGGGCTCGGGGACCATCCTGGTGGTCGAGGACGAGGACATGGTCCGCGCCATCGCCGAGCGCGCGCTCAGCCGACAGGGTTATTCGGTGGTCACCGCCGAAAATGGCGAGGTCGCGCTCGAAACGATCGAGACGATGGACAAGCCTGACCTGCTCGTATCCGACGTCGTGATGCCGGTGATGGACGGGCCTAGCATGGCGCGAAAAGTCCGCGAACGCTGGCCCGATCTGCCGATCCTGTTCATGTCCGGCTACGCCGAGGAACAATTGCGACGTTCGATCGATCTCGACAATGTCGCCTTTCTGCCGAAACCCTTTTCTGTGCAACAACTTGCAGAAGCGGTACAGGAGATCCTGGTGACCAAATAAGTGCTTGGCACGAAACCATTTTTCCTGCAAAGGGGGCTATATGCAGGGTCCGCGTAACATTCTCATCGTCGAAGACGAGCCTTTGATCGCCATGATGCTCGAGGATTTCCTCGATGCGCTGGACCGGGTGGCGGCGGGCACCGCCGATACCGTGGCCGAGGCGCTCGATCGCATCGGCGCAGGTGGCATCGACGGTGCGATCCTAGACGTGAACCTGCGCGGTGGTGAGCAGAGCTGGCCGGTGGCGGACAAGCTGGCCGAACTTGGCATCCCGTTCGTGCTGGCGACCGGCGGCGCCGATGACAGCATCGCGCCGCTGCACCGCGATCGGCCGGTGCTTTCCAAGCCGTTCACGCTCGACCGGGTCGACAAGGTGCTCAGCAGCCTGAGCTGAGCTGAGTGGACGGCCAAGGGTTGTGCGCAGGGCAGGGGCGACGCTAAAGCCCCTGTCACCATGACCGAACTCCCCAAGACCTTCGACCCCGCCGACATCGAATCCCGCTGGTACGCCCATTGGGAAGACGAAGGCCTGTTCCGCCCCGAGCGCCAAGGCGCCGAGCCCTGGACGATCGTCAACCCGCCGCCCAACGTGACGGGCAGCCTGCACATCGGCCACGCGCTCGACAACACGCTGCAGGACATCCTGGTCCGCCACGCGCGGCTGAAGGGGAAGGATGCGCGCTGGGTGGTGGGCACCGATCACGCGGGCATCGCCACACAGATGGTCGTCGAGCGCCAGCTCAATGCCGCGGGACAGAAGCGCACAGATTTCACCCGCGAAGCGTTCGTCGACAAGGTGTGGGAATGGAAGGCCGAGAGCGGCGGTGCGATCACCCGCCAGCTGCGCCGGCTCGGCTGCTCGATGGACTGGGCGAACGAGCGCTTCACCATGGACGAGGGCTTTTCCAAGGCCGTCCTCAAGGTGTTCGTCGAGCTCTACCGCCAGGGCCTGCTCTATCGCGACAAAAGGCTGGTGAACTGGGATCCGGGCCTCGGCACCGCGATCTCGGACCTCGAGGTCGAGACCAAGGAGGTCCGCGGCAATTTCTGGCACCTGCGCTATCCGCTGGCGGACGGCTCGGGCTTCATCCAGGTCGCGACGACGCGGCCCGAGACGATGCTCGCCGACATGGCCGTTGCCGTGCATCCCGAGGACGAACGCTACAAGGCGCTGAT
>JAIYAA010000139.1 GCA_027489295.1 Sphingomonadales bacterium | reverse complement strand
GACAAGCTCTATTGCGGGCTGGGCTTCGACGAGAAGCGCTTCGTCACCCACCAATATGGCATGGAGCGCGGCCGCCCCGCCAACCCGCTCGGGCGCCGGATGCGCCTGAGGGTGACGAACGATCGGCACATCGTCTCCTTCCACACCAGCGGCGATGGCGGGGTGACGTGGAAGCGGTTCGATCGGGGCATGGAGGTGTCCGGCTACCACCACAATGTGCGGGGCGGCTTCCTGATGCTGCGGCCGGCGCTCTACGCGGCCGGCAATGGAGCGGCGCGGTTCCGGGACTTTCGCTTTCGCGCGCTGTGACGCGGGTCGCATCCGGCAGGCGCTCCCAGCCTTAAACGGGCGGGGAGCGCCCGGCCGTCACTTCTCGCCGCTACCGGGTTCGGCGATCTTGCGATGCTGTTCAGCGGTCACCGACTGCGGGAGGATGCCGGCGCCGGCCACCTGCAGCTTGTTCGACAAGCCGGAGACGATGTTGCCCTCGCCCTTCATCAGCGCCTTCCAGCCGTCCTTCGCGACATCGGCCGGGTCGGACTTGCTGTCGCTTTGACCGACCTTGGTATCCATCATGTCGGCGCGCTTGAAGAACTCGGTTTCCACCGGGCCCGGCATCAAGGTGGTGATGGTGATGCCCTCCACCTCCTTCAGCTCGTTGCGGATCGCCGCGGCGAAATTGTCCACAAAGGCCTTGCTGCCGTTGTAGACCGCTTGAAAGCTGCCGGGGATCCAGCCGGCGATCGAACCGGTGATCAGCACCTTGCCCTCGCCCGCGTCGCGCATCTGGCGCAGCACCTTCTGCAGCAGATACAGCGTGCCGGTGACGTTGGTGTCCACGACGTGTCTCCATTCGGAGACGTCCTGATCGAGGAAGCCGCCGCCCAGGCCGTGTCCGGCATTGGCGCAGAGCAGATCGACCCGCCGTCCGCCGGCTGCCGCCAGCAGTCGATCGACGCCCTCGACGGTCGAAAGATCGGTCTCGACCGACTGCACCTCGACGCCCTCGCCCTTCAGCGCCGCCGCTGCATCGACCAGCGGCGTATCCGCCACCACCAGCAGGTCATAGCCGTCGCGCGCCGCGAGCCGCGCCAGTTCCAGGCCGATGCCGCTCGAGGCACCGGTCACGACCGCAAATTTGTTTGCCATGGTCGGGATTCCTTATTCGGCCGCCAGCGCCATGCCGGGCTTCAGCACAACCTTGGTCACTTCGTTCTGGTTGTCGTGAAACATCTTGTAGCCCTGCGGTGCCTGCTCCAGCGGCAGCGTGTGGCTGATCAGGAAGGTGGTATCGATCTTCTCTTCCAGGATCGCGTTGAGCAGCGCGGGCATATAGTGCTGGACATGGGTCTGGCCGGTCTTGAGCGTCAGCCCCTTCTCCATCAGCGCACCCAGCGGAAACTTGTCGACGAAGCCGCCATAGACCGCCGGCATCGAGACCCGCCCGCCCTTGCGACAGGTGAGGATCGCCTGCCGGATCGAGTGGATCCGATCGGTGCCGAGGAAGGTCGATTTCTTGATCTGGTCCAGCACGTTATCGGCAAAGAAGCCGTGCGCTTCCAACCCCACCGAGTCGATCACGGCATCCGGTCCGATGCCGCCCGTCATCTCGAACAAGGCGGCCGCCGTGTCGGTCTCCTCGAAGTTGATCGTCTCCGCGCCGAAGCGGCGGGCGAGTTCGAGGCGACGGGGGAAATGGTCGATCGCGATCACGCGTTCGGCACCCATCAGAAACGCCGACTGCACCGCAAATAACCCCACAGGTCCGCAGCCCCACACTGCGACGGTGTCGCCGGGCTCGATGTCCGCATTTTCCGCCGCCATCCAACCGGTCGGCAGAATGTCCGACAGAAACAGCACCTTGTCGTCCTCGATCCCGTCCGGGATCACGATCGGCCCAACGTCGCTGAACGGTACGCGGACATATTCCGCCTGTCCGCCCGCATAGCCGCCGGTGAGGTGGCTGTACCCGAACAGGCCTGCCATCGGCTGACCGTACAGCTCCTGGCCGATATCCTGGTTGTCGGACGGCAGCCCGTTCTCGCAGGCCGAATATTGATGCTTGCCGCAATGATAGCAGGAGCCGCAGGCGATGGTGAACGGCACCACCACGCGCTGCCCCTTCTGGAGCGTCGACTTGGGGCCGACCTCGACCACCTCGCCCATGAATTCATGGCCGAGAATGTCGCCGGCCATCATCGTGGGGATGTAGCCGTCATAGAGGTGGAGATCAGAACCGCAGATCGCGGTCGAGGTGATCTTGATGATCGCGTCGCGCGGATTGAGGATCTCGGGATCGTCGACTGTGTCGACGCGAACGTCGTGCTTGCCGTGCCAGGTGAGTGCGCGCATCAGCTCCGCTCCTCTTCGAGTTGCTTGCGGGTACGCGACGATGTCGCGACTTCGCCGGTTTCCATCAGTTGCTTGAAGCGGCGCAGGTCGCGCTGCGCCTGCATCTTCGGCTCGCGCTGGAAGATGCGCGAGATGATCCGGCCCAGCGTGCCGAAAGGCTGATCGTAGTTGATCGTCGCCACCACCACGGTGCCGCGGCTGCCCGCGTCGCGGAATTCGATCCGGCCGCTGTTGGGGATATCCGCGCCATCCTCGGATGCCCAGGCGATCACTTCGCCCTCGCGGTCCTCGGTAATACGCGAATCCCACTCAACGATGCCGCCCCCGGGCGATTTTACCACCCAGTGACTGCGCTCGCGATCAAGCACGTCGATGCGGACGACATTGTCGAGGATCGGAGGCAGATTGTTGAAATCACGCCAGAACGCATAGAGCTCGGCGCGCGGCCGGTTGATCGTCACAGCGCGCGCGACGAGCTTGTCGCCACGCTGGACGATCAGGCTGTCGGTCGCCTCGTCGATCGCCTGTCGTTCGTTGTTGGCGGTACTCAGCGGCGCGTCGTCATGCGACGCGCGGTTCATCGTCTCGGCCATAAAGCCTCCATTTGGTTCAGCCTTGCGGCGAGCCCGGCTGTTTCGGGGGGAGATCGTCGCTGCCCTCGGCGGGTGCCGGAGTGGACGCGCCGGCGGGGTTGGTCTCGGTCGAGCCGGGGTTGCGCTGTTCGTCGCGCACCTCGGGATCGTTCGGCGGGGTGGCCATGATCCAGTCTCCTGCACTTGGGGGAGGTGCAGAGGGTAACCACCGGCACGTGCCTGAGTTGCAAATTTTATTGAAACTAACGTGGGTTAGGCCGAGGGCTTGGTCGATCCGCGGGGATCCTGCGGCGATGGACCTCGACGCGCTTGCGACAGAGTTGACGGTGCGGCGACGCCGGTTCGAAGACAGGGCGCCCCACGCCATGCCACCAACGTCGAACTGTATGTCACAGAAGCAAGCAGCGCACTTCCGGAAATCCCATCCAAAAAATGGAGCGGGAAACCCAGCGCACCAGTCCAACCAATTTGGTTGGCTACGATCCCCTTCTTCATCTGTCGGCGGATGCGGGAGCGCGGTTGCTCCCGATCTATATCGCCGACGACTCTGGGGCCAGCAGACCCACCCGAAACTTGGGCAGCAGCGAGGCTGGCCAAGCCCATGACGACGGCGGACTCGCGCCGGCAGCGCGCACCTGGAATTTCTGCCGCATCGATGGCAGTTGCCCTGCCCGTTGTGCGGATCGTCAACATCGAGGATCCGCGCTTTGTCATTCGACGACGGACGGGAAGCCCCCACCCTGATCATGCACACCACTCTGGTACGCCACGGCCCTTGCATGGCGATCGCAGTCGAACGCAAACCGTTTGCGAAATCTCGAATCCAGCTTGCACGCACTGCTACTGCATAGCGATAGCATATATTGAAACGCGCTAAACGTCTAGAAAGTCTATAATTTCGCCATTGATCGTTCGATTGACACCCTTCAGCGTGCCATAGAATAATTGTTATTGCGTAGCATTCGCACATGACCGATCGCCCTTGGTGGTCCCCATACAGGGGCGCGACCGTCTTGGTCGGAACCCCGGGCTCCACTATCGAGGCAGACCTGTACGTCGCTCTCCAGCGCCTTGGCCAGCCGTGTGTCGGCCTCTTCCTCGAAGCCTAGTATTTGCCGGGAAATCCTCGCCATGCCCCTATTGCCGTAGTTTCCTTTGCCGGAAATCAATCTACCCAACCTTCGGCCGCGTTCCACCCTGCGCATACCCCCCCCCTGGGACGCGGCGCCCTGACTATACCCGTGCGAACGGCCGGAGATAGCGCAGCCGGGTAACACCATAGCTGCCGAGCCGCGTTCACCAGCTGATGCCACCTGAACCGGTCTGGTTCGAGCAGTAGCAGAGGTCTCCGCTG
>JAIYAA010000059.1 GCA_027489295.1 Sphingomonadales bacterium | reverse complement strand
GGGTTCCAGCCATCTCGCACAGTGAACGGAAAACGATGACCACCGATCTCGATACCCTGCGCGGCGAGCTGCTTGCCGCGATCGATGCCGCCACCGCGCTCGATGCGCTGGAGGCGGTGCGCGTCGAGGCGCTCGGCAAGCAGGGCGCGATCACCGGCCTGCTCAAGACGCTCGGCAAGCTCACCCCCGAGGAGCGCCAGGAACAGGGCCCGCGCATCCACGGGCTTCGCGAAGCCGTTACCGAGGCGCTCGCGAGCCGTAAGGCGGCGATGGAACAGGCTGCGCTCGACGCACGCCTCGCCAGCGAGACGGTGGACATGACGCTGCCAGTCGACGGCGTCGCGGCGGGCTCGGTCCACCCGGTCAGCCAGGTGATGGACGAGCTGGCCGAGATTTTCGCCGATCTGGGCTTCGCCGTTGCTACCGGCCCCGAGGTCGAGGACGACTGGCATAACTTCACCGCGCTCAACATTCCGGAGACTCATCCGGCGCGCGCGATGCACGACACCTTCTACCTCGCCGGCGAGCATGAGCGGCCGATGGTGCTGCGCACGCACACCAGCCCCGTGCAGATCCGCACCATGACGAGCCAAAAGCCCCCGATCCGCATCATCGCGCCGGGCCGCGTCTATCGTTCGGATTCGGATGCGACGCACACGCCGATGTTCCACCAGATCGAGGGCCTGGTGATCGACAAGGGCATCACGCTCGGCCATCTCAAGTGGACGCTGGAGACCTTCCTCAAGGCCTTCTTCGAGCGCGACGACATCGTGCTGCGCCTGCGCCCCAGCTATTTCCCCTTCACCGAGCCTTCGGCCGAAGTCGATGTCGGCTTCACCTGGAAGGACGGCAAGCGCGTGATCGGCGGCAGCGGCGACGCGCCCGGCGGCGGCTGGATGGAAGTGCTGGGCAGCGGCATGGTGCACCGGAGGGTGATCGAAGCGTGCGGGCTCGATCCGGACGAATGGCAGGGCTTCGCCTTCGGCACCGGCGTCGACCGGCTGGCGATGCTCAAATATGGGATGGATGACTTGCGCCCCTTCTTCGACGGCGATCTGCGCTGGCTCAAGCATTACGGCTTCTCAGGCCTAGACGTACCCACGCTGAGCGGGGGAGTCGGCGCATGAAGTTCACGCTGAGCTGGCTCAAGGAGCATCTGGAGACCGAGGCCTCGCTGACCGAGATCCTCGAAGCGCTGACCCGCGTCGGCCTCGAGGTCGAGGGCGTCGAGAATCCCGCCGAGCGGCTGAACGGTTTCCGCGTCGCCCGCGTGCTGACCGCCGAGCGCCACCCGCAGGCGGACAAGCTGCAGGTGCTGAGCGTCGATTTCGGCGAGGGGCCATTGCAGGTCGTGTGCGGCGCGCCGAACGCGCGGGCGGGGCTGGTCGGCGTGCTGGGACTTCCCGGCGCGGTAGTGCCGGCCAACGGCATGACGCTCAAGGTCGCGGCGGTGCGCGGCATCGAGTCGAACGGCATGATGTGCTCGACCCGCGAGTTGGAGCTCGGCGAGGACCATGACGGCATCATCGAGCTGCCGGTAGATGCGCCGGTCGGCACGGCGTTCGCGGACTATGCGGGGCTGGACGATCCGGTGATCGACGTCTCGATCACGCCGAACCGCCAGGATTGCATGGGCGTGCGCGGCATCGCCCGCGACTTGGCGGCAGCGGGCCTCGGCACGCTCAAGCCGCTCGACGCGGTGGTGGCGGGCCTCCCCGCGATCGCCCCGCAGGGCGCAGGCCCCGACGTGCGCACCGACGATGCGGCGGGTTGCCCGGCCTTCTACGGCCAGGCCGTGCGCGGCGTGAAGAACGGCCCCTCGCCCGACTGGCTGCAGCAGCGCCTCAAGGCGGTGGGGCAGAAGCCGATTTCCGCGCTGGTCGACATCACCAACTTCGTGATGTTCGGGCTCGGCCGTCCGCTCCACGTCTATGACATGGCGAAGCTCTCGGGCGGGCTGGTCGCGCGCAAGGCGAAAGCCGGCGAGACCGTGCTGGCGCTGAACGGCAAGACCTACACGCTGACCGACTCGATGACGGTGATCGCCGACGATGCGGCGGTGCACGACATCGGCGGCATCATGGGCGGCGAGCATTCGGGCTGTTCGGACGACACCACCGACGTGCTGATCGAATGCGCCTATTTCGATCCCGAGCATATCGCCCGCACCGGCCAGAAGCTGCTGCTGACCAGCGATGCGCGCACCCGCTTCGAACGCGGCGTCGACCCCAAGTTCCTCGACGAGGGGCTGGCGATCGCCACCCGCCTGGTGCTGGCGCTGTGCGGCGGTACCCCGAGCGAGAGCACCCGCAGCGGCACGCCGCCGAAGGTGGGCGCTGTCGTCGGCTATGATCCGGCGCTGGCCGAGACGCTGGGCGGCCTCGCCGTTCCTGCGGACCGCCAAGTGGAGATCCTGGAAAGCCTCGGCTTCACCGTCCAGCCGCTCGACGGCAACGGCGACCCGGTGGAACTCGCCGAGGGCTTCGAAGCCTTCCGCGTCACCGCGCCGAGCTGGCGCCGTGACGTCGACGGCCCGGCCGACATCGTCGAGGAAGTGATCCGCATCGCCGGCATCGACAACGTCCCCTCGGTGCCGCTGCCCCGCACCCCTGGCGTCGCGACGCCCACCGCCACGCCCGAGCAGAAGCTCGAGCGCCGGATGCGCCGTACCGCCGCCGCACGCGGGCTCAACGAGGCGATCACCTGGAGCTTCCTCCCCGAATCGCAAGCGGAGGTGTTCGGCGGCGGCGCCTGGACGCTCGCCAACCCGATCAGCGAGGACATGAAGGTCATGCGTCCCTCGCTGCTGCCCGGCCTGCTGGCGGCGGTAGAACGCAACCTCAAGCGGGGCGCCACCAGCGTCCGCCTGTTCGAGGTCGGCCGCCGCTATCTGGCGGACAAGGAGCGCCTGACGCTCGGCGTCGTGCTGGCGGGATCGAAGGCCGCGCGCGGCTGGCAGGGCGGCAAGGCACAGCCGTTCACCGCGTTCGATGCCAAGGCCGAGGCGCTAGCGCTGCTCGAGGCCGCTGGTGCGCCGGTCGCCAACCTGCAGGTGATGGGGGAGGCGGGGGCCGCCTACCATCCCGGCCAGTCGGCGACGCTGCGGCTGGGGCCCAAGAACGTGCTCGCCAGCTTCGGCATGGTCCACCCGAGCGTGCTCAAGGCGTTCGACCTCGACGGCGCGGTGGCGGCGGTGGAAATCCATCTCGACGCGCTGCCGGCCAAGAAGGCGACCGGCTTCACCCGCCCGGCCTTCACGCCGCCGGCGCTGCAAGCGGTGACGCGCGACTTCGCCTTCCTGGTGCCGGCCGCGCTCGCGGCGGGCGACCTTGTCCGCACCGTGAAGGGCGCGGACAAGGCGACGATCGTCGATGCGCGGCTGTTCGACATCTTCACCGGCCAGGGCGTGCCCGAGGGGCAGAAGTCGCTGGCCATTGAAGTTACGCTCCAGCCGGGCGAGAAGAGCTTCACCGACGCGGACCTCAAGGCGGTGGCCGACAAGGTCGTCGCTGCGGCGGCGAAGCTGGGCGC
>JAIYAA010000398.1 GCA_027489295.1 Sphingomonadales bacterium | reverse complement strand
TCGACGAATTGAGCCTCGAAGTCGGGCGTCGTGGCCTTGGGGCCAAGCATCCGCGCGGTTGCCCGGCGCTCGCGTGCGGACAAGTCGGGAAAAGCTTCGCGGATCGTTCTGTTGAGGTCAGCGCGTACTTCCAATCGCTCGCTTTCGCTCACGAAATCAAGCGACTGACGCCTCGCCCACAAGTGCAATTGCTTGTGTTGCCACAAGGTGAGGCCTTCCGCATATTCGGGTTGAGTGTTTTCGAGCTCCAGCCACTCGTCTCCGCACAGTACCTGAACATAGAGGAGATTTTCAGGGTTATACTTAACGTTGGTGGTGAACGCTGCCGTGCCGTCGAGTCGATTTCGATGCGGCTCTTTCGCTGCCAGCCGGTCGACGACCCTCGGTAGGTTGATGCCCTTCCAAGTCTGGCCGAACATGCGGACCCCGCCATTGGCGGTGATGCGCTTTTTGTACACGGTGACTCCCGCGACGACCTCCACTGTCCGTCGATCGAGGATCATATCACGACCATGGATCTGCATGCTCGACGCCCACCGCTGAAGCGGGACAGCGTTGATGCCGCTGTGGTGGGTGATGTGGTAGAGAAACAGGAAGTCACCGATCAACTCGTGCAACTCGGTGATCGTGATCACAGCCTTCGTCTCGGGATCGATGCCGAGCTGGCGCATGCGCACAGGGTCGAGGGTCGAGCCGGGCAGCTTGTCGATGAGAAACGTGTTCAGCGCCCGAAAGAACCTTTCGATAATTCCTTTGTGACGGGGAGAGCCCACTGGAGCAAGTTCATGAATGATTCCGAGGTCACCGAGCATCTCGCTGAATGCCGGCGATACATAGTTCGCCCCGTTGTCGGTTATGATCCTCGTGAATTTGCCTGAAAGGCTCCTGAGGGCGGGAAAGCGTTCCAGGCGATCGGGGCGGATCGCAAACTTCGGAGCGTTCCCTGCGCGAAGGCATTCCAGGGGAATGCGCGCTCGCATCGCAGGGTCCTCGGGGTTGTATTGCGCTCGGCCTATGTTCGGCGCTTTGCCTGCGGTTGCCGCCGCTACGACCTCATTCGCTTTGCGTGAGGTAGGCGGGATAAAGCTGATTGAGTATCCGATGACGCACCGGGAGTAGACGTCCATCAGCACGGTAAGATAGGGCCTGCCTGCGATGAGCCCTCGATCTGCATCGAGACAGGTGACAAGGTCTACGACCGTATCATCCATAAGCCCGATTTGCAGAATCTTATAGGCGCTGACACCCCGCCCTGATCCGTCAAATTTACGGCGGGCGGCCTTTTCGCCGTACTTCTCGGCGTAGGTATCGCGGCACTCCATTTCGTTGATGCGGCGCCGAATAGTTTCCTTCCCGGGCATGGGCAGCGGGGCGAGCCCCTCAGCCGATCGGCGCAGGTTTTCTACTTGCAGGCTGGCGGAAACGTCCGCGTAAACATCGATGTGCTTGTGTCCGCGGATTTGCCAGAAGCGGCGGCGATGTTGATCAACGATCATTTCGACCGTCGGATCAAGACCGTTGCGCCTGGGCACCCGTCCGGACATGCTGAAGAGCTCGTGCGCGAGCGCCATCGTGCCCGACACCCGTCCGAACCAGGCGCGCACGGTGGACGTGGGGGGACGCGGGCCGAACTTTGCGGCGAGTTCCTCGGTCCAGAGTTCATCCACCGCAGCGCCGAGCTGCGGGTCGGAGGGGCCGATGGAGCGCATCAGCAAACCGTTCACGAGGGCCAGCCGCGCTTCGAGGAACCGGTCCACACTCAGCATCTGTTCGCGATCCCGCACTTTCGCAAGCATACGCTCTTCCGGGATCGGCCCGTCTTTATCGGCGATCTTCTGGAGTCCCCCGGCGGCGAGTTCGCGTTCGAGCCAGGCGATGTTAGTGAGCTCCAACTCGCCGGTTTCCACGTTCTCCACGCGGTACGTCTTGCCACCGGGAACGGTCAGCACGAGGAGGTCGCCGTCGCTGAGTTCTCTCTCGAAAAACAATTTCTGGCCTTCAGGGGTTTTGAACGTCGACCCGATGACGCCGTTGATTGTAAGTTCACTCATCTCAGATGCTCCGTCGTGCGCGCGGCACGGCCGCGCTGAATGGTCTTAGAGGGGGATGCGTGGACGACGTGCGCAGTCCGCGCTCAGATGGGTCACGACACCCCAAGCCCGCGTACAGCGGGCGCGGCCGGACACGAGCTTTCCCGCCGGAAAAGCGACCATGGATTGATAAGCCTTCTCGAGAGTTGCTATTGAATGTCGTGATCGTTCGGCGAAATAGCCGCGAGCACAGCCTGCCACTTAGGTGAAGTGCTAAACCGCCCAGCAGCGTGACACCGACGCATGGAGAGGAAGCCCTCGGCTGCGTTCAGACTTCGTCGAGCTGTTCTTCGCGAAGTAACGAAGGGGGGCGATGCCGATTGCGGCACGATGCACCCACGACTGCTCGAGCTTGGAAGATCGCGGCGGTTTACCGATATTCCTCCATACTGCGGGAGGAGCATCACGTTCCCCCGCTGGGCGGCGGCAGCTATTTGCTCGAAGAGCTTTACTAGTGCCGCCGCCTAATCCTCTGTTCTAGAGGCCCATCTTCTTGGTGGTGGCCTGCAGGAACGGTGTAGATCGGGCATCATGGCATCATGCTCGGAAGCTTGGCAGCTAAAGGTGCCACTGCGCGGCATTCGCTTCGATCACAGAGCCTGCTTTCGAGGTCGATATCGACAATGCGGCGTACCATGAGTGCGTACGCCATCGAGCGGCCGATTACGGGATGGAGGATTTCGGCCAAGCGACCGAGCGAAATTGGTCCACGCGAGACTGCAGCTGCGGCGCGAGCGACGAGATGGGGTGGGACGGGGACAAAGCGGTACCCTTGGATGATCTCGATATTGTCTCGACGTTGTCGGCTTCCGACGCGGTCAAGGACGATCCGCTGATATCTGCAGCCGCACGCAAGTGCTGCTACCTCGCCCAGCAAGGTCTGCAGGCGCCCGCGACGGGTTCGGTAGCCTGCCCAATCGCGCTTCGCATCGATGAATGCCGTTTGCCCGCTGGGAGATTGCTCGGCGAAGTCAAGGATATGTGCGGCCGGTTGATCTGCCAAGGTCGCTTCAATCCGACAAGGTTGCGGCATGGCGCGCACAATAGACGTGTCCACTTCCTGCAAGAGGACGCGTTCGATCTCTGTGTTAGCCTCCACGTACTGCGTGCAGCGGTTTTTCAAGGAGGGGTAGGCGAGCGTTCGCGTGGTTTTCGTGCCGGTGAACGGCTGACGGATTTGAAACCCGTCCGATGAGCGAACGATCTTTATGTTGCTTATTGGTGGATGATCATATCGCGACATCAGCCGGGACCAGGCGTCCAAAGCAGCTAGCGCGACATGAGGGGCTGCGGTCGATTCGGGGGGTGTATGCCAGTACATGAGAATGATTTAGGCGCACGTTGCGCTGATGTCAACATGCCAGTATGTCTGAATGATGCCGCATCCCATTTCCGCAACAAACTAGGGCCTGATCTGTGAACCCCAATCTTGAAAAGCTGGTTCGGCGTGCCTGGCCGACGGGCCTTAGCGCGGATGAGGAATCGCTGCTTCGTAAGCTGTCATCGGAGGACGAGAGGCTGGTAGAGGTTCGCTTGGCGGCGCTGATTGAGGTTGAAGAGGGAGCACGGCGCGCAACACGGGCGCCCGATGATGATCCGAAGGGCCTAACTTCTAGCGGATTCCAGTCTCTGGTCAGGCGATGGCGAGCGCATCGCCGCGTAGAGACATTGCTTCCCTACGCTGGCCGGGCGCCGCGGCAGCGAAGCGACACGCAGGACCATCACGCCGTGTCGGCGCTGATCGACGAGATGCTACGCAAAGAGCCTGATGCTTCCATCGACGCGTTAGCAAGAGCGGCACATCGGCAGTCGGGTGTAGCGTTGGCGTTCAACACAGTCCGCGCAATTGCGCGGGAACGGAGAGACGCGTTTAGACAAGATCCCAGTTCGCTGCGGAGAAGCTATGGCAGGCACTTGCTTGCAGATGTTTGTCCGTTGGGTGCCCAAATTGCCGTGGGGTCGGCTTTTGACCGCGCGGTGATAGCATTGCTGATCGAGGCTGCGTCGGGGCTTGTTCTTGGGCATGCGGTAGGAGCGGCGGAGGCGTCGTTCGAGCTTCAACGGCGGTCGATGTCGGCTGGTTTGGCGTCATTGAACTTGGACAGCCTGGACGTTCGAAGAGAGGAACTCGCAAGCCTTACTATCGTCACTCCACAAGATACTCCGCCGTCCTACACCGCCGCGCTTCGTGCAGTTCTACCGGTGGGTCAGATCGTCAACTCTCCCCAGCGTAGGGTCGGCGACCGAGCTGCGAACATGCTCAACGGCAGCGTCGACATTTTGCCACTGCGCCCGCGTGGAGGTCGAGCTGCTCGGCGGACGGAGGACATCCTCTGGGATGCCGCTCGTATAAGTCAGGTCGCTGACGAGGCGGTTCGATCTCACAATGCGGTATGTCTCAAGCACTTACGTGCTGCAATGTCGGACCGTGGATTCGTCTCGATCGGTAGCATGTATGGCGCGTTAAAGCCCGTCGTCGATGTGGGAGCGGCACCGGCTCTTCGAAACCAGGGACCGATACCGCATAGGTAACGGCTGCATAAGGCTTTTCTTGCGCCTAGCCATCTCTTCTGCGGTTGCCGCGCTAAGTTGTCATCTGCGGCTGTCGGCGGACACCTAACGGTGCGCGTCGTCCGTGGCACGGTATGCAGCGCCGATCAGTACACGGTGTGCACCCTTCGCCCTGTTCATACGGCGTGGGCTATACGAGGGTAGCTGCTTTGTTGAACATGTGAATGCCTAGCGGACGTTCTGCCATATCCTGGCTGGGAACTGCGCTGCCGCTGCAGACGGGAAGGGTTGTGTCGATCACCCTTCAGATCAACGTGCTTATGAAGTTTCTTCCGTCGCGAAGCGCAGTCTGTTTGTGGCCGAACCCTAAGTTTAGCCCCGTGCTGTAGCATCAAGCCAACGGAGTAGCGCCGTCCGCAGACCAAGTGCCGCATCACCATCCGCAACAGGCCGAATGATTGGGATCATACGAGCGGCAGCGAAGGTCTTGGCCTCCTCCAGCGTCAGACTCGCTTGCCCGCTTTCAACATATGGCTGGCGCTCGCACGCTGGCTTCAAGGCTAGCCTGGGATAGATGTCGATACCTTTGACCTCTTTGCCAAGGTAAGCTGCGGCAACGTCTCGTCGAGGCACCTTGCGTGCGCCGCCTACCAGTTGCGTTCTTGTTTTGTTCATTGTCTCAGCTAGCGCATGCCAGGCGTCACCTGGCAGTATGTCCATGGCAATCCGAAGCGGCCCTTGGGTTGCGGCGGCGATGCTCGACATTGGCAATCTTGTTAATGCCTCAACCAGCGCTTCCGCAGCCAATCGGGCGGTCATTTCCAAGCCTATGGCCAAGCCGAGGATAACCCGCGTTGGGGGATGTATCGCGAGGGCTGCGACTGGCATCACGGCCGCATCAGAGTATGCGACCGGTACGTTCAGGGCCGCTTGAGTGATGACGATGTCGCAGTCGTGGCCAAACCCTTTCGCTCGCATGGGCGCTTCCTGCAGTTCCTTGATCCGAGCGCTGATGGTATTTCTCGATGGCAGCTGAACACCCTTCGCGCGTGCGATCGCGGTCGCCTCGCGGGTGATCTCCGCAATTGTCTTCTCGGGGCACGCAGCGATAGCTGCTGCGATAACCTCCAGCTGCTCGGTCGTGGTCGCAATGCTCTTGGTTTTTGGCCAGTCGGCTCCTGGAAGGCGGTCAACGTCACCGTGGAGCTCCCACAGCCGGGCCAACTTCTTGAAATGGACCATGCTCAAGCCTAGCCGAGAGGCGCTGGCTTCAGCATTGCTGCGCGACTTGTTCGTGACGTACCGCCGCACGACCTCCACCCGTTCGCGCATCTTCGTGCGCACATGTGGAGGTAGATGAGATAGTTCGGGGAATTTATCTGAATTATTCACCTTTTTTCCCTTTATCAAATGTAAGTCAAGGGTCTGAACTCGATAATAGATAATGGCTCCGGTGACGTTCGTAATTGCACTGGAGGCGCAGGAGTCGTCATAATGTAATGATATTTGTAAAGTGACGTCGGCTCTGTCCCTGGAGCGGGTGAGCCATCAGTTTGTCTAAACAGGCGGTTGCGCCAGGCATGTGATCAAAATGCCACCTCTGGCTGGTGCAACCGCGTATGCGCGATCTTTGGAGCGCGGTTACGAATTCAAATTCACTTGAATAATTTAAAGAATCAGAGGTGACTGCGCTTCTTCAGACTTAATTAACGGAGGACGTCTAGCTCAAGGTCGTATGCCATCACTTCACAACGCCGGGAATAGATTGCGGATTGGTGGAATGGAGACGGCGTAGGATTTATTGGACGAGCTTGAATCAGTGCCGGCCAAATTAGAGGATGAATGGGGAGCGGCCGCCGGATGTGTCAGTCACCTCCGCAGCGCCGAGCTGGTCGTACCCGTCGCGCTATGTTTATATCTCGAAAAAAGGGGCGCTCGCCCGGAACGGGTTCTGGCCGCGCTTTATCAAGGTGAGGGCGCGTGCTTGCGGCACACGTTGAGTTCTTATGCGCACCCGCACTTCGGGTTACGTGCCTGTGAACTTGGCGCGTTGGCCATCATCTGGTTTCAGGATGGGGCAGTGCAGGCGCTGATTGCGGCGGAGGGTTGGTCTGTGCATGCCGCAGTCGCGAAGACCACGCTTACACTGGCCTCGTTCCCAGAGCTTCTACGGGCTTCGCTGGTCGACAGCTTACTGCATGAATGGGTTGACGTAGACTTCCTACCTCGAACTTTGCGTGTCGAGAAAATCTCTGATGAGGGACAAGGCGTAAGGATCCGCGGAGCTGCAGATGTGCAGCGGATCTCGATAGAGGACCGCTGCGATCGCCATGACGGCAAAAGTTGAGATGTCGGCCACGTCGAGGCTCGACCGAGAGCATTATCGGGCTAAGCAGTCACCACTGATTGTTGTGTAGCTGCCTGTGGACATGTCCGGCAGCGAAGGTCGTCTGCGTCCGGCGGAGCCCCGAAGCAGCCATAGCAGATGGGGCTACGCGTGTGGCTGAGCCGGTTATCGGCCCTGCGTCCAAATGCGATCTGCCGAACCGATTCCCAAACCGCCATCCCAGCCCCCTCGCGCAGTACCTGGTGATGATAGCAAACCTTGATCAATCCGCTTCTTAGGACGAATACCTAACGCCATACGTAGGAGCAGCGCCATACGTTTGAGGAGCCGGGGCTTTCAGCCAGCGCGAAGATCTGCAATTGAGGAACTCTTTCCGGCTGCCCGACGAACATGGCTGCGCTTTCGCTGTGATCAACCTCGCGATATACGAAGGCGTCGGCTTGTGGCGGCTGCGCGACTCGAGCGAGCTTGCCTTCATGGGCTAAAGAGTAGGCGCAGATCGGCTCGATCCCGATCGAACGCATAGTTATTTGATAAGTCCAATTGCGTGCGAACGCCTACAGGTTTGATACGCTGCTTCTGTGTAGCGGATGTCAGATTACCCTGCCTGATTGTGCGTGCGGAGAAAGGTCGGGGGCTCGAGGCCTCAGCTCCGTTTGCGCCGCTTCTCGTTCGCGCTGATGTGGCGAATGTTACCAGGGGGATTGTGCAAACGGAGCGCGCCGCCGATCGTTGCATGTTCTGCGATATGTCGGCGAATGTGGAGAGGATGGTTATGCCTGGAGGGGTGTGGCCTGCATCAGGATTACGTTAGAAGGGCTCCCTGTTTTCTCGCCAATCAGTGAAGCGAGTTGAGCGGTCCGATAGGGCTTTGGCAGGAACGTAGTTGCCGCCGGGAGGGCGTCGGAACCGAGCCACTGTCTCCCTGACGTGATGATTACGCTTACATGAGGATATGCCTCCGAGATGGCTTCGGCTAGCTCAAGCCCGTTCATAAACCCAGGGATGTTGATGTCTGCAAACACCACGGCAACTTTGTGCCGTGCCAGCAACTCCAGTGCGACGGTCGCATCCTCAGCTTCGAGAACGTGGTAACCGCTCTCCTGCAACATGTCTGCTGCGACCAGCCGGAGGAACGTCTCGTCCTCGACAACAAGAACAGTAGCTTCTCCAGAGCTCGTCATATTCACCTCCCCAGGTGAAATCGCGAGTGAACCAAAGTGTTCCCCTCGCTGCCGTATGCTTGCGCTTGAAGCTGAACACTTCAAGCGCAAGCACCCCTTATTCCAGCATGAAGCACGGCCGTGGCGCGGCCATTCACGCGGCCGGGCTGTCAGGTGCCAGGCGGCTGGCCTCAGCTATTTTGCTCTGACGCGTCCTGCTGCACGGCCGCGCTCCACAGCGTCGGACAGGAACACGCTGAGATCAGCAACCGGTTCCGTTTCGGCTCGGTATGTGATGGTACGCCCGATCTTTTCCGATGAAACCAGGCCTGCGGCGGAAAGAATGGCGAAGTGCGGGGTCATGCCGTTTGGCGACATGTTCACGGCGCGAGCGATCTCCCCGGCGGTCATGCCCTCCGGCAGCCTCTCGACGAGGTGCTGATAAACTCTCCAGCGCGTCGTCTGCGACAGCGCGCTCATGATCTGCATGGCCTGCATCTTTTCCACTCCTATGCCTTACGCTCCGCATTTCGCAGCTCCAAGCGTCGCGCGTCGACATGCCTTACAACCTGCTAACCATACAATAACTCCGGAACTATTGAAATATAATTCGATCGGTGCAATATCGGTGTTGTCCGGAGGGCATCACCATGAGGCTGATGTGCGGTCCGGCCAGCTGGGAGCTGAACATGCATACGTTGATCAGCGCGGATCTGTCGGGTGAGCAGGTCCAGAAAGACGCACGTCTTCAATCTGTCGATTTTCCCGATCCACTCGGTGATGACCATGTAGACGATCAGGTTGTGGTCACAACGCGTCGGGCGATTGGTCGTATTGCATATGTGGCGGCCGAAGCTGGTACACGATTTCACCGGGATTTGGTGCCGTATGACCCAGTGGCGTGGATGTTTGCTCCACGCGATGTGTTCAACGGGAAGGCGGCGATCGACGCCTGTCTGAACCGCGATGACTGCGCACGAGGTGTGGTGCTCCATGGGCTGGCGCTGGGGCTCGACATCGACAGGCCCTCGCTCGACATCTTGATGAACGACGATGATGATGTTGGGGAGGATGCTTTCGAAGAGTCACTCCGCGGGGGCGGCAAGGTTGAGCATGGATCTGGCTATGCTCGATCAGGTGCTAAGGCCCGGCTCAGGCTGTACACAGCTACGATTGCGGATACGCGCAACAATCTCATGGTGCAGGTGTTTCATGCGTCTGTAGCGCGCAACGCCTCGGAAGTCCGCTCACGCCTGGCTGGGCGCTTCGGGCCGGACCTCGCTGATATTGCTGACATCCGGCTTGGTTTGCATCCTTCATCGCCCCTTGTGATCGCGCTTGTTCCTCGAGCGACAGCGGAAATGATCGTGCGCATGGGCCAGAACTGCGGTTCTCCGGCAGCGCGCACGTTCGCGGTCGATATCCAGCAGTGTATTCAAGCCTGAGCGCGCGTT
>JAIYAA010000159.1 GCA_027489295.1 Sphingomonadales bacterium | reverse complement strand
TGGGCCCGACCAACGTGCGGATCGTCGCCACGCCCGCGGCGCTCTCGGGATCGCGCGCGACCTGCGCCGAGCTGGTCTTCAGCTTCACCTGCGCGGCATCCAGCCCGAGCAGATCGAACCCGAGCCGCGCCGTGCAGCGCAGGCCGTTCAGGCAGGTCTCGGCTTCGGACCCGTCCGAATTCCACATCCGCATGCCGAAGGCATGGGCGTCATCCCCCGGCACCAGCGCCAGCAGGCCGTCGCCGCCCACCGGGCCGCCGCGCTCGGCCAGCAGGCGGGCGAGCGTCGCCCATTCCGACTCGCCCAGCGCGAGCGCACGGGCATCGATCAGCGGGAAGTCGTTCCCCGAACCATGGCACTTGATATAGTCGATGCGCATGGCCGCCCATCTAGGGAAGCGATGGCGCTTTGGCTATGCTGCGCGCGGCACGCCCCCGCCCAGCGCCGCCACCTGCGCGCGGTCGCGCTCGAGGATCGCGGCGAAGCTCGGCCGGGCATGGATCGCATCGACATAGGCCGCGGTGCGGGGATAGCGGGCGGGGTCGACGCACACACCGATACAGCCCAGCGTCGCGAGCGGACTCGCCACCGCAATGTCCGCGAGGGTAAGCCGATCCTCGACGAGGAAGCCGCTGCCGGGGATGGTCCGCTCCAGATAGTCTAAGATCGGCGGCAGCTGTTCGTTCTCCGCCTGGTCCGCAACGGCATGATCGCAGGGCAGCTTCATCACCCGCGGCTTCACGAAGCGGTTGCCGAAAATGGCGCCGCCCGCAGCCATCATCACCGTATCCGCCATTTCGTCGAACCAGATGGTGCGGGCACGCGCCTGGGGCTCCAGCGGGATCAGGTTCGGCTCGGGGAACTTCGCCTCGAGATAGGTGACGATCGCGGTCGAATCGGAGATGGTGAAGTCACCGTCGCGAAAACCGGGGATCTTGCCGAACGGGCTGATCGTGCGGAATTCGGGATCCGGACTGCCGGGCCCGGCAAATTTCAGCCGCAGGTCCAGCCCCTTCTCTGCGCCGAACACCATGCACTTGCGCACATAGGGCGAAAGCGTCGAGCCAAAAACGATCATCGCAGTGCCTCTCCTGTATATGTTTGCCCTCATAGCCGATTTTCCGCCAAGTCGCGCGTCCTTGGCGCGACAGAAGGGCGCGAACGTGCGAGGCTGCAGGCGATGAACCTCTACCTCTTCCTTCTGCTCGCCTGCTGCGCCGCCGCCGCCTTCGCCGTGCTGAAACGCCGTATCGATCGCCTCGATCGCGATCTGCAGGCGATGGAACTCCGGCTCTCTCGATTGCAGACGCTTGAAGAGGCACCAGCCCCGCCTCATCGGACGCCGACCGCTATTCGGGTCGCAGCAGAGACACGCGCGCCCTCCCAAACCGTGACTGCAGAGGCGGCCCTGCCCATTCCGGCGGAGGGCCCCCGCCCGCGCTTCGAACTGCCCCGACTGAGCTTCGAAACGCTGGTGGGCGGGCGGCTGCCGATCTGGATCGGCGGCGTGGCGCTGGTGCTGGCCGGCTTCTTCCTCGTCCGTTACTCCATCGAGCAGGGGCTGCTGGGGCCCGCCGCGCGCACCGGAATCGCAGCGCTGTTCGGGCTTGCGCTGATCGCGACCAGCGAAGGGGTACGACGTCTGCCGGCCACGCGCGACGACGCACGCTTGGGCCAGGCACTGGCCGGTGCCGGCATCGCCAGCCTCTATGGCACGCTCTACATGGCGGCGGCACTCTATCACCTCATCGCACCGCTGCCCGCCTTTGCCGCGGTGGTCCTGGTGACGCTGGCAGCGATGGGCCTGTCGCTCCGCCATGGGCCGCCGACCGCGATCATGGCGCTGCTGGGCGGCTTCCTGGCGCCGCTGGTGGCCGGGTTCTCTGCGGCGGGCATCGGGCCATTGCTTGTCTATCTCGGCCTGTTCGTGGCAGCGCTGTTCGGCCTGGCAGTCCATCGCCGCTGGGGCTGGCTGGCCTTCGCTGCGAGCTTCGCCGGGCTCGCCTGGGCGCAGTTCCTGATCGCGGTCACCGATGGGCAGGGTAATCTTGCCTCGGTGGGCGGCTTCACCATGCTGCTGGCCGGCGGGGCAAGTGCGCTCCTGCCCGCTGCCGGTATCCGCAATCGCTGGCTGCGATTGCTCCCGCTGCTCACCGGGATGCTGCAGCTGGTTGTGATCGCGCCCGGCTTGGACTTCGGGCCGCTCGCCTGGAGCTTCTACCTTGTCCTTGCGGCAGCCGCGCTGATGCTGGCCTGGCGTGATCCGATCTATCTGCCGGGCGCGCTCGCCAGTGCTGCGCTGCTGCTCGCGCTGGAGGCACTGGCGCTCGCATCGGCCCATCCCGGGGCGACGCCGGCCGCCGCCATCGTCGCGACACTGCTGTTCGCGGGTACGGGACATGCCCTCTGGTCGCGCGGTCGCGGCTGGGTAACGCTGGCATTGCTCGGGGCGGGCGGGCCGATGCTGGTCGCGCACGGCCTCGCTGCCGATCTGCTGCCGAGCGCGATCTGGGGTGTTCTCGAAGCACTGGCCGCCACCGCCTGCGCGCGCCTCGCCTGGTTGCTGCGATCCGAGGCCGACGATCCCGCCCTTACCGCCGCCACGCTTGCTGCTGGCCTGCTCGCCACCGTCGCGCTTGCGCAGGCGGTTCCGCATGGCTGGCTCTCGCTGCCGCTGGCGGCAGTGCTTGGCGCGCTTGCGGTCTGGGCAAGGCAGGTCCGCGCACCGAGCCTGTTCGTTCTTCCAATCCTCCCCCTGCTCGTCGCGTTGGTCGCCGCCGCCCCCCCGTTGCTGGCGCTCGCCGACACGATCGGCCGATCGCTCTTCGGGGAGCAGTTGCCCTATACGCATCTGCCAGCACTTACCAATCTGATGCGGGGGCTCGCCTTGCCGATAGCGGCGGCCCTCGCCTTCCTGATCGACCCCCGGGCCTTCGGGCGCGCCCGCCATATCGCCGCATTGCTTGCCGGCACGGGCGGCGTGCTCCTGCTCTACACCCTGGCCAAGCAGCCGCTGGCGCTTGCAACACCCGAGGATTTCCGTGCCTGGGGCTTTATCGAGCGGGGACTGCTGACTCAGGTCGTGCTCGCCGCGGGCTGGGCGTTGCTGCGCGCCGGCCGCCTGCCCGTGGCGGCGAAGGCGTTCCTTATCCTCGGCTTCTCGCGCCTGCTGTGGTTCGATCTGCTCCTGCTGAACCCCGTGATCGTCGCGCAAGCGGCGGGCCCTATGCTGGCGCTGCATCTTACGCTGGCCGCCTTCTGGTGCTGGACCCTGCCGCGACTGCGCGTCGCCGCCGCACTGCTCAGCATCGTGGGCGCACTCGCCGCAGTGCGCTGGATGGCCCATGGCACATTCCTTACCGGCACGATCGGCAACCTTGAGAATGGCGGATATTCGGCGGTGCTGCTCGTGCTGGCGCTCGCCTGGCTGTGGCGCGGGATCGCCGTCGGGCGGCACGATCTGCGCCTCGCCGGGCTCGGCCTGCTGACGCTCACCACCTTCAAGGTGTTTCTGGTCGATGCGGCAGCGCTGGACGGCCTGCTGCGCATTCTTTCTTTCCTGGGATTGGGCGTGGCGCTGATCGCGATCGGCTGGGCATATAGCCGCTTCCTCGCCCGCCCCACCGCCGCAGGGGACGTGCCACCCATCACCTGAGCCCATAATGATCCGCCACCCGGTCGAGCGCGAGGCACAGCACCAGCTTGCCGGCGCGCGCGGGCCAGCCCAGCCCCTTTTCGGCGGCACTTACGCCCTCCCCCGCACACACGACGCGCCACAGAATGTCGGACAGCCCTCCGCCGACGGCAGCGATCACGGCGTCGAAGCGGCGCTTGGCGGCGATCTGCGCCAGCGTCGGATCCATCGGCTCGGGCGCCGCTCGCCTACCGCCCGCGCGCGGTGCAGCATCCCATCGCATTGTCACCCGCGGCCCCAGTGACGCCATCTCGTAATCGCTTCGCAAGCGCTCGCCCGCCTCAAACTGCCGTGCGTCTACGTGCCCCCGCGATCGCAGCCAGGCGAGCGGCGATTCGCCCACATTCACCGTTACGCTGCACCCCCTGCCTGTCGTGCGCTCCATCAGCTCCCGCGCCATCTAGATCTCCTTTTGTTCTCGCCACCCCTCTTGCCACGTGGGCCCATCTGTAGGAAAGACGAAAACCGATTTGGTTAGGAGCAAGGCATGATCACCGCGATTCGCCAAGTGCGCCGGGCAAAGGGCCTGACCCTTGACGATGTTGCCCGTCGCTGCGTACCGCCGACCACCGCGCAGACGATCGGGCGGCTGGAGACCGGTACCCGTACCGTCTCTGTCGCATGGCTCAATCGGATCGCCGCCGCGCTGGACGTCGACGCGGCCGATCTCGTGCAACTGCCAGACCGCCCCGACATTCCCGTTGCTGCGCTGCTCGAAGCGGACGGTGCCCATGCCCCGCGCCGCCCGGCAACGCTGGTGTCACCGCGCCCGGACGCCGGCACCATCGCCATCGCGGTGGAGGCAAGCATCGGTGAATATCGCGCTGGCGACGCCATCTGGTGCGAGCGCCTTGCCCCGGCGGAGTTCGGCCGCGCACTCAATCGCGACGTGCTGGTGCCACGCCCCGCCGGTCGTTTCCTCTTCGGCCGGCTGATCGGTCGGGAGGGGGATCGGCTGCAACTGCTCCCTCCAGGTGCGGGCGGCCGCCAGCAGGTGGTGACTGACCCGGCCTGGATCGCGATCGCGGTTCGGCTGGTACGCGCGCTATAGGCAATGTTACGCCCTTGCCGGGGGGCCTTGTTGCGCGCAAAATGCTGCGCAACAGGAGGGAAGAAGACCATGAAGAAACTGGCTCTCATCGCATCCGCAGCGATCCTCGCCGCGGCCGCCCCGGCGTTTGCCGACGACTGGGATTTCATGCTGGTCAACAACACCGGCAAGCTGATCGAAAAGATCGAAGTCGCTCCGGCAGGCTCGAGCAGCTGGGTCGAGAACAAGGTGGATCCGGAACTGAAGAAGGACACCAAGATCAAGATCGGCGGCAAGACGACGGTGCATTTCGACAAGGGCGCCCAGTGCAAATATGACGTCCGGGCGACGTTCGAGGACAAGAGCACGGCGGTGTGGTCCGGCTATAATGTCTGCGACAACAGCTATCTTACGATTGCCTTCACCGGCGACAGACCAACCTTCAAGGCCAACTGACGCCGGACGCCGGGCTGCCCACCGCGGTGGCCCGGCCGCAAGCCGGTGCAGGATGGCTGAAAGCAAATCTTTGTTCTCCTAGCTGATCGCTAGGATATTCTGGCAGCTCGTTAAGGAGCTGCTCACGCATGGCTAATGCCGCCACCCCCCGTTTCCCCTTCGCCTGGCAAGTGCTGCTCGGCATGGCCGCCGGCTTGGGGCTTGGTTTCCTTGTCCGTGCCACAGGACAGGTAGGGCTCGGGGAAGGACTGCACACCACCGGCCAGTTGTTCGTCCAACTTTTGAAGGCGCTGGTGCCACCGCTGGTGTTCACCGCCATCGTCGCCTCGATCGCTGCGCTGCGGGACCTCGACAATGCTGCCAAGCTTGTCGCCCGCACCTTGCTCTGGTTCGCCACCACGGCACTCATCTCGGTGCTGATCGGCATCATGCTCGGCCTGCTGCTCCAGCCCGGCCTCCATGCCGGCGTCGCGGCGAGTGCGGCCAAGGCGCCGTCGAGCACCGGCTCTTGGCTCGATTTCCTGAAAGGCGTGGTGCCCGCCAATTTCCTCGGCATCACGGCCGCGACCACGTTGAAGGACGGTGCCGCCACTACCGGCCTGTCGTTCAACGTTCTCCAGATCATCGTCGCCGCCATCGCGATCGGCGCCGCTGCGGTTCGCATCGGGGAGGCGGGCAGCAACTTCCTGGATTTCAACGCGTCCGCGCTCGCCATCTTCCGCCGGCTGCTGCGCTGGGTGATTGCGCTCACGCCGATCGGTACCGCCGCGCTGATCGGCGATGCCGTGGTTCGCTATGGCTGGGACGCGCTGTCGGCCCTCGGCGCCTTCGCCGCCGCCATTTACATCGGCCTCGCACTGGTGCTGCTGGTTGTCTACCCGACGCTGCTCGCGGCCAACGGACTCAACCCTTTGCGCTTCTTCGCCACCGCATGGCCGGCGATCCAGCTCGGCTTCGTCTCGCGCTCGTCGGTCGGCACGCTGCCGGTGACCGAGGAGGTGGTCGAACGACTTGGGGTCCCCGCCGCTTATGCGGCCTTCGCGGTGCCGCTGGGCGCCACCACCAAGATGGACGGCTGCGCCGCGATCTACCCGGCCGTCTCGGCAATCTTTGTGGCACAGTTCTTCGGCGTGCCGCTCCACCTCGCCGATTACGGCCTCATCGCGTTCGTCGCGGTGGTCGGCTCGGCCGCGACGGCGGGGCTCACCGGCGCCACGGTGATGCTTACCCTCACCCTCTCGACCCTCGGCCTGCCGCTGGAAGGCGCCGGACTGCTGCTGGCGATCGACCCGATCCTCGACATGGGTCGTACTGCCGTGAACGTCGCCGGTCAGGCACTGGTGCCGACCATCGTCGCCCGCCAGAGCGGTCTTCTCGCCGCCGACGCGCTCGGCGCCCCGGCCCATGCTGCTACGGCCTGACACGGTGGTTTCCGGTCACCCGTTCGCCGGCGAGATCGCCGATGCGGTCTCGGCGCTCAACACGGTCCGCTCGTCCTGGCGCGAGCGGCGCGCCGAGCATCGCGGCCTGTCTCGATTCCCCGCGCTGGCGGAGCTCACACGCTTCATGGAGCATGTGGCGGCCGCGCTGTTCCCCACGCGCTTGGGCGGCTTTCGCGGCGGGATCGCCCGCGAGGACGATTTCGTTGCCGAGCAACTCGCGCATTCGCTGGCCATCCTGCGTGAACAACTGGCCGCGGAGTTCGACTATTGGCAGCTCCACAGCGCCACTCCGTTCGAAAGCGATCAACCGGACTTGCTCGTCCGGCTGTTCGCCGCGGCGCTGCCCGAGATACGCGCGCTGCTGGACGAGGATGTCGATGCCGCATTCGTCGGCGATCCCGCGGCACGCAGCGTGGACGAGATCCTGATCAGCTATCCCGGCGCGCTGGCGATCCTCCACTATCGCATCGCCCACCAACTGCACGGGCTCGGCGCGGTGATCGTCGCACGTATCCTATCCGAGCTCGCCAATGCCCGCACCGGTATCGACATCCACCCGGCGGCGACGATCGGCCCCAGCTTCTTCATCGATCACGGCACCGGCGTGGTGATCGGCGAGACGGCGATCATCGGCCGCAACGTGCGGCTGTACCAGCACGTCACGCTTGGCGCGCGGAGCCCACTGGGGCTGGCGCCGGCAGGCCCGCGCAGCCGCTTCGCCCGCCATCCGATCCTTGAAGACGACGTAATCGTGTATGCCGGTGCGACGATCCTGGGCAGGGTGACGATCGGCCGTGGCAGCACGATTGGCGGCAATGTCTGGCTGCTCGACGACGTGCCTCCCTACAGCGTGCTGGTGCAACCGGCGGCGGTGTCCCTCTATGGCGATGCCCAGAACAACATGACCGTTCGGCTAGCCGAGCATCGCGACTAGGGCGCAGCCGGCGCCGATGCTGGCGCGGACGCCCGCCGACGCGCCATCTCCGCCATCAAACGGTCGAAGCGCTGCTCCACCTCGGCAAGCCCCAGCTCGCCGCCATTGATCGCACGTCGATCGTCGCCAAGGCCCGGCGTCGCCGCATAGCGGTCGAGCCCGTGCGCCTGCCAGAACCACCCCGCGCCCAGGCAGCCGCCATCGGGCGTGCGGAGAAAATCGGGGATCTGCGCCAGCGGCAGCTGCACGGCGCCGGCGAACCTGCTGCAATTCCCCCGCCCGGTCAGCTGCTTGGGACCATAGCCGCGGAACCGCCAGCCATCCCCCGGCTCGGTATTGCCCAAATTCGTGCGACCCCAGTCGCCACCGTAGAGCAGGTTCGCCAATTCCTCCTGCCGCGCCAGGGGCAGGCTGCGCTCGCCCGGCTTGCGCCCCAGCCGGCGAGCATCGGCCTCGCTGATCCGGTGCCGCCCAAAGGTGCCGAGCAGCCCCTGCACGCTGTAGTTCAGGCTCTCCGACAGGCGCGTCAGACCGCCGCTTTCGACGCCGATATTGGCGAGGAAGCTGCAGATCTCGCGATCGGTATCGATGCCGAAGCGGCGGCAGGCGCGCTGCATCGGTTCCACCCAGCGCGCGAGTTCGGCGGGCAGGCTCTCGGGGAACGCGACCTTGAGGAACGGCAGATCGACCAGGTCGACCTGCGACGCCGGCGGCGAAGGATCGACCGGCGCCTGCTGCACCACTGCCAGCATCGCCTGAGTGTCCGCCACCGGCTGGTCGAGCACCTCCCACGCGCGCGGCCCGACGATTCCGTCGGGCACCAGCCCGTGCCGACGCTGCCAGGCGCGCACCGCAGCCTCGGTCGCGCCACCGAAGATGCCGTCCAGCTCCAGTCCGAGCGCCTTCTGCAGATCCCGTACCGTATCGCCGCGCATCCCCCGGCGCAGAGTCGGCCGGTTCCGATCGTCCACCGCGGCGATCGGCGGTGGCGGCGTGCGCCCGGACAGGAGCAACTGCACCTTCGCACGGAAGCCGGCCATGTCGAACAGCGGATCGTTCTTGCGGCCCGGCGCCCATTCCTTATGGCCGCAGCACAGGGTGGCAGGCGCGCCGATATGGGCGAGGATGGCCGCCACACCCCGCTGATAGGCATCGATCTGCACGTCCGGCCAGAGATCCTGGGGACGTCCGCCATTTTCCGCCTCGATCCCGATGAAGCTCGAATTGCCGGTCTCGATGCCTTCCCAGCGTCCGGGCCCGGCATGGTTCGCGCGCCCTGCGGCCACGACGTAAAAGGTGCCGTCGCGGCCGAGGGCAAGCTGGCAGAGCGGACCTGCGAGGTCGGAGCGTCCGCGGATCAGCAGGTCCAGCGTGGGCATGTTGCCGCCGGCGATGGTGCCGGTGTGGTGGCACATCACTCCGCGTACCGGACCCATTTCGCCGCGCCCGCGCGTTCGCCAGTCGGCGGTTTCCGCCACGCGCAGCCCCGCGCGCTCCAGCACCTCTGGCAGCCAGGTGAGCGAGAAGGTCATCGCGAGGATCCTTCCGGCGTGAGGGCGACACCGCCCGAGGCGACTGGCAGCATCGCGTCCGGCGTCAGTTCCGCCTCTGCGATCGGCACATCGGCGACACAGCCGTCGACATGCGCCTCAGCGACTTCCGGTTCGGAGCCGAGCGCTGCGGGGGCAGCCGCTCCGCCGGTGCGGCCCGTCGGCGCGGCACCCGGTTCCGGCTTCGCCTCCAGTTCGGGCTCCGGCTTGCGCAGCACCGGTCGCTCGCCGGTTCGCGCCTCCGCCTTGGCAAGCAGGTCCGGCACCATCCGCTCGCTGAATCCCGCCAGGAATCCGCAGAGTCCGATATAGAGCGTGCCCGCCACGGCGGGATCGCTGCGGCCGATCGCGAGATTGACAAAGCCGGACAGCACCAGCGCCACGAACACGACGCCCGCGATAATGCCGATGGCGACGCGCAGCGCCGCATCCATCATGTTTGCCTGACGATTGAGATCGGGCAGAACGGTGCGCCCGCGGATCGCCAGCGCGATCGAGAAGAAGCTGCCCAGCGCCCCCGCCATGCCGCCACGCCAGAGATCGGTCGCGTGATCGAAGCAGCGGGGGTCCCGGGCGGGCGGGCACAAGGCGGCCTGCTGCCAGGCCGCGATAAGGCTGGCGAACAGCATGAATCCCAGTGCGAGCAGAACGGCAGCGATCAGATACTGGAAGCGCGCCCAGCCGACCCGCTCCGCCAGCACCTCGCTCTTCACATTTTCCAGCACCGCGCCGCCGCCGGTCAGATCGCCTTCCAGCGCCACCACCAGCGCATCCGCAACTCGCCGATCATAGCGGGCGGCCCGCCGGCGGAGGCGCGCGCCGCGGCTTTCGCCCGCCAGTCGCCACAACCAGGCCGGCCGATCGAGCACCCGGTTCGGAGCATCGCGCCAGCCGTCGATCAGCCCGTTCAGCTCGCCCCGCAGCGGTGCGAGCTGCGCCAGCGCCTTGCGCTGCTCGTCCGCCTTGTCGGGGGCATCGGCGAACTGGATCGTGACGCGCTCGCTGGTTTGGTAGACGGCATATTCCGGCGGCTTGCGCGCATAGAATTGCAGCACCTCCACGCCCGCGGAGTCGCGCTCCTTCAAGGCCAGATCCGCGATGTTCATTGCCGGCCAACCCGCCGTAACGGGCAAGGCACGACAGACTCGACGACGCACTCCATTCCCACCCTCCCCCGAAGCGGACAAACGGAACTCTCGGCATTCTCAACAACGCCGGTTGCGACTCACGATTTTACTGCTGGACCCCGTCCATATTTCTTGCACATCTTCGTTCGAAGTCAACGGGATCAAACAAGATGCTTGGCGCAGTGACCGAATGCCGCGGTCATGCGATTGAGTTATTTGAAAGTTCTTCGGAAGCCCGGGATGCCCCGCGCCGGAATACATGCGCGGGCGCTGACCGTACAGCGATAGCGATAGGAGAAGGATCCTGGTGGGCGGTGACGGGCTCGAACCGCCGACCCTCTCGGTGTAAACGAGATGCTCTACCAACTGAGCTAACCGCCCGTTTCCGGGAAGCCGGCGATGTACGCGATTTCGCGCACAGGTCAACGCCTGTCGCACAAACGCCCTTCGCCACCCCGTTTCAGACGCCGTTAGCACCGCGATCGCGCCCCTCATAGCCGACCCGGGATTACGCGGAATCGGTCACACCAGCGAGAGACCCGCCCGCTTCACCGCGCCGATATAGCGCAGCATGCCATGCCGCGCGGCGTCGCTCAGCGCGATATAGGCGCGGCGGCGATCGCTGGGATCGGCCCTACGGTCGAACAGGCCCGCTTGGCTCAGCGTTCCGATCCAGCGCAGCGCCGTCGTCGGCGGCACTGCGGCGGCGATACAGAGACTGGAGACCGAGATCTGGCGATGCTCCAGATCGGCGGCAAACAGATCGAGCAGCATGTCCCATGCGGGATCGGCGAACAGGTCGCCTTCGAAAAACTCCGCGCGCATGCGCCGGGCGCGGATCACTCGGCGGATCTCGCTGGGGGTCGCCGCGTCGGCCTCCGTTTCCGCCGCAAAGGCGAAAGCGGGGGTGCGCACCAGACCCTTCTGCTCTCCCAGGTCGCTGCGCGTCAGCCGGGCGAGCGAATCGGCGATGCGGGCGACTTCCTCCTGGAAGCGGCGCATCCGCAGCACTTCCTCGTCGCGCATTCCGTCATGCAGGCGCACGATCGGCTCGCGCCCGGCGAACAGCGCCGCGCTCAGGCGATCGGCCTCGCTGGGGGCGCATTGCAGCATCACCTCGTGCGGCAACAGCGCGGCCGCCGCATCGATGTGTTCGGGCAGCACCGTGGCGATCATCGGTACCGCGCAGGTCTCGACCAGCGCGCCCAGACGGGCGAGCAGCGGCTCGAGTAGCGCCTCGTCGACGCTGGCGGTTTCCAGAATCACCAGGCGCACGCCATCGAGCAGCACCATCGCCTGCAGCGCCGCTTCCGCACCGAGCGGCGCGCGCATCTGGAAGCCGGCCAGCAGCGCCGTTCGCTGCGCCAGGTCCCGCCCGGGCCCGGGCTCGGCGATGATCAGCGCAACGTCCTGGGCCAGATCGTAGGTGATGGGCGTTGCATCGCCCAAATTCGCCAGCTCGTACATGCTCCGCCCCCTTGGTTCGGCATCTGTTCCCCAACAGATGCCGCATTGCTCCGAAATGGCGGAGTCGCGATTCCTCCAATTCGGAGCGAAGAGGCCCTGTATAGCATGAAAGTCGCCAAAGCGGAGCAAAGTATCGTCGGCTCAGCGGCGGCGGAGATCCTCGATCTGACCATCCCTGAGGCCGAGCATCATGCGCGCGGCACTCGCCAGCGTTGCCGTTGTCAGCACGAAACTCAGCGCCATCAAGATCAGGAGCGCCGCTATCAGGACAAGTTGCGCGACGGCAGGCATATTTTTTGCGGCAATCACGATCATCAGCAAGGTCTGGGCAATGGCTGCAGCATTCAACCCGCTCTGCATCAACAGCGACAATGCGGGCAGGAAGAACAGCGCCAGCAGTACCACAAGGCCGCCAAGCAACAGCAGCGCGAGCACGGCGAACGCCCCGAAGATGGACCAGAAATGCCCGCGGGACTGCGCCCATGCTTCGTCAACGGTGATCGCTTCGTAGAGATAGGTGAGCGGCAGCGCGATCGAGAGCCGGGTCTGCACGAACAAAAGCATGACCAGTTCGGCGAGCAGCAGCGCCGTCGCCAGGGACTGGCGGACGGACTCGCTCGGTACCAGCCAACTGAGCGGCCCGAGCAGAAAGCCATTGGCCAGCGTCAGCAGGAACATGGCGACGGCGGTGGCGACCGTCAGCATCGCCAACAGCAGGAACACGCGCAGTTCGTTCGCCCCCAGCCGCAGATAGCAGGCGCCGCGCTTATAGGGGTGGAGCGTCGCGCGGGTCGCTGCCGTGATCAGCACGGCGACCAGCGCGATCGTCAGCGCCTGGGTGAGCAGCGCCGGCAGTAACATTGCCGCCAGGCCGTCGGATGCTGCGGGGGCAATCGCGATCCGCACCAGGCCGATCGCGAAGATGCCCAGAAGGTACAGGATCGACCAGACCAGCACCGACAGCGGGTGCTGCCGCAGCAGGCGGAACGCGCCGCCCAATATCGATCCGATCACCCCATCCCCCGATCAGTCCAGCGACTTGACGATTTCTTCCACCATCTTCTTAGCATCGGCGAGCAGCATCATCGTGTTGTCGCGGTAGAAAACCTCGTTGTCGACGCCGGCATAGCCGACGCCGCCCATGCTGCGCTTGACGAACAGCACGGTCTTGGCCTTTTCCACATCGAGGATCGGCATGCCGTAGATCGGCGAGGACTTGTCGGTCTTGGCGGCCGGGTTGGTCACGTCGTTGGCGCCGATGACGAAGGCGACATCGGTCTGGGCGAATTCGGAGTTGATGTCCTCCAGTTCGAACACCTCGTCATAGGGCACATTGGCCTCGGCGAGCAGCACGTTCATGTGCCCCGGCATGCGGCCGGCGACCGGATGGATCGCGTACTTCACCCGCACGCCGTGCGCCTTCAGCTTGTCCGCCATCTCGCGCAGCACGTGCTGGGCCTGCGCCACCGCCATGCCGTAACCGGGGACGATGATGACGCTTTCGGCGTTCTTCATGATGAAGGCGGCATCCTCGGCGCTGCCGGCCTTGTAGGCCTTCTGGATGGCGGCGCCCTTGGCCGGGCCGCCG
>JAIYAA010000261.1 GCA_027489295.1 Sphingomonadales bacterium | reverse complement strand
TCCGTATCGGCTGCGGCCAAGCCTCGATTTCAAGCATTGGCCAGCCCCAGTTGGAGTGGGCATCGCGATCGCTGTCATTCGCGCGCGGCACGCCGAACTCTTCGGCAATGTCCCTTCCAAGCCGTGGCTCGCCGACGATCGCGCTGCCGAGGCCAACAGAACGTGGCAGCTCATCGACGCAACCGCCTATGATCGGCAGCGCAAGGTCGGCATGTAGGCAGGTCATCCTGCCCGCCAGGGAGCCCCGATCGCTCAACGCCTGATACAATCGGCGGCATTCTTGGAAATCGGGGCGTCGTGCGGCGGCGTGGATAACGATGCGCTGACCGATGACGGAACGCGGCGGACGCCAGCCTCGGAACTCGAACGGCTTGGCGCCTGCGACGATCAAGCTGGCCCACGGTTGCCAGATAGTCAGGGCCTTCATGCCACCATTTCCGGAGGCACAATCTCCCGGTTCCGTTGCTCGGTGAAGGTGAACACTGCGATCGTGCCGCCATGGCGGGCGAAGAAATCAGCCAGTGCGCGGTTTAGGTGGGCCGCTAGCTTGTCCTGGTCGATATCGCCTTCGAAGCCGTCCTCGCCGAAGCGATCCGCGTTCGCCTCGGCAAAGGCTGCCACCAACGCGTCAATCATCGGGCTGTCACCATCGAACAAGTCGGTGTCGAAGGGCCCGTCCTGCGTCGCTTCGGTAAGGGCGATATGCGCTTCCGGGCCGAATTCGTTGCGTGCTTTCTCCAGCGCGGCATCCCGCGTGGCTGCGTTGATCGAGTAGGATTCGGGGAAGTCCCAGTCCCACGCCTCGACTGCGTGCTGTGCAACGGCGGGCGGCGGAACGGCCTCCGAGGCCCACCAGCTCCAGTGCTTGCGATCGGCGGCGGCATGTTCGGCGCACTTCGCTTGGTACGGAATGCGCTGCCGGCCGCAGCCGCGTTCGGCGCAAATGTTGATCGGTGAGAAGGGGAGCGTCATTCTGCTGCCTCCGTGTCGATGCGCTCGCCCAGCAGGGCGGCGGTTTGGGCGTAGGTGCGGGCGGCCTTGGCCGCGGCGCCGTTGGGCTCGGTCGACCGGCGGGGGCCGAGCGCAATCAGGATGTGCTGGCTGGCGATCTTGGCCTGGCGCGTCAGGCGCCGGCGGCGGGCGCCTAGGTAGAACTTCCGCAGCACCTGGGGGACCAGCGCCCAGCAATCCGGGCAGAGCATCTGGCGGGTTTCGCGCAGGCCCGAGCAGCCCCGGCGCTTGCAGGCATAGCGGCGGGCCGTCATGGCAATGGGCTCCAGCCAAAGGCCAGTGCGGCGGTGGCGATCACCACCAGCACCAGCGCCCAGAGCATGGCGAAGGCGAGCGCGCGGCAGCTGTCGGCGCCGTCGGGCAGCAGGGGGCGCTGATCGTGGGGCATCAGCGCGCACCCGCGAGAGCGAGCGCGATCACCGCCCCGGCAAGGATTGCGACCAGGTGCGACCAGCGTGCCGCCGATGCGGGGCCGGTGTCTCCGAACCGCTCGCGGTCCCAGCGCAGATGCAGGGCGGCGAAGCGGGCCTTGGGCAGCACGTTCGGACCGCTGACCATGCGCGCGCTGATGCGGCGCAATCGGGTGGTGCGGGCTTGCCTAGGTGCTGTGGTGGATTGGTGCATCGTCGCCTCCATGCGTGATGGAGGCGGAAATTACGCATTACGAAACTGCTACGCAACAACCAAATTGCGTGTGGCGTAATTATTCCGGCCGAATGGAGGCCGTGACGATGGCAACTACCTGGACAGAGACGATGCCATCCATAGGCCGATCGGCACGCCAAGGTTGTTGGAAGTCGGGATGTGTGGAGCGCGGCCAAAGCCACTCGACGCCGTCATCATCAACGACGTACTCCTTGACCGTTGCCTCAAATTCGCCGTCCTCGCGCTCGCGCACTACGATCACGCGCTTACCAGAGCGAAGCTCGCCGCCGGCCACCAGCTTGACGCACTCGACGATTGTGCCGTGAGGGTACAGCAAGTTCATGCTCTCGCCGATGACTTCAAGGCCAAAGCGAGAATCCATGCCAACGGTCACGTCTGAGCGACCCGTGAAGGTTTTCCAATCATCTTCCGGCCACTCGTAAGCATCAACCCAAACACCTGCAGCAACAGCGCCCTTCACGTAGATGGTGGGGCCGGCAGGTTGAAGCGCATGCGGATCGAAGAGTTCGCCGATGGTGGCGCGATACGCGTCTGCTAGTGCTGGGAGCCGAGTGCTGGGGATGGCGTCTCGGCCGCTTTCCCAGCGAGACACCTGGGGGACGGATACACCCATTCGTTCCGCGATCTCCGGTTGTTTGAGACCAGCGCGGCGGCGCACTTCGCGGAGGTTGTTGTCTGCCATAAGCGCATATTGCGCACCGCGTAAGGAGGGGCCATGCCGCCATACGCAACTTTCGTCTTGCGCAAGATTACGCATTACGCAATATTGGTGGCATGACGCTTGACGAATATCTCCGGCAGCCCGGCGTGACAGCGGCTGATTTCGCGCAGCGGGTCGACCTGACTGAGGCTTCGATCTCTCGCATCCGCAAGGGTGGGCAGAACATCCGGCGGGACGTGATCCGCCGCATCGTGTCTGCCACCGGCGGCTCCGTTTCGGCGCATGAGCTGATCTTCGAGCATGCCAACAGTGATAGTTCGCAGGCGCAGCAAGCGTCACGCGGAAGTGAGACGAATAATTCCGCCACTTCGGAACGAGGTTCTGCAGCCGTTCCTTCTGGATCCGTTGCGGTTGCAGCCGAAGGGGAGGGGGTGTCTACCCTCCCCGGAGGGCTGGCAGCGTGAAGCCGGAACGCCTCGCGCTGAAGCGCGCCTTCGCAGAAACGATCAAGGGCGTGGGCGGACTGGAAGCGGCGGCGGGCTTCTGCCGCGTCGGCAAATCCGTGCTGGGCGACGCGCAGAACATCAACTGCCCTGATCGCTGGCCCTCGATCGACGTGATCGCGGACCTGGAGCCGCTGGCGCGCGAGCGCGAGGGCTGGCCCCACATCACCCGCGCGCTGTGTCGCGAACTGGGCGGCACGTTCGTGCTGCTGCCGACCGGCCCCGCCGGGGCGGGGGACTTTCTGCGGACCGCCGGCCAGCTGAGCAGCGAGGCGGCGGACGTGACGAACGGCGTGTGTTCGGCGCTGGCCGACGATCAACGGATCGACGCCCGCGAGGCCACGGAAATCAGCAAGCAGATTGCCGATGCGCAGGCGCTGCTCGCCGCGCTGGACGAGCAGATGCGCGCCATCATCGAGGAGGGAAAATGACGATCATGCACCTGGTGGCCAGCGTGCCCAGCCTGGGCGCCCACAAGCTGGCGTGGATCATCGGCAGTTCGGCCGATCCTGCCGACGATATCGCGCGCTTCGGGCAGGCCGTGGGCAACCCGGCGATGTTCGAACGCGTGCTTTCCGGCGAGGTGGTGCCGTGCGCGAGCATGGCGGCGGAAATCCAGCTGTGGAGCATGGGCACGATCCAGCGCCGTGACTGGCGCCGCAGCGCCTGCCGCTGGTGGTTCGAGCGGCCGATCGGCTGGTTCAACGCGCGCGTGCGCCAAGCGGCCTGAGCCATGACGGGGGGCGGGACCATTCCATTTTTTGAGATCGGCGCGGGGACTTCGGGCCGCGTGAAAGCGCGCCGTGGCGAGCCGGCGTGGTTTCACCCCCTCCCGCGTCGGCTCGCCGTACCTTTCGAGGTGCGGGTATGAGCGCGCTGGGGTCCGACAAGAACGATGCCGCAGCGGTGCGGTTCCAGTTGCCGCCGCTGGCGATGGCGATCGAGGCGCAGGCCTTCCGCGAGTGGGTGGAGCGCGCCGCCGTGGGTGACACGCAGCTCTATGCGCAGGGGACGGTGCCGCCGCGCACATCGGCGACGTGGGTGCTGGCGGGCGAGCTGGCCGCAGCGAAGCTGGTGACGCTGAAGAGCCGGCGGCTGGCGGGCGGCAAGATCGAGTGGTTCGCGGAGAAGCTGGCGGCGCAGGTTGTGCCGGCGGCGATCGTGGTGCGAACCATCCCCGACCCGATGATGCGGCGCGTGGCCGACGAGGTTCTGCGCTGCGCGAATGCGGGCGAGCCGTGCCCGACCGATGGCGAGCTGGTGGTGCGCTGTGGCCTGCCGGGCACGGATGCGGCGAATTATCGGCTGCGCAAGGCGGTGAAGGCCGGGCTGGTGCAGCTGCAGCGGCCGATGCAGCCGGGCGAACGGCGTATCGCGACGGACCCGAAGTCGGGCCGATCGACGAAGCGGGCGATGGTGTGATGGCGAAGGGCCCCGCCGGATATCCCCTCGTGGCAGCTGGCGGTTCGACCCGCCGGCAGTCGGCGCGGGCGCAGATCGAGGAAATGCTTGAGCTGCAGCGCCTAGAGGCGGAGCGCGGCCTGACGCACGCTGAAAGCGAGCGCATGGGCCTGCTGATCTACCGCGAGCAGCAGCGCGCCCGCTACCGTCCCGAGCGTATTCGGCGGCTGCGTGCCGAGCTGGAGCTGCTGGAAGCGCTGGAAATGGCGCAGAAAGGCGCGGCGGCGCTGCCCGAGGATCTGGGCGCGGTGGATCTTCGGCGGGACGGCGCGGGCCACTGGCGCGCCGCGGAAGCGCGGGCAGCGTGATGGCCGACCTGGCCGAATTTGCGAGTGAGCTGGAGCAAGCGCACCTCGAACGCTCGCTGGCGGCAACGCCGCGCGCGGGGTTCGAAGCGTGGGTGCCCGGCATCTGTGAAGACTGCGGCGATAAAACCAAGCGGTTGGTGGAGGGCAAGTGCGCACCCTGCCGCGAGCCAAAATTCAAACCGCCCAAGAGGTACTGATGGCGCAGAACCGTTCCACCGCCGTCATGCAGCGTCGTCACGTCGCGCATGACTCGCTCGACTATTATCCCACGCCGCCTTGGGCAACGCGAGCGCTTACCGAGTGGCTCCAGGCTGACCGGGGTGAGCAGCTGCATAATCAGAAAGCCTGGGAGCCCGCGTGCGGTGAAATGCACATGGTGCGGCCGCTGCGGGAATGCTTCGCGGAGGTAATCGCGAGCGACGTGCAGGCCTATGGCGAGCATGATCTGATCGACTTCCCGTCGTTCGGCTGGGCGTATCCAAAAGCAGATTGGGTAATTACCAACCCTCCGTTCTTCCTGGCCGAGGCGTTCATCGCCACCGCTTTCGATGCCGCCAAGCGCGGTGTTGCGATGCTAGTTCGCACCGCCTTCCTTGAGTCGGAAGGGCGGGTGAACGGGCTCTTCACGGCGAACCCGCCCAGCTATGTGCTGCAGTTCGCTGAACGCGTGGTGATGCTAAAAGGCCGGTTGATCCGCGCCAACGCCGTCGACCCGTTTGCGGAAGTGGAAGGGCGCAAGGCCAGCTCGGCGACCAGCTATTGCTGGATCGTGTGGCTGCGAGGCGCGGACGGACTGTGGCCCGGCGATACCCGGCTGCGCTGGATCAAGCCGTGCCGCGATCGCTTGGAGCGCGACGGCGACTATCCGCAATACGCTGAACTGGCGGGTGCGGGGCTGTGAGTGGCTGTCAGATCCCTGACGGCGGTAAGCAACCGAGCGCGGGCCGGGCAAGGTCCCTCCATCACCATGGAGGTAACCAACATGCCGAAATCGCTGCTTTACGCCTCTCGCCGCCGGCAGGCGCGCGATCGTCGACTCTTCCGTCACGAAAATTGCCCGTGCGGCATCGATGTGGCGCCTCGTGCGCGCCGAGCTGATCGCCGCACGAAGCCCACAACAAGTCAAAAATAGCCCGAAACCTACGGGGGGAATCCGTGTCTTCATCGCCTGCCAAACCGCCGCTCTCGCCCATGGGGCAGGCGGCGCTGCAATATGTGCGCCGTGGCTGGCCGGTGTTCCCATGTCGGGAACGTGACGAGCCTTGGCAAAATGCGGCCGGCAAGGGCGGCGTGTTCAAGGCCAAGGCTCCCTACACCGGGCAGGGCCTGAAGGATGCCACCCGCGACGAAGATCGCGTGAAGACCTGGTGGCGCCAGCATCCCGACGCGATGATCGGCGTGCCCATGGGCGTGAACGGGTGCTTCGCTCTCGATTTCGACCCGCGCGTGGAAGATATTGTTGATCCGGACACCGGCGAGGTGCTTGGCACGCACGAATATACGCTGGAGGATCTGAAGGCGGAGCTGGAGGCGCAGATGGGCGTCCCGCTGCCGCAGTCGCTGACCGCTATCACGCAGTCAGGCGGCGTGCATGTTTGGTTTCGCCAGCCAAGTGACGGTGGCGAGCCCATTCGCAATCGGGGCAATCTTCCGGACCACGTCGACGTGCGGGGGCTGGGCGGATATGTGATCGGCGCGCCGAGCATCGTCTTCGCCGAGGATGGCTCGGAGAAGGGCCGCTATCGCTGGTATCGGGAACGTGGCGATTGGCGGAACGACGCAGATATCGCGCCGGCGCCGGCCGAACTGATCGAGATCCTGCGCAGCCGCGGCAAACGCAAGCAGTCCGCGGAGCGCGACGGCGGCAACGTCGTGCCGATCGCGGCGGCGCGCAGCTCGGCGGCGCCGCGACTCGACGCCGATGACGACATACGGAAATACGCGCTGAGCGCGCTCGACGGCGAATGCCAGGCGATCCGTACGGCGGCCTCCGGCAAGCGCAACGCCCAGTTGAACGAGGCCGCCTTCAAGGTGGCGACGCTGGTCGCAGCGGGCGTGCTGGACGAAGCGATGGCGCTCGCCGGTGTTCGCTCGGCCGCCCGCGCCAATCCAGGCCAGGATGATGATCACCAGCTGGAAGCGACGATCAACTCCGGATGGACAGCCGGGATGGGACATCCTCGCGACCTCGGCGAGGTCGCGGCTGCTGCGCGTTCCCGGAGGGAACGCAGGGAGACCTTCCGCGCGCCGGGCCGCGCCGCTGCCGCGCCGCCCGCCCGCCGTGCGCAGGCCGCGGCGAACGATCAACCCTTCCGTTCCGGAAGGTCGGAAGGCGAGCCAACGCTGGACGCGGGCGACCGGGCGAGGCTGCGCAAGGCCTCGGCCGCGTGGCTGCGCCGCCGCTGCGAGCGGGTGGAGCCGACGAAGAAAGCGGTGGAGCAGCTCGCATATAGCGCCGCGCGCCGCATCGCCGCGGGCCTGTTGGACGAAGGCGATGTGCGCACCGCGCTGGTCGACGTGTGGGTGCCCATCGCCGATGTCCAGCCGGAGGATATCGACCGGGCATTGAATGACGGGCACGCCAGGGGTTTCGATGTCGACCAGCTGCTGCTGGTGCAGAATTGCGCTCGATACCCCATGACCGATTTCGGCATCGGCGAGCGCTTCCGCGACCAGTTCGGGCAGGACTTTCGGTTCACCACCGCCAAGGGCTGGCTGGGCTGGGACAAGTGGCGGTGGCGGGTTCTTGACCAGGACAAGGATACCTTGCCGGCGGAACTGATCTCGGCCGTGTTCGAAACCATCCGCCGCATCCAGGACGAAGCCCGCTATATCGCCGACACGGGCGTCCGGTGCCCGCCTGTCGAACGGGAAGAGGGGGAGGAGCCCCAGCCCGGCGACGAAGGCAACCCGCACGGGCTGGACGATTGGATTCCCAAGGGGGCGAAGTCGTTCGAACTGCTCTCGACCAAGCTGGCGATCTTCGGCCGGCAGAGCGAGACCGCCGGCAAGCCGGCCGCGATCGCGCAGCTGGCGCGGCGATGGCTGACGCTGCCGATCGAGGAATTCGATCGCGATCCGCTCGCGATCAACGTGTTGAACGGCACGTTGCGATTCCGGCGCGAGAAAGGACCCGACGGCAGGAAGACGGCCGCCATGGTGCTGGAAGCGCACCGCCGCGAGGATTTGAACACGAAGCTGGCCCCGGTCGAATATGACGCCGCGGCCGAGTGTCCGGTCTATGACGGGTTCTTCGCCTGGGCGCATCCCGACGCGGAGACCCGCCGGTATCTGCACCAGGCGGCCGGATATTCGCTGAGCGGTGACACCAGTGAGCAGAAGCTCTGGTTCCACTATGGCCTCGGCGCCAACGGCAAGTCGACCTGGATGGACCTGGTCGCCCATGTCGCCGGCGACTATTCCGGGACGATCGGGATCGAGACGTTCCTCGACCAGGGCATCAAGAAGCGCGGTGAGCAGGCCTCGCCGGATCTCGCCCGTCTTGGCGGCGTGCGCCTGCTGCGCGCCTCCGAACCGGAGCGGGGATCGCGGCTGAACGAAGCGCTGATCAAGGCGGCGACCGGCGGCGAGCCGATGGCGGTTCGCGCGCTGCATCGCGGGTTCTTCGACCTGCAGCCGCTGTTCAAGCTGCACATCGGCGGCAACTACAAGCCGGACATCCCGGGCACCGATGAAGGCATCTGGCGGCGCATGAAGCTGGTCCCCTGGAATGCCCATGTTGCCGATGGGGAACGCGATGAAAGCCTGCCGGCGAAGCTGCGGGCAGAGGCCGCGGGCGTGTTCAATCGGCTGGTGCAGGGAATGCTTGACTGGCTGGCCAATGGGCTGACCGAGCCCGAGGCGGTGCGGGAAGCGACCGCGCAGTATCGCGAAGACAGCGATCCGCTCGCCCGGTTCCTGAAGCTCTGCACCGAAATGGACCCCCAGAGCCGGGTACAATCGTCGAAGCTGCACGAAGTGTTCGTCGCGTGGTGCAAAGCGGCCGGTGAGAAGGATTGGACCCAGAAGGGCTTCTCCAAGGCCATGACCGACAAGGGTTTCACCAAGAAGGCCAGCGACGGGATGCAGTGGCTGGGCATGCGCCTGGTGAAATCCGCGGCCGACTTCGTCGACCCGGCAACCGGCAAGGTGGTCGACCAGGAAGGCGGTGGCATCCTCGGCGGCCGTGCGCCGCCCGACGACGTCCCCCAGCCGGGGGATGTGGATTACGAACCGCTCTAACCCTTCCACTCGGAAGGATGGCGGAAGGGTCACCGGAAGGAAGAGAGCGCGGTTTTCTGCGGGTTCGGAATGGTTGGAAGCATTCGTGTGATGTTACGGCGTGGGTGCGGGCGCGGGCGTGTGCGCACATGCGCGATGCAAAATATCCGTAAATGCTTCCGATCCTTCCAATCCTTCCATTTAATTAGACAATAGTGAGGTTTTCCAATGTGTTCTGACTTTTCTATTGCCGGAAGGGTTCGCACCGAAGGTTCCAACGGCGGAAGCTTCCTGACCTACGATGACGTGCAGGAAGCGTTGGTAGAGGCGGTGACGATTTACCGGCGGGCGTTCGTGCGTGGTGCCTGGCCCTTCGCCGGGGACGGGCCGTGGCATCTGTTCCGGCATGATGCGGGAGACCACGGCGCCTATGATGCGGCCCGCATGCCGAAGGTGCCACCCAGCCGCGCCGAGCTGGGCGAGATGCAGCAGCGGCTCGACTGGCTGCGGCTGGTGAGCGATGACGATGACAGGGTGCTGGTGGTGCGGGCGATCGAGGCGCTGGCCAACGGGGCATCGCGGGTGCCGTGGTCGCGGCTCGTCCAGGCCAAGGCGCGCTGGCGGACGGCGGATGCGCTCTCCTATCGGTATCGAAAGGTGCTGGCGGTGTTGGTGAAGCGGGTCAATCGGCTGGAACGGGAACGGCGCTCGGGCGTCTTGGGCGGCGAATTCCAGTCGACCGTAATCGGGTGACGTGGCGCGACGCGCGGACTTCTGCCGACTGGAGGGTGTCAAGCGATTGTTGATTCCGGTCGGGCTGGAATGAAAATAAATCGTTCGGTTTACGGGCCTCCGATCGTCTATTTCTTGCCATGCTGGTGATGCGGTGTGCGTGACGCTGGCATTCCTCTCCTGCCTTTGCGAAGGGCGCTGTGGCTTCGGCTGCGGCGCCCTTCGCGCTTTTGGGGTGCAAGCGTTGGGCAAGCTCAAGTCGATGCCGGCACGGCTCGGCGGGCTGGCGCCCAGGCTGGCGCCGATGCCGAAGGTGGCTGATCGGTTCTACCAGTCGTCGGAGTGGAAGGCGCTGCGTGCCGCCAAGCGAGCGCAAGGGCCGGCGTTCTGCTGCGTCTGCGGATGCGGCGGCAGGCTGATCCTCGATCATCGGCAGGAGAGGCGCGACGGCGGGGCGGATCTGCCCGGCCTCGATGGCCTCGACTGGTATTGCACTGCGCACCACAACGCGAAGACCGCCGAGGCGCGGGCCCGGCGCGTGCGGGGCACCGACTGACGCACGAAAATTGCGCGACGGCGACCGAACGGGATTGCGACGCGAAACAATGTTGCGTCGGACCGCAGGGGCGGGGGGGGTCGAAAGTCTGGAGGGCTGAAGCCGGGTTGACCGCAGTCCCCGCCATTCGGAGATTTTTTTCGTGGCTAAGCGAAATTTGGTGGTCGACCTGTTTGGTGACCCCGTCGTGGAGCCGCGCGAGGGCCGTGGGAGGCCTGAGCATTTGTGGAGCCTCGAAAACTCCAACAAGGTACTTCTGGCGTTCGCGCGCGGCCTGACGGTCAAGGATGCGGCGGTGGCGATCGGGATCTCGGTCCCGACGCTACGGAAGGTTTATTTTTCCGAGGTGGCGAAGCGGCAAGCCGCGCGCCTGCGGATGGAGATGACGCAGCTCGCGCGGCTCAATGCTGAGGCGGCGGCGGGCAACGTCACCGCTGAGAAAGAGCTGATGAAACAGATGGAGCGGCTGCGCCTGCGCGACCGATCCGACGCCCTGGCGCCGCAGCCCTCGGCAAAGCCGAAGAAGGACAAGCCCATGGGCAAGAAGGAAGCGCAGCTGCAGGCAGCGGCGGAGATCGATGGCCTTTACGCCGCGCCGGAAGCGCCGAACCTGCTGAACTGACGCATGGCGCTGGCGACTGGGGAACTGGAACGGCGCTGGTCGACGGCCTGCCCCGACTGGGAATCGCGCATTGTCGAGAGGCGATCGCTGATCCCGTTCGAGCCGCTGTTCCCGGATGAGGCGGAAGCGGCCTTGGCGGTGTTCAAGTCGCTCCGCATGGTCGACGTGCCGGGGCAGCCGACCTTCGGCGAAGCCTGTGACGAGTGGGTGTTTGATTTCGTCCGCGCCATCTTCGGCGCATATGATCACAGCAGGCTGAAGCGGCTGATCCGCGAATTCGGCCTGGTGATCAGCAAGAAGAATTCGAAGTCGACCATTGCCGCCGGCATCATGCTGACGGCGCTGATCCGCAACTGGCGCGACGAGGCCGAGCTGCTGATCCTGGCACCGACCAAGGAGATCGCGCTTAATAGCTTCGCCCCGGCGGCGGCGATGGTACGGGCCAATCCGCGGCTCTCCGAGCTGCTGCACGTTCAGGACCATCTGCGGCAGATCAAGCACCGCGTGAAGGGCGCCGTGCTGAAGGTGGTCGCTGCCGACAGCGACATTGTCGGCGGCAAAAAGGCCGGCTTCGTACTGGTCGAGGAACTATGGCTGTTCGGTAAACAGCCCAAGGCGGCGGCGATGCTGCGCGAGGCACTGGGCGGGCTTGTATCGCGTCCCGAAGGCTTCGTGGTGTTCATCACCACGCATAGCGACGAGCCGCCGGCAGGCATCTACAAGGCAAAGCTCGATTACTGGCGCGACGTTCGCGACGGGGTGATCGAGGACCCGACGACGCTGGCGGTGCTGTACGAATGGCCGCGCGCCATGATCGACGCCGAAGCCTATCTGGATCCGGCGAATTTCTACGTCACAAACCCGAACCTAGGCCGATCGGTAAGCGCTGAGTGGCTCGCCGCCGAGCTGCTGAAGGAGCAGCGCGGCGACGGCGAGGGGGTGCAGATCTTCCTCGCGAAGCATCTGAACGTGGAGATAGGGCTGCGGCTACGGCGCGATAGGTGGCGGGGAACAGACTATTGGGAGGCCGCAGCGGATCCCGGCCTGACGCTCGAATCGTTGCTCGAACGCAGTGAAGTGGCGGTGGTGGGCGTGGACGGCGGCGGCCTGGACGATCTCTATGGGCTGTGTGTCGCCGGTCGCGAGAAGGTCACGAGCCGCTGGCTTTACTGGTGCAAGGCTTGGGCCTGGCCGGACGTGCTGGACCGGCGCAAGCAGATCGCTTCGGCGCTTCGCGACTTCATGGACGATGGCGACCTGGTGCTGTGCGCCGAGGTGACGCCAGCAACCGACGCGGACGAGCTGGGCGACGACTATGCCGTCCCGCAGGACATTCGCGAAATCGTGGAGATCATCGCCCAGGTGAAGGCGAGTGGCCTGATGCCGGAGCGTGGCGGCGTCGGGCTCGATCCGCAGGGCGTCAGCGCTCTGGTGGATGAACTGGCGAAGATCGGGCTGGAAGATCCGCAGGTTGTGGCGGTGGGGCAGGGGTACCGGCTGATGTCGGCCGTCCTCGGCCTCGCACGGAAACTGAAATTCGGCGGCGCGGTGCATGACGGTTCGCGCCTGATGGCGTGGTGCGTCAGCAACGCCAAGGAAGAGCAAGGCAGGCAGACGGTGATGATCACGAAGAATGTCGCGGGCGCGGCCAAGATCGATCCGTTCATTGCCGCGCTGAACGCGACCAAGCTGCTGGAGGCCAATCCGGAGGCGGAGGGCGGCGGCAAGTCCTTCTGGGAATCGGAGTAAGTTTCGATGCAGGTGCGTGCGATCGTTCGGGACGTGATCGGCCTGGCCGGCGTCGCGTCGATCGCGGGGGGCGCCGGCATGGTCTATCCGCCCGCGGGCTTCATCATTGGTGGGCTGTTCGCGGTGGCGGGTGCGATCTTGGCGGGGCGTGATCGCTGATGTCCGGCATCTTCGGCAGCATTGCCGGCGCGCTGGAGCGCAAGAGCGGCACGTTGACGCTGGATCAGCTGCCGGGCTTCCTAATGGGGCCGGAGAGCAAGGCTGGCGTATCGGTCACCTATTCCACGGCGTTGCAGGTGGCGGCGGTGCTGGCCTGTGTCCGCGTCGTGGCGCAGGGGATCGCACAATCGCCGGCCAAGCTGATGAAGACCCGGAGCGGTAGCGGGGCGGACGTGGCGCGGGAGCATCCGCTCTACTGGCTGCTGTACCGTCAGCCCTTCGGCCGTCAGACGGCGTTCGAGTTCTGGGAGACGATCGTCGCGCACCTGATGCTGTGCGGCAATGCCTTCGTGTTCATCAACCGCGTCGGCAGTGGCCGGATCGCCGAACTGGTGCTGCTGGAGCCCGGGAAGGTCCGCGTCACCCGCCAATCTGATCTGACGCTGCGCTACACTGTGACCGGCGAAGGCGGCGCGGGGGAACGCAGCATCCCGGCAGAGGGCATGTGGCACATTCGCGGCCTGAGCTGGTCCGGATGGATGGGCATGGAAGTGGTGCGGCTTGCACGCGAGGCCATCGGCCTCGCGATGGCGCTGGAACAAAGCCATGCCGAGATGCACAAGAACGGCGTCTCGCCCAGCGGCGTGTATTCGATCGATGGGACGCTGAGCCCGGAGCAGCACGCGCTGCTGACGACGTGGCTGAAGCAACATGCCAGCGCGAGCGGAACGCCGCTCGTGCTAGATCGAGGCGCGAAGTGGCTGCAGCAGCAGATGTCCGGCGTGGATGCCCAGCACGTCGAGACGCGGCGACTGCAGATCGAGGAAGTTTGCCGCGCGCTGGGCGTGATGCCGATCATGGTCGGGCTGAGCGAAAAGACGGCCACCTATGCCAGCGCCGAGCAGATGTTCCTGGCGCATGTGGTTCATACGCTTTCGCCGCTGGCGAACCGACTCGAGCAATCGGCGGACGTTAGCCTGCTGACCCCGCAGGAGCAGAGCGAAGGCTATTACCTGAAGTTCAACCTCGCCGCCCTCATGCGCGGCGACTACAAATCGCGGCAGGAAGGCCTGCAGATCATGCGCCGTAACGGCGTGATCAATGCCGATCAGTGGCGCGAGATGGAAGATATGAACCCGCGCGACGATGCCGGCGGCGGGCAGTACATCGTTGAGGGCAACATGGCCGTCCAGGATGGCCGCGATCTTACCCCCGTCAAAACTACCGGCGCTTGAGGAGCAACTGATGGACCGCCTCGCGTTCGATCTGGAGATGAAGCTGGCCGGGGGCGATTCCGTCACCGGCGCGGTGGAGGGCTATGCCTCGGTATACGGCATCCTTGATCGCGGCGGCGACATCGTCATGCCCGGCGCGTTCAAGCAATCGCTCGCCGATTGGCGCCGCAAGAAAGCGATGCCGCCGATGCTGTGGCAGCACGACAGCGGCATTCCGGTAGGCGTGTGGAGCGAGTTGGCAGAGGACGACAAGGGCCTGCGCGTGAAGGGCTCCCTGGTGCTGGATGTGCCCGCTGCCGCGGCTGCGCGCGCGCTGATGATGGCCGGCGCGGTGAAGGGGCTCTCGATCGGCTATCGCACGCTCGACGACGAGATCGATCGGCAGACCGGCGTGCGCCGGATCAAAAAGGCCGAGCTTTGGGAGGTAAGCCTCGTCACCTTTCCGATGCTGCCCGAGGCCCAGATCACGGGCGTGAAATCGATCGACGACAGAAGTTTGGAGCAGGCCCTTCGCGACGAAGGGCTCTCCCACCGCGAGGCGAAGCTGGCCGTCAGCGTCGTCCGCAAGCATGTCCTTCGCGACGAAGGGCGCCAACCCGATCCGAGGCTCCGGGACGGAGTGACTGACGCGATCATGGCCCTGCGCAAGTCGGCCCAGCTGCTGCGCGACTGAAGGAAAACAACATGTACATCGGTAAGATGAGCGGCTGGCGCGCCGGCGCCAGCGCGCTGGCGCTCGGCATGGCTGCGGCGCCGGAGAAGAAGGACGGCGAGAACCTGAGCCGCGAGGTGAAGGAGGCGACCGACTCGCTCGCCCGCACCATCGAGGAATTCCGCCGCAAGAATGACGAGCGTTTCGCGCAGATGGAGCGCAAGGGTGAGGATGCCGTCACCAAGGACGAAGTCGAGAAGCTGAACAAGGCGATCGACGATGGTCAGGCCGAGCTGAAGAAGCGGCTTGATGAGATGGAGGCCAAGGCCAACCGTCTGGCGCTCTCGGGTGGCGATGCTGCCATCGAGCAGAAGCGCGCCCGCGAATTCGGCCAGCTGATCGGCGTCAAGGACTTCGACCCGGCGAAGCTGACCGAGTACAAAAGCGACCTTGGCACCTATCTTCGCCGTGCGGAGGTGAAGGCCGTCACCATGCAGGTGGCGAGCGATCCCTCGGGTGGGTTCTGGGTAACCCCCGATGTGTCCGGCCGTATGGTGCAGAAGCTGTACGAAACCACGCCGATGCGCCAGCTCGCCAATGTCGTGAACATCACGACCGACGCGCTTGAGGGCCCGATCGACAATGGCGAGGTCGACGCGGCCTGGGTCGGCGAAAAGCAGACCCGTTCCCAGACCGATGCAGCGCAGATCGGCATGTGGCGCATTCCGGCGAACGAGCTGTACGCCTATCCGATGGTCACGCAGAAGCTGCTGGAAGATGCGTCGATCGACGTCGAGGCTTGGCTGGCGATGAAGGCGGTGGCCAAGTTTTCCCGCAAGGAAAACCAGGCCTTCATCAACGGCGACGGCAACCTGAAACCGAAGGGCATCCTGCAATATGGCTTCGCCTCCACCGCGGACGATACCCGCGCCTGGGGCACCTTTCAGTATGTGGCCACCGGCACCTCCGCAGGCTTCGGCAGCAGCACCAACGGCGCCGACAAGCTGCTGGACCTGATCTTCGAAGTGAAGGCCGGCTATCGGCAGGCGTCCAGCTTCCTGATGGCGCGGCGCACGGTGCGCGACGTGCGCAAGCTGAAGGACGGGCAGGGCAATTACCTGGTCGATCTTCGCCTGCGCGACGGTGCGCTGGTGGAATCCATCTTCGGCTTCCCGGTGGTGGACGGCGAGGACATGCCGGCGATCGCTGCGGATTCGCTGAGCGTGCTGTTCGGTGATTTCGCCGAGGCCTACACGATCGTCGATCGCCTGGGCACCAGCGTGGTGCGGGACAACATCACCTCGCCGGGCTTCGTCAAGTATCACATGCGCCGCCGCACCGGCGGCGGTGCGGTCAACACCGAGGCGCTGAAGGCGCTGAAGTTCGGCGCGAGCTGATCGCTGACACCCGGGGCCGGCATACGCTGGCCCCGCCTCCCTTCCAATGAAAGGAAATCGCCATGACTCCCGAACGGGACAACGCCAGCTCGATCTTCCCGATCAGCGTCATTCCGCCCGCCGTATATGCGGCAGATAACACCCCCGCCGCTATCGACAGCGTCGACTATGGCGCGGCAACGCTGTTGCTGCACATTGGCGTGGGTGGCATCACCTTCACCGGCACGAACAAGATCGAATTCGTGCTGACTCATAGCGACGACAACGTCACCTATATCAACGTCACCGACGATGACGTGATCAAGGATGCGCTTGCGCCAGCCACGATCAGCAACGGCATCGTTCGCGCGCTGACCGCTGCCCACGCCTCTCCGACCATGCAGAAGGTCGGCTATATCGGCGGCAAACGCTACCTGAAGCTTCTGGCCGATTTCAGCGGCACGCACGCGACCGGCACACCGGTCTCCGCCACCGCTGTTCGCACGCGCGCCGCCTTCCGCGGCGCAGCCTGATCTTCTCTCCCGCGGCAGGGTTTCGTCATGCTGTTCCAGATCACCCCATCGGCGGTTCCGGATGGCTATGGCGAAACCCTGTTGCCGCTGGCCGCGTGCAAGGCGTGGTTGGCGGTGCTGGAGGACGATTTCGATGATCTCATCGGTGCGCTTCGCGATGCGGCGATCGATACCGTTGAACAATATACCGGCTGCTACCTCGCGCCGCGCACCGGCCTGATCGCCACCTTCGCGGGGTTCGACGGCAGCGGGCCGATGCGCCTCGGTCGCGGGCCTGAAGCGTCGGTGGCAGTGCAGGCGGTCGACTATCTCGACGCCTCGGGCGCGGCGGTGGCGATGGACGCGGGCGCCTGGCGCTGGACGGTCGCAGGCCTGCGCCCGGCGATCGGCACGGCCTGGCCCGCTGACGCCAGCGAGATCGCCGTAACCTTTTCCGCAGGCTTCCCCACGGGAGCCTGTCCCGCCGGGTTGCTGGCCGCGGCGAAGATGTTCGTGGCGCACCTGTTCACCAATCGCGAAGCCGTTGTCACGCAGGGCGCCGCAGGCGAGCTACCGCTCGGTTTTCGCATGCTGTGCGATCAGCACCGCCTGGTCGCGATCTGAGGGAGACCGTCGCATGCTCGCGCGTGGCCGCAGGGATACGCCCATCCGGTTCGAGCGCGCAGACGTGACGATCGGTGACATGGGTACGGAAGACGAACCGGCCTGGAGCGAAGTCGCCCGCGCCCTCGCCAGTGCGCGCTATGGCAGCAGTGCCGAGCGCCGTGACGGTGCCGCCAGTGGCGCGCAGCAGGTGGCCACGTTCCGCGTGGATGCGACGGCGACGACGCGGGCGGTGCTGCCGGCGCACCACCGCATCGTCTCCGCGCTGGGCAATTGGAACATCACCGGCGCCGTCCCTGTCGGCCGCGCCGAGATCGAATTCACCGCCGTGCTGGCGAGGGGCTGACACATGGCTTGGCAAGAGGATCTGCGCACCCGCCTACTGGGCCTGCCCTCGCTTGCTGCGATCACCGGGAACGTGAGCTGGTATGACCTGCCCCGCGGTCTCTGGTCGGCGGCGGTGCTGCTTACCGAGGTCAGCCCTGGCGAGGGCTGGACGCATGATGGACCGATGACGCTGCTCAACCCGCGCGTTCAGTTCGATTGCTATGCCGAGGCTGCGACTGATGTCCGCACCCTCGAAGGCATCATCAAGGATGAACTGCAGCGGCTCGACGACGTGACGATCGGCGACACCGTCTTCTCGCCGCCCGCGCAGCTGCAGATTCGCCTGCGCACCCGGGAGGAGCTGACCGGCAGCGATTCGCAGCCTGCACGCACGCTCTACCGCGTCATGCAGGATTTCAGCTTTTTCACCCGCCCCGCATATTGAGAGGGTTCGAACCATGACGACGAACGCAAAGACCAATTTCGGGCAGCGGCTCGAAATGGGCGACGACGATGCCACGCTTGAGGTGATCGCCGAACTGATCGAGGTCACCCCGCCGACGCTGTCGCGCAACTTCACCGACGTGACGACGCACGACAGTGCCCGCGACGCCGATGGCGGTGTGCCGCAGGAGTTCATTCCCGACGAGATCTATGATCCCGGCGAAATGGCCTTCAAGATCAATTATGTGGAAGGCTCCGACGCGACCGAGGATCTGATCACCGCCTATGGCGCTCGGGCGAAGAAGTTGTTCCGCCTGGTCGGCAAGGGCGCCGGCACGACCTCGCGCTTTATCAAGGGCTATGCCTATATCAGCAGCTTCGCCCCCGATGCCCGCCCGGTGAACGGGGTGCAGACTGCCACCGTCACCCTGAAGCGCACCGGTGTGTGGACGCGCGGAGTGGTCACGGCATGATCCAGCTGCGCGGCGAAGCCGAGGCGGTTCTGGCCGACGGTCGCACGCTCCGCCTGGTGATGGACAATGAGGCCTGGGTTACGGTGGAGGAGGTCCTCGATCGGCCGTTCCTCGACGTGCTGGGCTATCTGATCAGCTGCGAAGAGATCCGCGATCCGGCGAGCCCGAAGCGCGTCCTGCAGAAGGCCAAGACGGTGCGGCTCGGCACCTCGCGCGCCGTGCTGTTCGGGGCTACGCGGGAGCATCATCCCGAACTGACGCTCCGCGACTGCGGTGCGCTGATGACGGCGCAAATGGCTGAAATCGGGGGACCGCTGGGCAGAGCGATCCAGGGGAGCATCCGGCTGAAGGATCCCGACCAGGGGGAAGCGATGCCGGCGGATCTGCCGGCGAGCGACCCGATTGGAACTGGGACGAAGTCCTGACGCTGTATCTGGAGGCGGGCGGCACCACCGCCGGCTTCTGGAAGGAAACGCCGCGGACGACGCAGGCGATGATCACCGCCTACCGCAGGCGCCGCGGTTGGGCTGTTTGGCAGACCGCTGTGCTGGGGCGGTTCGAGTTCAAGGATGGCTTCCCCAAACTCCACGAAATGACCGGACAGCCGCTGCCGGTGGTTCGGCAGAGGCCCGAGCAGATCGCATTCTCGATCGGCCTGTGGGGTGCGGTGCTGGAGGGGAAGGCGAAGGCCGGGGAGGGGTGACGCGATGCAGATCGGCATTTCGATGCCCGGCCTTGCCGAGCTGGACAAGGTGCTGGGCGATCTGGGGCATGCTGTTGCCACGGAGATCGGCAGCGATGCGATCAAGGCCTCGGCCGATCTGCTGCGCGATGCCTGGCAGCTGGCCGCGCCCTATGACCCGAGGCCCAAAACGAAGAGCTGGACGCTGAAATCCGGCGAGGTGCGCAGCAAGGATTACGGGCACCTCAACCAGAACATCCGCGTAGGATCGGTGACCCCGGAGAAGGAAAACGCCGTGGTGTTCAAGGTCACCACAGGCAACGCCTTCTGGGGATATTTCGTGGAAATCGGCACGGTGAAGATGCGGCCGCAACCCTGGGCGCGGCCGGAGCTGGAACGACTGAAATCGGCGCTGGTGAACGTGCAGATCGAAACACTGCGCGACGGCATCGAATCGGTGGTGGGTAACGGCGCGACCGCTGCCGCCAATCGCCCGACGCTGGCGAACGGAAGGAACCTTTAATGACGACGCTCGCCAATCTCACCACCTATTTCGCCGGTGAGAGCACGTCGTTCCTGTCCGCTATCGAGAAGAGCCGTGGCGGCCTGCGCGCGCTGGTGAAGGAACTGGACCCTGTTTCCGCCGCGACTGACAAATTAAACAAACAGCAGGCGCTTCTCGACAATGGGTTGAAGCGCGGTGCGTTGACGGCGGAACAGCATGGCGCCGCCATGGGTAAGCTGCGCTCGCGCTACGACGATCATATCGCGTCGCTGACGAAACTGAACGGCACCAGCGGCGCGGCCCGCGCGGGCATGCAGCAGCTGAGCTTCCAGATCGGCGACGTGGCGACAAGCCTGGCCGGCGGAGCTGCGCCGCTGCAGGTGTTCGGGCAACAGATCTTCCAGGTGATCGGTGCGCTGCAGCTGATGCAGAAGGAATCCAAGGGGCTGATCGGCTTCCTTGGTGGGCCGTGGGGCGCTGCGCTGACGTCTGCCGTCATCCTGCTCGCACCGCTGATTTCGGGCATGTTCGACCTTGGGGACGCGGCGCAGGAAGCCAAGGAACGAATGGCGAAGGCGGCCGACGGTGCTGATGCCTGGGGCGATGCGCAGTCGCTGCTGGGCAAGATGGTGCAGCTGACGACGGGCAAGATCAAGGAACAGAACGACGTAATGCGCGCGTCAATCCTCCTGCAGGCGCTCCAGGCAAAGCAGCGGGCGGCAGAAGAGGCGCGGACTGCGAAGAAGTCGATCACAGCCACCGCCGACCGGATGGTCGGCGGTTTCAGCGCACTCACACCCGGCGGCACGGGTATCGGGCAGGCGAGTGACGTCAAGATCGCGAATGCAGATCTGAGCCTGTTAGGGCAGGGCGTTTTGAACGGTGCGATCAAGACGACGGACGCGATCCGCCAACTGCAAGCGCTCCAGAGTGCGGGCAAGGTAACGAAGAAGGTTTTCGACGACCTTTCGACCCAATTCGTGGAATTTGGGCAGGCGACGGAGAAGGGGAAGGCATCGCAGGCCATCCTCGACTACCTGGAGACGGGCAAGCTTGACGCTCGCCTGAAACCCTTCCAGCCCGATAAGAAGACCCGACAGCCACGCGACCGCACCGCGCAGCAGCTGGAGCGCTATACGCGCGAGCTGGAATCGCTGCAGGACGAAGAGTTGAGCCTGCGCGCTCAATTGACCGAGGACGTGGGCGAACAGGCCAAGCTCGAGCATCAGCGCCTTGCCCGCTCGACTGAAGCCTATGAGACCGAGCTGGCAGCGCGGGTGCAACAGAAGGAACTGACGCAGGCGCAGGCAGACGCGCTGCTCGCGCAGCGGCAGATCAACGATCAGCGGCGCAGCGCGGTGATCAACTGGAAGCTGGACGATCAGCTGACGCAGCAGGACCTGGCGTTGCGGCGGGCTGGGATCGATAACCAGTCCGCAATCCTCCAGGGCCAGCTGAGCATGGCGCGCACCGCTGAAGAGCGGCGCAAGCTGCAGCTGGACTTGCTCGACAACGAAATCGAGATGCAGCGCGCCACCCTGCAGGCGGTGCTGGCGCGCCACGATACGACCGAGATCGAGAAGAAGATCGCGCAGGCCAAGCTGGATCAGCTCGGCCGCGAACGTGGGCAGGCCGCTGCTCAGATCAACCGCCAGAACGCCGCGCCGCTGGCGCAGTATCTGGACAGCATTCCGCGCACCGCGGGCGAGGTGAACGAATCGCTGCAGAACATCGCGGCGGATGGGCTCGCGCAGTTGAACGACGGCCTGGCGCAGGCGGCGATCGGCAGCAAGTCGCTGGGCGACGTGTTCTCGAACGTGACCAATCAGATCCTGTCGGACATCCTGCGCATCGTAATCCAGCAACAGCTGATCAAGCCGATCGCCAGCCTGCTGGGCGGCGGCGGCAGCGGTGGCGGACTTTTCAGCGCGATCGGCAGCCTGTTCGGCGGCGGGGGCGGCGACTGGGCTTCCGGGATCGGGGGTGGTGACGCCCTGAACCTCGGCAGCCTCGGCCTTCCGGGGTTCGCGAACGGCGGCAGCTTCATGATCGGCGGCAAGGGTGGGATCGACCAGAACGTGCTTTCCATCAACGGCATCCCGCGTGCGATGGTTTCAGCCAGCGAACTGGTGAGCATCACGCCGGGCAGCGACCGGACTGCCCAGCGTCAGCCGATCATCGTCCAGGTTGTCGGGGAGGAAGGTGCGGCCTTCGTGCCCCGCGTCGCCGGCATCAGCGGGCAGACATCGTCCGCGCAGGTGCAGGCCGCGCAGCGGCGATCCGTCATGCGCTCTCGGCAAAGGCTTTACTGATGGCCGTCATCGATCTTGCCGGTCTGCCGATCGCGCGCGCCGTGCCGGTGCCGCTGACCTTTGGCGGCGTGATCACCTCCACCACGGGCGGGGCGTCGCAGCGGGTCGACCGTATGGGATCGCGGTGGCAGTTCCAGTTCGCAACGCGGCCGATGTTTGTGGCCAGTGCCGAATACCGGCAGTGGTCGGCACTGCTGGGCGCGGCAGCGCGACAGGGTGGCCTTTGCGCGGTGAATGTGCCGGGTCGGCGCGGTCTCACCACCGGCTCCACCGTGGTGGGGGCGCTGGTCGCCAGCGGGCGCGTCGTGCCCATCGCCGGCATCGCTGCCGGCTATGCTCCCGGCGCTGGTGACTGGATCAGCGTCATCGTCAGCGGACAGCGCTACCTGGACCGGATCACGGCCACCTCTGCCGTATCTGGCGGCAACTGCACGCTGCAGCTGGAAAACCTGATCCGGGTGCCTATCCCGGCCAATGCAGTCGCCGAGTTGGCGGCGCCCCGCATCGAAGGCGATCTCGTGCTTTCGGCCACGCCCGAATGGGATGTGGCAGGCGGCATGAAGGGATCGTTCGAGTTCACGATCACCGAGGCACGATAGAACATGCAGAACGTGTTGCTGGCGGCGCTCCTGAAGGTGGAGCTGCCGGGCCATACCGCGTGCCTGATCGACGGGGGTACGCTCACCTGGAACGGGGATAGCTATGCGCCGCGCGACACCGTGCTGGGGGTGGCGGAGGGCTTCGAATCGCTGATCGAGGGCGTGGGGGACGAGGCGCCCGCTGGTGCCATCGCGTTCCTGCTGCCCGACAGCACCGCCAGCGCCTCGGTGAATGGCGGCGGCATCGTGGATTCGCGCGTGCGGCTGTGGATCGCGGAAGTGGATGCGGACACCGGCACGGTGATCGGCGCGCCGGATAGCGTGGCGGATTGGCTGGTCGATTTCCCGTCCCTCTCGATCGAGAATGGCGTGCGGCGCTTGACGCTGAACTGCGTCAGTCACGCCCAGCGCCTGTTCGATCTGGAGCTGGGGAATGTGCTGGGACCCAAGTTCCACGAACGCATCTACCCCGGCGAGTGGGGGCTACGGAACGCCGTGGGCGCATCGATGAGCATCCCATGGGGTGCCGCCTCGGGTCCGCGCGGGACGACAAACGACTACGGGTACAGCGTGCCGGAGCGACAGGTGATTTCGGCATGGGAATGACGTTGGCAGAGCGTGCGGAGGCGACGCAGGCGGTAATCGAGCGGTTCCGCGACAAGCCATTCGACTGGCGCACCAGCGGCACCTGCATCCACCTGTTTCGCGCGCAGGCGGTTGCGATGGGCCACACGCTGCCGCCGATCCGGCGGTTTCGATCGGCGCTGAGTGCGAAGCGTGCGCTGGATGGGCTGGGCCATGACAGCGTCGGCGCGCTGATCGAGGCGCTGCTGCCGGGGGCACGCATCGCGCCGGCTGAGATGATCGTGGGGGACGTGGGCGTGCTGCCCGGGGAACAGGGTTTGGATGCCGTGGTGATTTGCGCAGGCGCGAAGGTGCTGGGCTGGCACGGCGCGGACCCGTCGCGCCTGCTGCCGATCGACGTGTGCCGCAGCGAATTTCTGGCCGCGTGGAGGCTCGGCGCGTGAGTGTCGTCAAAAAGGCAGTCGGCGTCATCGCTGGCGTCGCGGCCTTCGTGTTTCTGGGGCCGCAGGCAGGCGCGCTGATCGCGTCGGTCGCGTTCTCCGCGGCGAAGAGCAAGCCGTCGGGTGCCAAGCCCTCGCCGATCCAGGGCAGTATCACGAACATCACGATCGGCGCGGATCAGGCGACGCCGATGATGATCGGCAGCATCTATTCGGGTGGCGCGCTGGTGCATCAGGCCGGCTACGGCGCTGCGGTCGATGGCGTCTCGAACCCCTATCTCGGCATGGCCGTGATCTATTCGGCGGGCGGGCCGATTGCCGGTATCGACAGCTACTGGGCAGATTTTGCCCAGCTGGGATATAGCGGCGCCAGCAGCGCGGGCGCGGCGACCGGCTATTTCAACGGCTTCCTCTACTGGAACAGTCAGACCGGCGCGACGCCGGAAGGCGCCGCGCTTGCCGCCCAGTGGGGCGGGATGCCCTATTGGGGTAGCGCCTATAAGCTCTCCGGCTATGCCGCCGCGCTGTGGTCGCTGAAGTGGGACAGCAAGGAAGGCAAGTTCACCAGCGGTGCGCCGCGGCTGGGCATCCAGGGGCGCGGCGTGCTGACCTGGGATCCGCGCAAGGATTCGACCTGGCCGGGTGGCAGCGGCGCGCACCGCTGGGTCGATCCGCGAGCCAACCCGGCGGGCTTCGCTGCCGCGAAAGCGTCGTGGAGCTATAGCGATCGGCCGGGCTTGCATGCGCTGCGCTATGCGTTGGGCACCTGGGAGCGCGATCCCGCTGCCGCCAGCGGTGCGCCCTGGATCCTGACCTACGGCGTGGGCATTCCAATCGACGGGATCGTCGTCAGCGATTTCGTGGAGCTCGAGAATATCTGCGATGCGAACAACTGGCGCGTCGCCGGCATTCTGCTGGAGCCGGAGAGCAAGTGGGAAAATCTGAAGCGCATCCTGGCAGCCGGCGGGGCAGAGCCGTGCTTCAAGGGCGGCAAGCTGGGCCTGAAGATTACCGCGCCGCGTGTCGCGCTCGACACCATCACCCACGACGATCTCGCCGACGGGCGGATCGAGGCGGCAGGCGCGCAGCCGCGGACCGACCGCATCAACACCGTGGTGCCCAAGTTCCGGTCCCCCGCGCACAAATGGGAACTGCAGCAGTCCGACGAGATCGTGATCAGCGACTATCTGACGGCCGACAAGGAAGAGAAGCGGCGGGAGGAGGTGTTCGAGTTCGTCACCAGCCCCACACAGGCCGCCCAGCTCGCCACCTATCGGCTGTTTGACAGCCGCGAACAGGGGCCGATCGAACTGCGCTGCAAGCCGCGCCTGCGCCGCTATGCGGGGGGCGACATGCTGACGCTCAGCGCGGCACTGCGCGACGATCTGGGGCTCGCGCAGAGCAACGTTGTGGTGCTGAAGCGCGCGATCGATCCTGTAGACATGGTGGTGACGCTGACGCTGGTGACCGAAAACCAGCTGAAGCATATCGCGGCGATGTCGGTGACCGGCAACGCGCCCGCCACGATTGCGCTGCCGACGACGCAGCAGCTGGACCAGAGCAGCGGCGTCAACGATGCCCTGGACCAGCTCGCGGCGCTTGCCGAGGACGGTCTGCTGACGCGGTTCGAAAAGATCACGAAATTGATCCCGCTCAGCACTGAGCTGGCGGATCGCTGGACGCTGTTGCAGGGGCAGGCCAGTGCGCTGACCGGGTTTTCCGAGGTGTCCACCGCGCAGGCGACCGCCGCGACCGCCTATGGGCAGTGGACCAGCTTCCGCGACGGCCTGTCGCCGGCGTGGAACGACGTGGGCAGCGATACCGCAGTTGATCGGGCAACCTATGATGCGCGCGTGAACGTGCTGCAGGCGGCGCTGGGCGAACTGGACCAGGCCGTGCGGCGCGCCGCGACCGCGATCAACAACGTCAACCTGATCCGCAACAGCGATTTCCCCCTGCAGCTGCAAGGCTTCGCGTGGGCTGCGGCGGGCGTGGTCGGAAGCGGCTATCCGGAGTTCGGCGTGTCGCTTGGCGGGCGCCGCTACCTCAAGATCGTTTCGAGCATGTCCGCTGCCGAGCAAGAGATCGGTATCGTAACCGCCGCGGGTGGGTATCTCATCCCAGCAGTTGCGGGTGCCCGGTACGCGGTCCGCGCAGAGATCGAGGCGCTGGGGCCGGTAAGCTTCGCCATCCTGAACGTCCAATGGTATGACGCGAGCGGCGTCTATATCCCCGGATCCGCAGTGACGGTTGATGCCGTCTATGGGGAGGCTGCTTTCCCGACCGTCCTGCGAGGCTTCGTCGTGGCGCCTTCCGGCGCGGCCTCATACCAGCTTGCCTTGTACGTGCGGTCTTCCGGTGCGGGCTCGGTGTCGGCGGTACTCGCCCACCCGATGGCCTCGATCGCCAAGCCCGGGCAGACGCAGATACCCGATTATGCTTCCGGGGTTGCCGATGGCGCGGCCGGCGCTGCCGGCGCCGCCGGCGCAAACGGCATCAACACCGCGACGATCAACATCTACCAGCGTGGAGCGACTGCGCCGGCTCTGCCGTCGGCCGCGACGACGTACGACTTCGCCGCCAAGGTGTTGGCCGGGCTCAACAATGGATGGTCCACCACCATTCCGGCGGGGACGGCCCCATTGTGGCAGTCTGCGGCCACGGCGGCGGGGCAGGGGGCGACGGACAGCATCGCCGCGAGCGAATGGGCGGCTGCCGTCCAGATCGCAGCCAACGGTGCTAATGCGGCCAGCACGGCCCCGGTGATCCTCTACCGGAGGACGGACACGCCCAGCCCGCCGTCGGTGCCGAGCGGCATCGTGACCTATACCTTCGGCACCGCGACGGCGACGGGCATCGACAATGGCTGGGCGCAAAGCCTGCCCGCGACGGGTGGCCCCTATCGCTGGCAGATCAATGCATCGGCGGTCAGCACCAGCGGCACCGACACGATCGCACCCGGCGAGTGGAGCGCGCCGCAGATCCTGGCGCAGGATGGCAGCGACGCGCAGGACGGGTTCAACCGGCTGAAGGATACCGGGTTCAACCAGCTCGCGAACTGGGACACCTATGCCTCGGCCGGTGTTGCTCTGGCTTCCTTCTCTTCGGTGACGAACGACACGACCGGCAAGCGCGCGCTGGTCGCGGACGTGACCTTGAGCGGTACGGCGACGGCCCGCAATTTCCTGCACATTTCCAAGCGGCTGAGCTGGACGTCTGGGCAGCGCTACGCACTGCAGGCGGGCATCCAGGCAGTGAATGTTTCGGGTAGTGCTGCGATCAGCGTCGTGCATCTGGCCGCGGCCTTCTGGTCGGGTGCCGGTGGCTTGCTTGGCGAGAAGATCGTGGCTGTCCTGAATGGCCCGCAAGGCTTCCCGACCTATTTCCGTGGGTTCCTTGAACCTTCGGATGTGCCGTCCGGGACAGCGGAATTCACGCTGTTCACCCGCTTCGTCTTCGTGGACGGGACGAGCGGCACCGCACGCGCCGTGTTGACCGAGCCGATGGTGACGACCGCGAAGGCGGGACAGGTGGAATATCCGCCCTACCTCCCCGGCGTGCTGGACGGCGTCGACGGTGTGCCAGCCATCAACGGCATCCTGACGAACGAGAGCGCGACCGTGGCGGCGGCGAGCGACGGCAGCGTCGCCAGCTTTTCCGGCACCGGCGGTACGTTCCGCGTATTCTTCGGCCTGGGCGAGGTGACGACCGGTGCAGGCGCGAGCTATTCGGTGGTTGCAGCCTCGGGTGTTTCCATCGCGATCGACAGCGCGAGCGGCGTCTATTCAATCTCGGGGATGTCGGCCGACACGGGTTCGGCGACCTTGCGCGCGACCTTTGGCGGCGTGAACATCGATCGGGTCTATTCGATCGCGAAGTCGCGCGCAGGCGCGAACGGGATCAATGGCACGAACGGCACCAACGGTATCAATGGGTCGAACGGTGCGGATGGCGCGAATGGAGCGAACGGGGCAGATGCCAAGACGCTGATCGTCCTCTCCGACCGCCAGACGATCGCCTATGACGCAAGCGGGTTGCCCAGCCCGACGGCGCAGACGATCACGTTCACCACGAACAAGCAAAATACCAGCCAGCCGGTCTATTGGTCGATCACCGACGCGAATGGGGTTGGCGTCTCGGTTTCTTATCTGTCGGCTGCATCCGGCGACAGCGTCACCATGACCGAGGCGAATTTCGCGATCGCGCGGAACGGCACCAGCGGCGTCATCGTCACCGGATTTCTGACCGACGGAACGGTGATCAGCGACAAGATCAGCGTGATTGCCGTTCGTGCTGGTGCGAACGGAGCTGACGGAGCGAACGGCTCGCCCGGAACCTCCACCGCCCAGCTCACAATCTATCAGCGCGCGTCTTCCACTCCCGCCGTTCCAAGCTCGACGGCGACTTATTCCTTCGCGGCCAAGTCGCTGACTGGACTGAACAACGGATGGAGCGTCACCATCCCGGCGGGATCTGATCCCGTCTATACCAGTCAGGCCTTCGCGAGCAGCACGGGAGCGACGGCGTCGATCGCCTCGGGTGACTGGTCGACGCCGACGATTGCGGTACAGAACGGCCAGAACGCCACCTCGGTTCGGGCGGCACTGGCAGCGTCGGACGAGATCCCTGGCAGCGGGACGACGGAAACGACGATCGCCACCGCCAGTATCACTTTGCCGGCTGGTGGCCAGCTGAAGATCAGCGGCGGCCTGAACAGCGTGGTGGGGCAAGGCTCGCAGCTCTCCATCGCCACCCTGCGCTTGAAGCTCGCGGGCAACCTGATCGCCTCGGCGGCGCTCTCGATCGCGGCTGACGGGCAGATCAACACGGACGGAACGGAAGCCTGGACGGGGCAGCTGTTCAGCAACCCCACCTCCGGGCCGGCGACCCTCTCGATAACGCGGCAGCGTGGCGGACCCTCTGTGTCGGGCGGCGCAAGCTATGCCCTCAACCTTATCGTGGAGCATGTGACATGATCGGCTGGGTAGGCGCTGCGGGCGAGCTTGTGCGCGTCTCGGCGCCGAACGAGCCGGTGCCGGAGTGCAACGGCTTGGCAACGGTTGACGTGCCGGCTGCCTTCCTCGAGGGCACCGTGACGTGGGACGCGGTTTCGCAGACCTTCGTTGCCGTCGACCGACTGGCAGAAGCCAAGGCTCGAAGCTGGGAGGACGCCAAGGCCGCGCGCAACGCCGCGGCGTCGGGTGGCTGCGAAACCCCGCTCGGTCGCGTCGATACCACCGATGCGAGCCGGGTCCTGATCACGGGCGCGGTCCAGATGGCGCAGCTTTCCAGCGGCGCGTACGCGGTCGACTGGACGATGGCCGATAACAGCAAGGTGACACACGACGGGCCCGCGATGATCGCGATGGGCGTCGCGGTTGCCCAGCATATCGCCGCCTGCTGGGCGCATGGGCAGGCGCTGCGCGAGGCGATCGACGCGGCTTCGACGGCCGAAGCCCTGGACAGCATCGACATCAATGCCGGTTGGCCCGGCCGATAAGGGGGATCAGACATGACAGACATTCCCGCCGGCACCCCGGCGAATGCATCGCCGCGCGCATTTCGCGAGTGGCTGCCCGCGCTTTCCGCGGCGGTGCTGATCCTGGGGGCGATCATGTCGGCCGGCAGCGTGATCTCCAAGGTCAACGATAGCGAGCGTCGCATCGGCGAGCTGGAGCGGCAGGTTCAGGCTGGCGGCGATCGCACGCAGGAGGTGCTGCAGCGCCTGGCACGCATCGAAGGCAAGATGGACGCGGCCGGCCATGAAGGGAGGGGTGCGCAGTGATCGAGGGCCTTATCCTGATGGTGATCGCGCTGGCGCTGGCCTGCGCTTCACCTGCGGCGCGCCAGATGGATGCCCGGCAGCGCGGGCGCGCCCTGTACGGCGAGCTGCTGCACCAGGCCTATCCGTTGCCCCCGCCGGCCCCGTCGCTCGATGAACTGACGCAGCTGGCCGAATCCGCGCTGGAACAGGACGCGCTGGCCCGCGGCGTGCGGGGCGTGCGGGACACCTACGATCGCGCCTGACGGCGCCAATCCGGAGAAATCACGATGAACCTGAACCGTTTGCGCCGCTGGCGCAGCGCTGTGGCCGCGCGCCTGGTCGCCGACTGGCGCGATGCCTGGAAGTGGGCATCCGTCCGGCTGGCGGCACTGGGCGGCATCCTGACGGCCATCCTTACCGCCGCGCCGTCTTTCGCGCGCGAGCTGTGGGATCAGCTGCCGCCGGAGGTGCGCGCCACCGCACCGGGTTGGGCGCCGCTGCTCGTTGCAGCCCTCCCGATCCTCGTCCGCATCTACAAGCAGAAGGGCCCGCGCGATGCCGAATGATCTCAAGGCGCCCCGCAAGGCGCCGGGTAGGAAGACCCTCGCCAGCATCGTCGGCGCGCTGTGTGCGTCCCTGCTCCTGGTGGCGATGCCGCGCGAGGAAAGCGGGCGCGAGGTGCAGGTTGCGATTGCGCCGAGCGGCGAGGCCACCATCACGCATGTGCGGGGCGTCCAGTATCTGAAGACCTATCTCGATATCGTCGGCGTGGCGACGGCCTGCGATGGCATCACGCGCGGCGTGAAGCCGGGGCAGGCCTACACCGAGGTGCAGTGCGCGCTGCTGCTCGAAGGCGAGCTGGTGCAGCACGCACTCGAGGTGCAGATCTGCACGCCGGAGCTATGGGGGGCCGGGCGCGACTATCAGCGCTTCGCCGCCATCTCGCTGGCCTATAATGTCGGGTCGCCGCGGTTCTGCGGTTCGACTGCCGCCAAGCATTTCCGCGCCGGCAAGTGGGTGGCGGGTTGCGACGCCCTCCGCCTTTGGAACAAGGCTGGCGGGCGCGTGATCGGCGGGCTGGTGCGCCGCCGCGAGCGCGAGCGGCAGGCATGCCTCACTGGCCTCGTGGCGGGCCTGACGCCCGCGAACCTCGCCGCCCGCATTGCGGAGGTGCGGTGATGGCGAAGTTCGAAAAGCTGTCGCGGGGATTGCGGCGGGCTGGTGATCGATTGGCCTTTTACTGCCCAGGCTGCGAAGCGCCGCACGTCATCAACGTGTATGCCGACCGCGAACCACGATGGGGGTATAATGGTAACCCCGAGGCGCCGACGTTCACCCCTAGCGTGTTGATGCGGACTGGGCGTGCAGTGGATCCGGCGTTCATTCCAGAACCGGGTGACCCGCCAGAAGTCTGCCATACCTTCGTCACTGATGGCAGCATTCACTTTCTCAGCGACTGTTCGCACGCGCTTGCTGGCCAAACAGTGACGTTGCCTGAGTGGCCGGAGGAGTGGCGATGAGGCGGTGGGCAGCAATCGCTGCCGTGCTAGCGCTGATCATCGTGCCAATGGTGACGTTGCGCGCCTGTCAGCGCGCCAGCACCGCCGGGACAGAAGCCAAGCTGAGCGCGGAGCGGGCGGAGGCCGCGACCGAAAGCGGGCGCGACGCCGTCGACACCGTTGGGAACGCCGCCGCCCGCGAAACCGAAATCCACACAACCGTGAAGGATGGAACCGATGCGATTGCCCAGGCCCCTGCGGGGGACAGCAATGATGCTGCCGATCGTGCTGCTTGCCAGCTGCGGTCGTACCGTGATCTCCCCCGCTGCCGCGCCCTGTTCCACCCTCGTCCCGAGTGAGTGGCGCAAGGGTGTACCGCCGGCCGATCTACCTTTGTCGGCAAAGCTGGCCGACGGGCACGACGATGCGCGCCCATGGCAGGCCGGGTTCGTCGCCCAGACCGGGCAGCTGGAAGTCGCCAACGGCAGGCTACCCGACGCGCTGGGCATCGTGGAGCGCTGCGAGGCGCGCGATGCCGCCGCAGTAAAGCGCGCCCGCCGATCCTTTCTCGGCCTGTGAGGCCGGTCCTTTCAATCGATGGAGTTTCCCATGGCTGACAGCTTTGCAACGCATGCCGACTCGGTCCTCGCGCCGTCGCGCCGTGCCGTGCCGATCACGCCGGATAATGCCGTGCCGCTGACCGACGTGCCGAAGGGCGTGTGGGTCGGGACCGGCGGCGATATCACCGGCCGTCTGGTGGGGGACAACACCGACAACGTCTGGAAGAATGTGCCGAGCGGCGCGCTGCTGCCGTTCCGCTTCGTGCTGATCAAATCGACCGGCACCACTGCAGCGGACATGGTCGCGCATTACTGATCTTCCCCCTTCCTTGCACGCCCGCGGCGCCCGTTACGGGGCGCGCGGACGTGCCAGCAGAAAGCAATCAGACATGAGTTTCGGTTTCGG
>JAIYAA010000409.1 GCA_027489295.1 Sphingomonadales bacterium | reverse complement strand
CGCGATTCCAATCCAAATCGCAATAGTACCGAGCGTCCAAATAGTGATTCCTGCAATAGCGACAAGCCGAAGCAGGATTCCTACGACGGTTCCGCCTTCGCGACGACCTTGGTTGCGATCGCCGTGGCCCTCGTTACACTTCTCGGCGCGACGGTTACGTTGTTCTCCGCAAGATCCAATCACGGGGAGAAGGTGGGGCGCCTGCGTGCTTCCAGCTACACGATCGATCCCACGAGTTCTAGGGTGACGTTCTTTATCGAGAACGTGGGTCCGATGAGCCTCTTTGCTCTCCAGGTGGGTGGCGCGGCTCGCCTGACCCAGGCCCCGTTCGACATTGAGCCCTGCGTCATCGAAATGTTGAGGCCGAATGAGCGCAGATTTTTGATCCACAGCCTGCTGGCCTCCGATGCGAATGCCTCTCTCCTCAGACCCGCCTTCCGAGCTCCTGCGGCGTTGGCCGTCAAGGTCGCGTATGTCGACCATGCAGGACGAGGATGCACCGACGTACGGGTCGTGAAGTTCGGAGCCGGCAACATCGCGACATTGATACAGGTACGATCCCGACTTCGCAGGTGGTCGTTCGGTTGAACTCCGCTGAAGCGAAGTCAGCTGATCGAGCAGGGTGTATTCAATAGGCGGTTCGGGAAAGCCCGGTAGGTATCCGAACGATAGTACGAGCGCTAGTAGTGCAGTCACGAACTAGTCCTTTCCCTGTCAGGAGGTAGTATTTGGGGGATGGCGGCGGCTTCAGGCGCCCGTAAGCACGGCGTTTTGGTAGGCATTCTGTTTGGTGACCTGAACGACGACAATGGTGCTACTGGCACCGCTTCGCGATATGTTAAGTGGCGACGCGCTGAGTATGGGCGGAGCGGCGGGAATTGGGGGCGTCCCCCTGGTTCTGGATCAATTTGCGGATGCGGTTGGCATCGTAAGCTTTGTTCCAGAGCGATGCTTTGCTGGCCGAGATATCAAGCTGCTCGTTCGCGATCTGCCCGTCGTTTCCGCCTGGCGGTCAGGTCAAGCCGGATTGGAAGCCCTTGTGCCTCGGCGAGAACATGGATTTTGGTAGTGAGCCCCGCGCGGGATCGACCGAGACAATCATCTGCGATCCCTTTTGTGGTCGCGGCCTGCTGGAGCATCCGAACAGAGGTGCTGTCGATCTGCATGTCTCCGTCGTGGGCAGTAGTGATTGCGTCCACCAGCCGGTCCAGACACCTGCCATTCGCCATCGCACGAAAAGTTTGTAGCAAGTAGAGCGCGGGCTGTAGCGTTCTCGGAGGTCGCGCCACGATGCGCCCGACCGCAGCACCCAGAAGATGCTATTCAGCACGCGGCGATCATCGACGAGCAGCACGCCGCGTGGCTTTTTTGGCAGTAGCGGCTTGATTACCCGTCACTCGCACGCAACGAATACATATTGACCCATGCAGCGCGTGAATGACGAGACGGCTCCGGAGGGCAGCCGCAGCTGTTAGTGTTCCACGTGATGTACAGCATGACGACCAAGGCGGCCGCGGCAATCCCAACGATGCCCCAGAATGCCAGCGGCCCGTCCTCTCACGAAAGGCCATCGCCCCTTGCGGAGACGCTCCTGATGAACGCCCGCACGATCCCCGCCGTCATCAGCAGCGCCACAAACAATGCTGGTTCTCGCCCCGACGTGCCGTTCTAGCAAAGTGGCTGGAGCGCTCAACCGTTTATCGATTCACGACCCAAATTAAGCCTCGATCTCTCCGATCCATCATGCTCGATCTGTCTGGCAGCTTAGCAGAAACTTAAGCCACGCGGCTTACGGCAACCACCGAGGGAGTGGTTTGGATGATAGAAAGACGCTACCAGATCTTGTTTGGAACAGGGGTCGAATGGTTTGAGGATGAAGGGAGCGCACTAGACTTCGCCGAGATAGTTCTAGATGAACCGGATCCAGTCACGATGATCGAGCCAGATGGAACCCGGTTGGACCAGGGGGCAATCATGGACAGAATTCTGGAGCGACGCTCGCGCGGAGCAGCTTAGCCGAAAGCCTGATCAACGCTGATGAGCTTCTCGACTAATCGGGCTTGCCATTGTCTGGATCGTACAGGCGGAAAAAAATCGGATGCGTCGTATAAGCCCTGTCGGCGATTGATAGCGGCGGCAAGTTTGTACGACGGATATGTTTTCAGGTCTATGATCGTTCTGCCCTGAAGAGCGGTTCTATATTGAACTTCCTCAAGGCGTCGAGCTGCTAGTGTCCTGTCTACCATATTGAGAAAATTGAGATGGATGGCGGGGCCGCACCAATAATCTTCTCGTGAAGAGGTGCCATCGTCAGGGTGAAGCCGAAGGGGGTTCAACTTGAACGGAACACAAACTGTGAAGTCTGAGACGTAAAAATGCGATGCAATTTTTCGGTCGAACGCTCGTCCTAAGCGTTCGCGCAGCCAGTCACGGATTTGTTCGTCGGACTGGAAAGCGTGTTGAAGCGCTCTCGCTCCTGCATAATCGATCTGCAGCCGACGGAAGTCGATAAATTCCTCTCTTTCCATGGGGCGTTCGAGGCCTGCACAAGCAGCACGTGCTCTCCTCTCCGTCTGATCTTGGATGAGAAGGCGGCAACCAGAAATCGCGGCCTTCACAATATCGTCCGTTGAGGCGCTCAAATCTACTGCGAAACGGGCGTTCAGACAAGTACGTTCGAAAGCCGGGCCGAATCCCCAGCGTTGCACGAGCAATACAGTGCCACTTGCGCCTATGCGGAGAACCTTCTCTTTCAGTTTCCGCGTTATAGGCAGGGTCACCTCTACCTTTGTTTCTCCTGAGCCGAGGCAATCGTCAATTGCATCTGCTACTAGCCGACAGGCTCTATCTTCTCTCACAGGATTCCTTTTCCACAAAACGACGGGGCAAAACCTCATGAGGTCATGTCTGTCGTCCCGTGAGGATTGGTTGCCAGCTCGGATCCGAGTGCGGCGGCGTGCTGTTCCAAGGCTCAATCGGCCGCGCCGACTCCTCAATCAGCCACCAGTGCAACTGCATCTGACGGAAGCTTGTCGCTCCGCTTGACGGTGCGTATCTGCTGACCAGCAGTCCATTCCGCTAGATCGTGAACCCATAAACGGTTGTCTGGGACCGGCTGATGGACGCTATCACTGCTGCCCACGATGGAGACATGCAGATGATCGACAGCACCTCTGTTCGGGCGCACCAGCAGGCCGCAACAGCAAAAAGGAGGGTGCATATCACTGTCTCGGTCGATTCCGCGGCGGCCTCACGACCAAAATCCATGTCGTCGTCGACGCACAAGGGCTTCCGATCCGGCTCGGCTTGACCGCCGGGCAGGCGCACGACGGGCAAATCGCGGATGAACTGCTCAACCATCTCGGCCCGCGCACCATCGTGCTGGCGGACAAATCAGTGAAAGACATCTCCAGGTGACGCGGTCACGACGCGGTTCAAAAAGCCACGCCCCCTCTGATGATAGGTCACGCAGCGCTCCACGAGGCAGCGACAAGATCTCCTACGCTCGAGATGTCAGCGCTTGGGAAGCGACGCCAATCCATGGCGGCTGCGTTCGCACCCTCTGACTTTGCGCCCCATGCCGACCGCCAAGCGGGATGCTCGTGGGTTAGATGTGAGATGAGGCCGAAGCCAGCGCTCGACACCTGGTGCAGCGCCGTCAAGAGTTCTTCGATGTCGCTAGGCGAAAGCTTCTTCCTGTTCGCGGCCACGCGGCCTGGAAGATATTGATCGTACCGGGCGGTCTTCCGAATCCAGGGAGAATCTTCCAGACCGAATTCAGACCAATCAACATTGTCGTTTAGGAGATCGATCGCAAGATCGCCTACAGGTCCGTTCTTCATCGCGACATAGTTGTCGAAGGCGATTGGCCGCCCGTACTTTTGAAGATGAGCATCGTCGGCGATGAAGAGGGATTTAACGATTTCATCCCTGCTCAGGGACTTCCCAACTATGCTAGCTTCTTCCAGGAGGACGAGCATTGCCGCGAGCAGCTTCTGCTTCTTTGGCTTAAAGCAGGGCAGATCCTTGAAATCCATGAATGGATGCATGGCAATTTTTCCTTAACAAATTGTGATCAATGAAACCCCAGATGTTGTATTTACCTCGTGTCGAGACTGTGGTCTCAGGGCGAGTGGGCCGAGCAGCGGTCGATTGTCCAATCGGCCAAGTACAACCGCTTCAGCCTGCCGACGCTTCCAGAGAGCGGGGGCTAACTGATCAACGCGATCGTCAAGATAGGTCTTGCCGGCAGAACCGGAGGTCGTTGGTTGCGCTTGCACGCCGATCATCGACGCGCGGCACGCCGCGTGGCCTGTTTGGCAGCAGCGGCGCGATCAACCACCATCGCCTGTCCAGCCCCAGTCATAACACCCGCCTGCAGATGCCAGGGTCACCCGCTCTTTTGCGAACGAGGCCGTCGAATACTCGCGTAACCCTGGTCACATAGCTCCAAAAATTCCGAGCCGCTTCGGTCGTAGATCAACGCTGCTTCGCGCCCCCCCCCTGTTCGCAGAGCCAGCTCGAGCTGGGATCCTTAAGGATCTATGTCTCGGAGGAATGCCTTTTCGGCGAGTCACGATTAGGCTCGACGCAATCCAAAGCGGCAATCGAAGGCCCGCCCAGTGTAGCAACGCTGACATCGATCGGATACAGCCCCACCGTGACCATCCCGCTCCCTCCCATACCCGGCCGAGACAGGATCGCGCGAGATTCTGAAGAGCGCTTCAGTGCAGCATTGCGCGGTCGCAACGGGCGCCCGAGCATCGAGCTTTCAAATGGCAGTGCAACGATAGCGGCGGAAGATTGCAGCGGCGAGCTACATGACGGGCGAGTGCTGTCTGGCCCGATACTGGGCTGCATGTATGGGTTCGCAATCACGGGCGCTGGAGCCGCGGCTACTTGGGTTTCCCTCTTGGCGCACATTGCCTTAGGTCTTGCCTTGACAGCCGGGATGGTAGCGGCTGTGCTGGCTGGCATGCTCTGTGTGCGCTTATCTGCTTAGCCATAGTGTCGTTGTTGCTGCACTGCCGTGCATTGAGGCAGAATGAAGCTGAGGTATCGACATTCCCGGGATCAGGTTTTGCAAGCGTTACGCCCTTGACCCAGCTTCAGCTAGCCAATCGTCCGGGGTGAACTAT
>JAIYAA010000028.1 GCA_027489295.1 Sphingomonadales bacterium | reverse complement strand
TGAAGAAACGGCGCACCTCCTTGATATAGAGGGTGCGCAAGCCTCCCCAGTTGACGTTGCGAATCACCGGAACGCCCGGCTCGGGAAGCTGTGAACCGATTTCGGGGTGGCTGCTCATGACGCGATCGCGTACCCGCTGACGCTGCCGCCCGCAAGACGAAGGAACCGAAGTGAGCTGGACCGACGAGCGTATCGAAACGCTGAAGAAGATGTGGGACAGCGGCCTGACCGCGACGCAGATCGCCGAGGAACTGGGCGGCGTGTCGCGCAACGCGGTGATCGGCAAGGCCCACCGTCTCGGCCTGCCTTCGCGCCCCTCGCCGGTGAAGGCGAACGAAGCCAAGGCGGCAGCCGCGGCCGCCGCCGCTGCGGCGGCACCCGCCGCCCCGGCCGAGCCCAAGCCCGCGCCCGCCCCGAAGCCCGCACCGGCACCCGCCGCGCCGCGCGTGCAGGCGGAAGCGCCGCCGCCTGCGCCCCGCCCCGCGGCCCCCGCACCCGCCGCTCCCGTTGCCGCTGCCGCCGCGCCTGTCACGGACGATGCCGCCGAGCCGGAGGCGCCGCGCGCGCCCCAGCAGGTCCTCCGGTCGGTCGGCCCGGGCGGCTTCATCCGCCAGAATCCGGGCGAGCAGGCCCCGCCGATCTCGCCGGCCCCGCCGCGCCGCCTCGTCCCTGCCAAGCCGAGCGAGGCGATCGCGGGCAAGACGACGCTGCTCGATCTGAACGACAAGATCTGCAAATGGCCGCTCGGCCATCCGGGCGAGCCGGACTTCCACTTCTGCGGCGACAAGGTGAATCCGGGCTTCCCGTATTGCGTCGCCCATTGCGGTCACGCCTATCAGGCACAGCTCCCCCGCCGTGATCGGCGCCCGGCGCCGACCATGCCGTTCGGCGGCACGCCGCGCCCGCGGTAAAGATTCGGCTGCTGTGATGTCACCGTCATCCCGGCTTCCGCCGGGATGACGTGTGTTCGGACCGCCAAACACGCGCCCCCGCCCCGCCTTGCGCGGCAGGCCCCGCACCCCCTATACGTTCCGCATGTCCGAAGACCTCTTCGCTGCGCCCTCCGTCCCCTCCGGCACCTATGACGCCTCATCGATCGAGGTGCTCGAAGGCCTGGAACCGGTGCGGCGCCGGCCGGGCATGTATATCGGCGGCACCGACGAGCGTGCGCTCCACCATCTGGCCGCTGAAATCCTCGACAATGCGATGGACGAGGCCGTTGCGGGGCACGCAAACCGCATCGAAGTGACGCTGTCGGCGCCCAACCGCATCACCATCGTCGACAATGGCCGCGGCATGCCGGTCGATCCGCACCCGCGCTTCCCGGACAAGTCGGCGCTCGAGGTGATTCTCTCGATGCTCCACTCGGGCGGCAAGTTCTCGGGCAAGGCCTATGCCACCTCGGGCGGTCTGCACGGCGTCGGCATCTCGGTGGTCAACGCGCTGTCGGTGGACACGGTGGTCGAGGTCGCGCGCGACAAGCAGCTCTATCGCCAGCGCTTCAGCCAGGGCCAGACGCTCGGGCCGCTGGAGAAGCTGGGCGGCACCCCCAACCGGCGCGGCACCAGCGTCGCCTTCACCCCCGATCCCGAGATCTTCGGCGAGATGCTGTTCAAGCCGGCGCGGCTGTACAAGCTCGCCCGCTCCAAGGCCTATCTGTTCGCCGGGGTCGAAATCCGCTGGAAGTGCGATCCGTCGCTGATCACCGACGACACGCCCGCAGAGGCGGTGTTCCAGTTCCCCGGCGGGCTCGCCGATCATTTGAAGGAACAGGTCGGCACGCGCGAATGCGCGACCGCCGATTTCTTCGCCGGCACCCAGGAGTTTCCGGACTCGCAAGGCCGCGTCGAATGGGCGGTCGCCTGGCCGTTGTGGAGCGACGGCAGCTTCAGCTGGTATTGCAACACCATCCCGACCCCCGATGGCGGCACCCATGAACAGGGCCTGCGCCAGGCGCTGGTGCGCAGCCTGCGCAGCTTCGCCGATCTCGTGCACAACAAGAAGGCCAAGGACCTGAGCCCGGACGACGTCGTCACCGGCTCCGAGGTGATGCTGTCGGTGTTCATCCGCGAGCCGCAGTTCCAGAGCCAGACCAAGGACCGGCTGACCAGCCCCGAGGCGACCGCGCTCGTCGAAAAGGCGGTGCGCGACCATTTCGACCATTTCCTCACCGACAACATGGAACGCGGCAAGGCGCTGCTCGGCTATGTGCTCGAGCGGATGGACGATCGCCTGCGCCGCAAGCAGGAGCGCGAGGTAAAGCGCAAGTCGGCGACGACGGGGCGCAAGCTGCGCCTGCCGGGCAAGCTCACCGACTGTTCGGCCGACAGCCCCGAGGGCACCGAACTGTTCATCGTCGAGGGCGATTCGGCCGGCGGCTCGGCCAAGCAGGCGCGCGACCGCAAGACCCAGGCGATCCTGCCGATCCGCGGCAAGATCCTCAACGTCGCCAGCGCCACCTCGGCCAAGATCCTGGCGAACCAGGAAATCGCCGACCTGATCCAGGCGCTGGGCTGCGGCACCCGCAAGGACTGCGACGCGAGCCAGCTGCGCTACGAACGCATCATCATCATGACCGACGCCGATGTCGACGGCGCGCACATCGCGACGCTGTTGATGACCTTCTTCTTCCAGGAGATGCCGGACCTGGTGCGCAAGGGGCATCTCTACCTCGCCCAGCCGCCGCTCTACCGGCTGACGGTGGGATCGAAGAGCCTCTACGCCCGCGACGATGCCCACCGCATCGAGATCGAGAAGACGGCGTTCAAGGGCAAGAAGGTGGAGGTCAGCCGGTTCAAGGGTCTCGGCGAGATGAACCCCAACCAGCTCAAGGAAACCACCATGGATCCCAAGACGCGCGGCATGCTGCGCGTGACGCTGCCGCAGGAATATGAGGAGCGCGCCGGGGTGAAGGATCTGGTCGACCGGCTGATGGGCAACAATCCCGCCCACCGCTTCGCCTTCATCCAGGAGAATGCGGCGCGGCTCGACGACGAGGTGATCGACGCCTGACGGCGCGCGCGGGGCTTGCGCGTGACCGGGCGGCGTGTACCATCCTCCTAATACAGGGGGAGATTTCTTCGATGCGTGCCATCGCCATTCTCGCACCGCTGCTGGCCTGCGCGACACCGTGCCTGGCGCAGACCGCGCCCCCGGCGCCCGTCGCCGCGCCGGTGGAGACCGCGAAGGAATTTCGCGACCGCGTCAACCAGCTGCCCGACCTGCTCACCGGCAAGGGCGACTATGACGCCGCGTTCGGCGATGCGTTTCGCGCGCAGGTGCCCAAGTCCAAGTTCGACGCGATCAGCAAGCAGATCGAGACGATGGCCGGTCCCTATTCCGACCTGCAGCGGCTCGAGGCCAAGACCCCCTGGTCCGGCACGCTGACGGTGGAATATCGCGACGCCATCGTGACCATGGCGGTCGGCGTCGATCCTGCCGGCGACCATCGTATCACCACCCTGCTGTTCCAGGGCATGACCGCCCGCGAGACGACGCTGGATGCGGTCGAGGCGGCGCTCAAGGGATTGAAGGGCCGCACCGGCTATGTGCTGGCCCGGCTGGGCGACGGCAAGCCGCAGCTGCTTCGCCAGCACAATGCTGATCAGGCGTTCGCGATCGGCTCCGAATTCAAGCTGGTGATCCTCGCCGAGCTGATCCGCGCGACCAATGCCGGCGAGCGCAAATGGGACGATCTGGTCACGCTCGACGGCCGCGAGCTGCCGGGCGGCGGCTACACCGCCAAGGCGGCCGGCACCAAGGTGCCACTGCGCGAACTCGCCACGCAGATGATCTCGATCAGCGACAACAGCGCGACCGACATCCTGCTGCAGACGCTGGGCCGGGAAAAGGTGGAGGCGATGCTGCCGGTGGTCGGCATCGCCGATCCGGCGCGCAACCGGCCGTTTCTCGGCACGGGCGAGGTGTTCAAGCTCAAGACCATCCCGGCACTGCGCGACCGCTACCTCGCTGCCAACGAGGCCGGGCGCCGCGCGCTGCTCGCCGGCGAGGTTGCCGCGACGCCGCTCAGCAAGGTCGATGTCGGGCTGTTCTCGGCCGGCAAGCCGCTGTCGATCGAGCAGCTCGAATGGTTCGAGACGCCGAATGACCTTGTCCGCGTGATGGACTGGATCCGTCGCAACACCGAAGGTCCCAGGGGCGGGGATGCCCGCGCCGTCCTGTCGAAGAATCCCGGCATTCCGCCGCTGTCCGCCGCGAAGTGGCAGTATGTCGGCTACAAGGGCGGTTCCGAGCCCGGCGTGATCGCGATGACGCTGCTGTTGCAGGGCAAGGACGGCAGCTGGCAGGTGCTCTCCGCCAGCTGGAACGACACCACGCAGGACGTCGAGCAGGGCCGCTTCCTCGGGTTGCTCGGCAAGGCGGCCGAGCTGGCCGCCCCGCCTCAGTAAGCGATCCGCACCGATCCGCGCACCGTGCGCGGCGCGCCGGGGTAGACCCACAGGCTGCTGTACGAACTCATCGCATAGCGCGCGTCGAACAGGTTGTCGGCCTCCAGCCGCAGCGTCACGCGGCGGGAAAAGGCATATTCCGCCGCCGCCTTGGCCTTGACGTAGCTCGGCAGCACCAGCCCGCTGCCGTCGATCGCGCCGGTGCGGTCGCCGACATAGGCGAGGCCGCCGCTCACCGACGCCCCCCGGCCATCGGCATCGAGGAAGCGGCCGAGCAGGAACACCGTGCCCGCATGTGCCGGCACGTCGAGCACGCGATCGGTCGCGAAGCTGCGGTCGAGCGTGCGGGCGTGGGTCCAGGCATAGTTGGCGACGAGCTGCCAGTGGCGCCCCAGCTTCGCCGATCCGTCCAGCTCGATGCCGTGGCTGCGGAGCCGGCCAACCGGTGCATTGAAATTGGGGTCGACCGGATCGTTGGTCAGGATGTTGCGCTTCTCGATGTCGAACCAGCTGACCGAGACGTCCACCCCCGGCAGCCGCGCCGAGACGCCGAGTTCATAGCCCTTCCCCGTTTCCGGCGCGAACCCTGCGCCGTCGCGGCCGGTACCGGAATTGAGCACGAAATTCTCGCCCCAATTGGCATGAAGCGCGAAACGCGGGTCGAGCCTGTATTGCGCGCCGACCCGGAAATGAACCGGATCGTCCACCGCCCGGCCCACCGCGCCGGTGCGATTATTGGTTATGCGCTGGCGATAGGGATCGTAGCGCACACCGCCGCTGAGCGTCAGCCGGTCGGTCACTTCCCACAGGTCCTGCGCATAGAGCGTCGCCGCCCAGCGCTTCTCGCGATTGTCGGTGAAGGGTGCGAGCGGCAGCGCGGTGGCGCCATAGACCGGTGCGAACACGTCGATCGCATAGGGCGCCGCGGCGCTAGGGCTGCGGCGGAGCAGCAGCTCGTGATAGTCGAGCACATAGCCCTTCACGCCGACGCTCAGCTGGTGGCGGGCGATGCGGCCGGTCAGCTCCATCCGCGCCGAGACCTCGTCCACCGTGTAGCCGCGCTGGCGGCGCTGGCGCCAAAGCTGGGTTCCCACCAGCCGCGACTGGTCCGCCGAGAAGCCGTTCAACGATCCCGTCCGCCACGCCACGCCGCCGTTCAGCGCCCAGCCGCCGCCCAGCGTCACCTCCCCGGTCAGCAGGTGGCGTTCGTTGCGGAAGCGGGTGACGCCGTTGGCGGGCTCGCCGAAATAGCGGTTGCGCGGCAGCGCGTTGGCATTCCCCGCGATGGCGGGGATACCGCGATCGAACGGGGTGTCGAAGCGGGTGACCTCGCCGACATAGGTGAGCCGCACGCCATCGGATGGCCGCCAGGTGACCGAGGGCGCGATCGTCCGCCGCTTGAGCGTCACGAAATCGCGCCAGCCGTCGCTGTCATCGATCGCGCCGGCCAGTCGCACGGCGAGCGTGCCGGTGATCGGCTGGTTGAGATCCAGTTCGGCGCGCTTCGTGTGGAACGACCCGTAGGTGAGCGTCGCGCTGCCCGCCGCGACCGTCCCCGGCGTCTTGCTTACCAGGTTCACCCGCCCGCCTGGATCGGCATCGCCGAACAGTGCGCCCATCGGGCCCTTGAGCAGCTCGATCCGCTCGGTCGTGGCGGGGTCGCGCGGCGGCGCCATGCCGCGATTGGCGAGGAAGCCGTCGACATAATATTCCCCGCCGCCGTCCGGCGTGCCCAGGAAGCCACGGATCGCGAAATTGTCCATCACGCCGCCGCGATTGTTCTGGTTGCTGACGCCGCTGATCAGCTCCAGCGCATCGGATAGGCGATAGGCGCCGGCGGCGGTGAGCAGGTCGCGTTCCAGCGTGCGGCTCGATTGCGACATGCGCTCGGTGGCGGGATCGGCCGACAGCGTGCGGTCGGGCTTCTTGGCCGCCGTGCCGAGCACGACGATTTCCTGGCCGGCCGCATCGGTTTCCGGATCGCGCTCGTCGGCGGCGGCGGGGAAAATCGCGCCCAGCGAAAGCAAGGCGGCCGTGGCGAGTGTCACGCGCAAAATGGGTTGCCCTTTGTGTAATGTTGTATCATTGCGCTGCAATATGAAGCAGACATTGTCAACCGGTGACGGCGTCCCGCCCCGGCCCCGCATCCGCTCGATCGACGCCCTGCGCGGTCTGGTAATGCTGCTGATGCTGGTCGATCACACCCGCGAATCCTTCTACTCGACGGTGCCGGTACCCGATCCGCTGGGCACCGACACCCCGACCGCGCTGTTCCTAACCCGGCTGACTGCGCATTTTTGCGCGCCGGTGTTCGTGCTGCTCACCGGGCTCGGCGCCTGGCTCTATGCGGAGAAGCGCGGCGGCGCGGCGGCGGCATCGGACTTTCTGTGGAAGCGCGGGCTGTTCCTGGTCGTGCTGGAACTGACGCTGGTCAACTTCGCCTGGGGCTTCGATCTCACCCCGCCGATGCTCTATTTGCAGGTGATCTGGGCGATAGGCCTGGCGATGCTCGCGCTGGCGGTGCTGGTCCGCCTGCCCCGCCCGGCGCTGATCGTACTGGGGCTGCTAATCGTGCTGGGGCACAACCTGCTCGACGGCGTGCACGTGGCGGGCGAACCGGGTCACGCACTGTGGGCGGTGCTGCACGAACGCACCGTGTTCGACCTGCCCTGGGGCCAGCGCCTGCGGATCAGCTATCCGCTGCTGCCCTGGATCGGCGTGATCGCGCTCGGCTACGCGCTGGGGCCCTGGTTCGCCGCCACAGTCGATGCGGCGATGCGGCGACGGCGGCTGGTCACGCTCGGCCTGGCAGCGCTGGCGCTGTTCGTGCTGCTGCGCGCGACCAATATCTATGGCGATCTCCACCCCTGGCGGGCGGGCGCGGATGCGCTCGGCACCGCACTACAGTTCGTCAACCTCACCAAATACCCGCCCTCGGCCGATTTCGTGCTGGCGACGCTAGGTGTCGGGCTGATCGTGCTCGCCGCGTTCGAGCGGCTGCCGGAGCGCGCCGCCGGGCTGCTGGCGGTACTGGGCGGGGCGCCGCTGTTCTTCTACCTGCTCCACCTCTATCTGCTGAACGGGCTGAACCAGCTCAGCCGCCTGCTGCTGGGCGTGGCGGGGCCGGTGAGCGTGCCCAATGTCGCGGCGCTGTGGCTGCTGGCAGCGGCGGTCGCGGTGCCGTGCTGGTTCGCCACCCGCGCCTTCGGCCGGATCAAGCGGCGGAGCGGTGCGTGGTGGATGCGCTACCTATAGGTCGCCGCGCATCCGCCGCTGATGGTATTTCACGCGGACGGTGACACCCAGCACCATCATGAAGAAGGCGAGCCCCAGCACCGCTGCCGGCACCGCGACCGGCATCGGCAGCACCTTGGCGCGCAGGGCGGCGAGCAGCGCGCCGAGCACCGCCAGCCATACCGCGCCCATCCGCAGCGGCCGCGCGATCTGCTTCAGCTCGGCCTTGTAGGCGGCGCGCTCGGCAGGATCGTTCAGGTTCGGCGGGGTCGGCATGTCCAGTCTTCCTTCAACAGCCCGTAGAGCGTGGTGTCGCGGATGCCGATATGGGTTTCCCATTCGGCGCGCAGCACGCCCTCCAGCCGGAAGCCCAGCCGCTCGAGCAGCCGGCGCGAATACACATTGTCCGGGTCCGTGTCCGCAAAAACCCGCCGGTAGCCCTCGGCGAACAGCTGATCGATGGCCAGGGTCAGCGCCTCCTCGGCGATGCCCTTCCCCCAGTGGGGCCGGGTGAGCAGATAGCCGATCTCGCTCACCTTCGGCCGCCGCTCGCCCACCGCGACGAAGCCGATCGCGGTATCGTCGCCGGCCAGCGTGATCGCCCAATGGCGCCAGTCGTCATCCTCCTCGGCAAACCAGGCGCGGGTCTGCGCCAGATCGGCATGGGGGGCGTGGCTCCACCAGCGCATCAGCTCGGCATCGGCATAAGCGGGGTGGAGCGCGTCCGCATCGCCGGCGACGAGCGGCCGCAGGCGCAGCCGTGCACTGGTCAGGATCGGCGTGTCGTCGGGCGCTGCGCCCGCCGGTTCAGCGGTTGCCACCGATCAGATCGCCCAGCCCGCCCAGCACCGATCCCTCGCCGCGATTGTGGCCGCCGCCCATGCCGGCCGCCATCATCCGGCCGGCGAGCCGCGCGAACGGCAGCGACTGGATCCACACCTTGCCGGGCCCGCGCAGCCGCGCGAAGAACACGCCCTCGCCGCCGAACAACATGCTGCGCACCCCGCCGACCGAAACGAGGTCGAAATCCACCGAGGGCGTGAGCGCGGCAAGGCAGCCGGTATCGACATGGAGTTCCTCGCCCGGCGCCAGTTCCCGCTCGACGATCGCACCGCCCATCTGAACGAACACCCAGCCGTCGCCGTCCAGCCGCTGCATGATGAAGCCCTCGCCGCCGAACAGGCCGGTCATCACCCGGCGCTGGAAGGCGATGCCCATCTGCACGCCCTTGGCGGCGGCCAGGAAGGCATCCTTCTGGCAGATCAGCGTGCCGCCGATATCGGCGAGCCGCAGCGGCACGATCGCACCGGGGATAGGCGCGGCGAACGAGACGCGCGCCTTGCCGCTGCCCTGGTGGGTGAAGACGGTGGTGAACAGCCCTTCGCCGGTGACCAGCCGCTTGCCCGCGCCGAGCAGCTTGTCCATGAAGCCGCCGCCGGCGTTGCTGCCGTCGCCGAACACGGTCTGCATCGTGATCGCGGCATCCTTCCACACCATCGCGCCGGCCTCGGCGACCGCGCTCTCGCCCGGATCGAGCTCGATCTCGACGAACTGGAGCTCCTGGCCCTTGATCTCGAAGTCGATGTCGTCGGCATAGCCTTCGCGGCGCGTGTGCGACCAGGGGCTCATCGGCGGCATGGGGGTCTCCTGCGTGTGGTGCAGCGGCGTACTACACCAAAGCTTGTTGGCCGGAAATGGCTTCACGACTCCTGCCTGTCATCCCGGCGAAAGACGGGATCCAGTCGCCTCTAGGCCTGGGAGAGCGCCGCAACGTCCTGGCAAATGGATCCCGGCTTCCGCCGGGATGACGCGTTTGGGGCGTGTATCCCCTCCCGAACGCCCGGGGTGACATCGGGAAGGCGCTGTGTCATTGCGCAACTTAATTACAACGGATGAGTCGGCACCCAGCCGGCCGCAGGAGAGTAAGATGCGTGTTATCGATCATGTGATCGTCGGCCATGCCGGCGGCGGCGCGGGCCGCGTTTCGGACGTGTTCGACCCCAATAGCGGCGCGGTGCAGGCGCAGGTGCCGCTCGGCACCGCCGCCGATCTCGACCGCGCCGTCGCCGCCGCGCTGGCGGCGCAGCCCGGTTGGGCCGCGACCAATCCGCAGCGCCGCGCGCGTGTGATGTTCCGCTTCAAGGAACTGGTCGAGGCGAACATGGACGCGCTCGCTCACATGCTTTCGTCCGAGCACGGTAAGGTGATCGCCGATTCGAAGGGCGACATCCAGCGTGGCCTCGAAGTGATCGAGTTCGCCTGCGGCATCCCCCACGCGCTCAAGGGCGAGTACACCCAGGGCGCAGGCCCCGGCATCGACGTCTATTCGATGCGGATGCCGCTCGGCATCGGCGCGGGGATCACCCCGTTCAACTTCCCGGCGATGATTCCGATGTGGATGTTCGGGGTGGCGATCGCCTGCGGCAACGCCTTCATTCTCAAGCCCTCCGAACGCGACCCCTCGGTCCCGGTCCGCCTCGCCGAGCTGATGCTGGACGCCGGCGCGCCCGCGGGCATCCTGCAGGTGGTACAGGGCGACAAGGAGATGGTCGACGCGATCCTCGATCATCCCGCGATCGGCGCGGTGAGCTTCGTCGGTTCGTCGGACATCGCGCACTATGTCTATCAGCGCGGCGTCGCGGCGGGGAAGCGCGTCCAGGCGATGGGCGGCGCCAAGAACCACGGCATCGTCATGCCCGATGCCGATCTCGACCAGGTCGTCGCCGACCTGTCCGGCGCGGCGTTCGGCTCGGCCGGCGAGCGCTGCATGGCGCTGCCGGTGGTGGTGCCGGTAGGCGACAAGACCGCCGATGCGCTGCGCGAAAAGCTGATCCCGGCCATCGAGGCCTTGCGGGTGGGCGTCTCCACCGATGCCGAGGCGCAGTACGGCCCGGTGGTCAACGCTGCTCACAAGGCCCGCGTGGAAGGCTGGATCCAGACCGGCGTCGACGAAGGCGCCGAACTGGTGATCGACGGCCGCGGCTTCCAGCTGCAGGGGCATGAGCAGGGCTTCTTCATCGGCCCGTCGCTGTTCGACCGCGTGACCCCGGGCATGAAGAGCTACCAGGAAGAGATTTTCGGCCCGGTCCTCCAGATCGTTCGCGCCCCCGATTTCGAGACCGCGCTGCGCCTGCCGAGCGAGCACCAGTACGGCAACGGCGTCGCGATCTTCACCCGCAACGGCCATGCTGCGCGCGAGTTCGCCGCGCGGGTGAATGTCGGCATGGTCGGCATCAATGTGCCGATCCCGGTGCCGGTCGCGTACCACAGCTTCGGCGGCTGGAAGCGCTCGGCGTTCGGCGACGTCAACCAGCACGGCATGGAAGGCGTGCGCTTCTGGACCAAGGTCAAGACCGTCACCCAGCGCTGGCCCGACGGCGCCCCCGACGGCAGCAACGCCTTCGTCATTCCGACCATGGGGTGACGGGGGTGCGGGTGTCCCTCCCCCTTCTTCTGTCATCCCGGCGAAAGCCGGGATCCATTGGGGTCACCGTCGCGGCTCCAGCCCCGGCGCAGTGGCGAATGGATCCCGACTTTCGTCGGGATGACGGCTTAGAGGGAGGCATCTTCCAGCGGCGGAAAGCCGAGGCTGATGGCGAGATCTTCCCAGAAGGGATTTTCCTTCTCGATCAGCACGACCTTCCAGTCGCGCTTCCATTCCTTGAGCTGCTTCTCGCGCTTGATCACGGAAGCCATGTCACCGCCGACTTCGTACCAGACGAGCCGCTTGACGTTGTTGCGTTTGGTGAAGCCGGGCACTGCGCCGGTACGGTGCTGGTGGATCCGCCCCAGCAGGTCCGACGTGACACCCGTGTAGAGGGTGCCATAGCGCCCGCTCGCCAGCATGTAGACGCAGGGCAGTTTTTCCTTTCTCCCCCTCCACCGTCGTCCCGGCGGAAGCCGGGATCCATTCGCCACGCGCGCCCGGATAGAGCCGCACCGGCGACCCCAATGGATCCCGACTTTCGTCGGGATGACAGCTTGAGACAACAGGCATCATGACCCATCAGTTCGACCTCACCGACGACCAGCGCCAGATCCAGGAGATGGCGCAGAAGTTCACCGCCGATGCGATCACCCCGCATGCGGCCGAGTGGGACGAGAAGCACGTCTTCCCGCGCGACACAATCAAGGCCGCCGCCGAGCTGGGCTTCGCGGCAATCTATGTCTCGGAAGAATCGGGCGGCATCGGCCTCGGCCGGCTGGAGTCCGCGCTGATCTTCGAGGCGATGGCCTATGGCTGCCCCTCGACCAGCGCCTTCATCTCGATCCACAACATGGCCGCCTGGATGATCGACCGCTTCGGCGCGCAGGCCGTGAAGGACAAGTATCTCCCCAGCCTCGTCACCATGGAGCGGCTGGCCAGCTACTGCCTCACCGAACCGGGCTCCGGCTCCGACGCCGCCGCACTCAAGACCCGCGCGGTGCGCGACGGGGATTATTATGTCGTCACCGGCACCAAGCAGTTCATCTCCGGCGGCGGCGAGAACGACCTCTATCTCACCATGGTCCGCACCGGCGAGGATGGGCCGAAGGGCATTTCCTGCCTAGCGATCGAGAAGGACATGCCCGGCGTCAGCTTCGGCGCGCAGGAGCGCAAGCTCGGCTGGCATTCCCAGCCCACCGCACAGGTGAATCTCGACCAGGTCCGCGTGCCGGTGGAGAACCTCGTCGGCGCCGAGGGCGAAGGCTTCCGCATCGCGATGATGGGGCTCGACGGCGGCCGGCTCAACATCGGCGCCTGCTCGCTCGGCGGCGCGCAGCGCTGCCTCGACGAGGCGGTGCGCTACACCCAGGAGCGCAAGCAGTTCGGAAAGGCGATCGCCGACTTCCAGAACACCCAGTTCACCCTGGCCGACATGGCGACCGAGCTCGAGGCCGCCCGCGCACTGCTCTACCTCGCGGCCGCCAAGGTGACCGCGGGCACGCCGGACAAGACCCGCTTCGCCGCAATGGCCAAGCGGCTCGCGACCGACACCGGCTCGGCGGTGGTCGATCGCGCGCTGCAGCTGCACGGCGGCTACGGCTATCTGATGGACTATCCGATCGAGCGCTTCTGGCGCGACCTGCGGGTGCATTCGATCCTCGAAGGCACCAATCAGGTAATGCGGATGATCGTCGGCCGGGAGCTGGTGCGCGAATGAGCGACATCCTGACGCAAATCGACGGGGCGGCAGCGCGCCTGCGCCTCAACCGCCCCAAGGCGCTGCACGCGCTCAACACGGGCATGTGCCAGGCAATGCTCGATGCGCTCGATGCGTGGGAAGGCGATGACGCCGTCCACATCGTTCTGCTCGACCATGCCGAGGGCCGCGGCTTCTGCGCCGGCGGCGACATCCGCATGATCGCGGATAGCGGCGCGGGCGACGGCGCCGACGCCGCGGACTTTTTCCGCGCCGAATACCGGCTCAACCATCGGCTGTTCACCTATCCCAAGCCGATCGTCGCCTTTGCCGACGGCATCGTGATGGGCGGCGGCGTCGGTATTTCGCAGCCGGCGCGGTTCCGGGTGGCGACCGAGAATACCAAGTTCGCCATGCCCGAAACCGGCATCGGCCTGTTCCCCGACGTCGGCGGCGGCTGGTATCTGTCACGGCTGCCCGGGCGGATGGGCGAGTATCTCGCGCTGACCGGCCACCGGCTCGACGGCGCCGAGTGCCTCGCGCTCGGCCTCGCCACCCACTATCTGCCCGCCGAGGCGCTGGAGTCCGCCAAGGCGCAGATCGCGACCGCTCCCGACAAGGCACAGGCGATCCTGACCGATCTTTCGACCGAGCCGCCAATCGCGAAAATCCTCACGCACTATGCGGACATTGATCGCCTGTTCGCGGGCGATGCGGTGGAAGCCATCTTCGCCGCGCTGGAAGCCGAGACCAGCGACTGGGCGACCGCCACGCTCGCCACGCTGCGCACCAAGTCGCCCCAGGCCTGCAAGGTGTCGCTGCGCGTCGTCCGCGAGGGGCGCACCATGCCCGATTTCGCCGCCGAGATGGCCCAGGAATATGCCGTCGCGACCCGCGTCTGCCGCCTGCCCGATTTCGCTGAGGGCGTGCGCGCGGTGATCCTCGACAAGGACAATACCCCGCGCTGGGCTCCATCCACCCCGGAAGCGGTGGACAGCGCCGCGATCGATGCCATCTTCGCCCCCCTGCCCCCTGCGCAGGCCTGGGCGCCCTGAACGGAGAACGTTATGTCTTCCTACGAAACCCTCCTCGTCGAACAGCGTGGCGCGGTGACGCTGATCACGCTCAACCGGCCCAAGGCGCTCAACGCGCTCAATGCGCAGGTGCTGGACGAGCTGCTGGCGGTGATGCGCGCCTTCGACGCCGATCCGGCGCAGGGCTGCGCGGTGCTCACCGGCAGCGAAAAGGCGTTCGCCGCGGGTGCCGACATCAAGGAGATGCAGGCGCAAGGCTTCGCCGACATGTACGGCCACGATTTCTTCGCCGGCTGGGACACCTTCACCCGCACCCGCAAGCCGATCATCGCCGCAGTCGCCGGCTATGCGCTGGGCGGCGGCTGCGAAGTGGCGATGATGTGCGACTTCATCCTGGCAGCGGATACCGCCAAGTTCGGCCAGCCCGAGATCAAGCTGGGCGTCTCCCCCGGCATGGGCGGCTCGCAGCGGCTTACGCGTGCCGTGGGCAAGGCCAAGGCGATGGAGATGTGCCTCACCGGCCGGATGATGGACGCCGCCGAAGCCGAGCGCGCCGGGCTGGTCAGCCGCATCGTGCCCGCCGCCGAGCTGGTCGAGGAAGCGGTGAAGACCGCCGCGACCATTGCTGCGATGCCGCCGCTCGCGGTCAAGGCCAACAAGGAAATGGTCAACGTGGCGTTCGAGACGACACTTGCGCAGGGCGTGCAGTTCGAACGCCGCCTGTTCCACGGCCTGTTCGGCACCGAGGATCAGAAGGAAGGCATGACCGCCTTCGTCGAGAAGCGTTCGGGGAACTGGACCGGCCGTTGAGTCCACCTTTGTCATCCCGGCGAAAGCCGGGATCCATTGGGGCCTCCCTGTCGGCGCCTGCCCCAGCGCAGGGGCCAATGGATGCCGGCTTCCGCCGGGATGACGGAAATAGCGTTGGGATTTTGAGAGGAAGCAGATGGCACGCGTAGCTTTTATCGGCCTCGGCAATATGGGCGGCGGGATGGCGGCGAACCTCGCCAAGGCCGGGCACGACGTCCGCGCCTTCGATCTTTCGCTCGAAGCATTGGAGCGCGCGAAAAAGGCCGGCTGCCTGCCCGCCGCCGACGCCGCCGACGCCATTGCCGGTGCCGAGGCGATCGTCACGATGCTGCCCGCCGGGCGGCATGTCGAGGCGC
>JAIYAA010000021.1 GCA_027489295.1 Sphingomonadales bacterium | reverse complement strand
TGATGCCGGAAATGGACGGCCTGACCGCCACGCGCGAGATCCGCAAGCAGCCCTGGGGCAAGACGTTGCCGATCCTGATGCTGACCGCCAAGGCAATGGCACGCGACCAGCAGGAGTGCTTGGACGCGGGCGCCAACGATTATCTCGCCAAGCCGCTCGACATCGACAAGCTGCTGAGCCTGGTTCGGGTTTGGATGCCGCGGTGATCGACGACGTATTCGCGGCCCATGAAGAAATCGAGCTGGACCTGCTGCTCGAGGCGATCTGGCGGCACTATCACTATGACTTTCGCGGCTATTCGCGCAGCTCGCTGCACCGCCGGATGGAGCGGGCGTGCCAGCGCTTCGGCTGCGATGGGTTGTCGCAGCTCCAGCACCGCCTGCTGCGCGAGCCGGCGGTGTTCGCCGAGCTGATGGGTTTTCTCACCATCCAGGTGAGCGAGATGTTCCGCGATCCCGCCTATTTTCGCGCGCTGCGCGAGAAGGTGGTGCCGCACCTGCGCACCTGGCCGTCGCTGAAGGTATGGATCGCCGGCTGCGCCAATGGCGAGGAATTCTATTCGCTCGCCATCCTGTTCCGCGAGGAGGGGCTGGAGGAGCGCACGATCTTCTATTGCACCGACATCAGCCCGGCGGCGCTCGCCAAGGCCGAGGCGGGGATTTTCGATCTGCAGCGCGTGCCCCAGTTCACCGAGAATCACCGGCTGTCCGGCGGGCGCAGCTCGCTCTCCGACTATTATACGGCGGCCTATGGCGGTGCCGTGTTCGACAAGAGCCTGCGTGCCCGCGCCGTTTTTGCGGAACACAGCCTTGCGACCGATCAGGTGTTCGCCGAGGCGCAGCTGGTCTCCAGTCGCAACGTGCTGATCTATTTCGATCGCGGCCTGCAGGATCGGGCGCTGGGCCTGTTCGGGGAATCGCTGGCGCGCGGCGGCTTTCTCGGGCTGGGCGCGCGCGAGACGCTGCGGTTCTCGCGCTATTCGGGCGCCTTTGCCGATTTCGACGCGGGCGAGCGCATCTATCGGCGCAATACCGCCGATCTGAAGGCGATGGCCGATGCGTGATCCGGTAAAGGTGCTCGCCGTCGACGACGTGCCGGAAAATCTGACCGCGCTGGAGGCGCTGCTCGCGCAGGAGGGGCTGGAACTGCTCACCGCCGCGTCGGGCATGGAAGCGCTGGAACTGCTGCTGGTGCACGACGTCGCGCTGGCGCTGCTCGATGTGCAGATGCCGGGCATGGACGGGTTCGAACTGGCCGAACTGATGCGCGGGACCGAGCGTACCCGGCGCGTGCCGATCATCTTCCTCACCGCGGTAGCCACCGACGAGCGCCGCCGATTCCGGGGCTATGAGACCGGCGCGGTCGATTATCTGCTGAAGCCCGTCGATCCGCAGATCGTGCGCAACAAGGTGGAGATCTTCGTCGAGCTGGCCCGCCAACGGCAGGAGATCGCCCACCAGCGCGACCGCCACGCGGCCGCGCTTGCCCGGCTGAAGGCCCACCGCGACAATTCGCCGCTGGCGATCGTCGAGTTCGATGCCGAACAGCGGATCATCGCCTGGTCGGCGGGGGCCGAGCGGATGTTCGGCTGGCGCGCGGCGGAAGTATCGGGCCTGCGCCCCTCGGAGCTCGAATGGCTCGACGCCGAACATGCGGCGCTGTTCGACACGATGATCAGCGGGATGATTGCCGGCGCGCAGGTGCGGGACATGCGGCCGTTGCGGCTGCGCACCGCGGTCGGCGTGACGCTGGACTGCGAAGTCTATGGCTCGGCGCTGCTCGGGGCGGACGGATCCCTGCTGTCGGTCAACACGCAGATTCTCGATGTCACCGATCGGGTACGCGCCGAGCAGACCCAGCGGCTGCTGATCGGCGAGCTCAACCACCGGGTGAAGAACACGCTGGCTTCGGTCCAGGCGATCGCAACCCAAACCTTGCGTCATTCTTCCGGCCCGTCCGATTTCGCGCCGACCTTTATCGGCCGCATCCATGCGCTGGCGCGTGCCCATTCGCTGCTCAGCAGCACGACATGGCAGGGGGCGAGCCTGCACGAACTGGTCGAGGGCCAACTCCAGATCGGCACGATCGACCCGGCGCGGTTCGAGACCGGCGGACCGTCGGTGGATCTTGCGCCGGAGCCCGCGCTGCACCTGGCGCTGGTCCTCCACGAACTGGCGACCAACGCGCATAAATACGGCGCGCTATCGACGCCCGATGGTCGGGTGGGTCTCCATTGGGCCGTGCGTGACGGCATGCTCGAGCTCGATTGGCAGGAAAGCGGCGGGCCGGTCGTGGCGCCGCCCTCGCGTCGCGGGTTCGGTACCGCGTTGATCGCGCGCAGCCTGAAAGCGGAGGGCGGCAGCGCCGAGCCCAGCTATGGCGCGGACGGCGTGGGCTGGAGGCTCGCCATCCCTTATGCCAGCGCGGCGCGGCTGCGCGGGGAACAGGGTGTTGCCCGCAAGAAGGTGCCCGCGCTGCCGCTGGGTGGCCTTGCCGCACTGGCGGGCAAGCGGGTGCTGATCATCGAGGATGAACCGCTCGTCGCGCTTGAGCTGACGACGATTCTCGGCGACGCGGGGCTGAACGTTGCCGGGCTGGCGGCAACCGCGGATGAGGCCATGGCCGCGATCGCGGCGACGGCGCCCGACGTGGTGCTGCTCGACGGCAATCTGCAGGGCACGCTGGTCGATGACGTCGCGGCCGCGCTGGTGGCGCGGCAGATGCCGTTTCTCTTCGTCAGCGGCTATGGGCGCGATCATCTGCCGATCGGGCTGGAGGCCGTGACCGTGATCGACAAGCCGTTCGATGCGCGGACGCTGCTGGCGGCGCTGCACCGGGTACTCCTGCCGCAGACCGCCTGAGCGCTAAGCCTGGCGAAGATCAGGCGGAATCGCGGATGATCAGTTCCGGCTGCATCGCGACCGACCCGACATTCTGCCCGGCGATCCTGGCCATGAGTAGTTCGACCATCAGATCGGCACCATAGGCCACATCCTGGCGAATGGTGGTGAGCGCCGGCGAGGTATAGCCGGCGAGCAGGATGTCGTCATAGCCGACCACCGCGACATCGGCCGGCACGCGCAGCCCGCGATCGGCGAGCGCGCGGATCGCGCTCATCGCGATCACGTCCGACGCGGCGAGCACGCCATCCGGGGCCGGGTTGGCCTCCAGGTATGCGCGCATTTCGCGATAGGCGTTTTCCACGGTCAGGTGGATCGGCACCACCGTGTCGGCAACGCCGCGCACCTCGGCGACGGCGGCGTGGAAGCCGTTATACCGGTCGGCGAATTCCGGAACGTCCGGATTGCCGAGAAACGCCAGCCGTTTGCAGCCGCGCGCGATCAGGTGGCGGGCCGCGAGTTCGCCGCCCGTCACATTGTCCGTGCCTACCGTGATCTGGTGCGAGCCCAGCCGCGCCGCGCCCCACACCACCATCCGGCTATAGTCGGCGGCGACGCGCTCGATCTCGTCCAGCTGGTCGGATTGGCCGATCAGCACGACGCCGTCGACGCGCCCCGATGCGATGATGTCGTTCAGCCAGCCCGGCCCCTGGGGCACGACGCGCGACAGGAACAGGTCATAGCCGCGTCGGGTCAGCGCATCGGCGAGGCCGCCGAGCAGCCCCATGAAGAACGGGTCGGAGAGCGCCTGGTCCACTTCGTGCCCCAGCGGCACCACCACCCCGATCGCACCGGTTCGCTGCTTGCGCAGCGCGCTGGCGGTATGGTTGAGGCGGAAACCATGCTCCTGCGCGAGCGCGACGATGCGTTCGCGCGTGCCTCGTGCGACGCGGGGATGGTTCGACAACGCCCGCGACGCGGTGGAAACCGATACACCGGCAATCTTCGCAAGTTCGACCAGGCCCACAGACTTCAATTGCGTCGCCCCCCGCCGGACCTAATTCTGTCAGCGCTGACAGTAACGCGTCTAATCGGTTTGTGAAACCTCAACCTGCATCAAAGGCGGTTCGGACCAACTATCCTTGCCATTTTCCACCCGCCCGGCGATCCGGCGACGGTAACCGGTCGCATCGGGGTGCGTGAGGATGAGGTCGTACCAACCGCCCGTGGCAGCCAGTGCGATCTCGCGCTGCGGCTGTGCCGGCAGCAGCCCCCCGGGGCGCAGATGTGGGTGGCGCGGCCAGGTGGCGAGGAGCGGCTGGCGGGTTTCCAGGCGCAGTATAGGTGTATCGGCGCCGACCAGTTCCCATCCGGCGCTGCCCGCAAGCGCATCTCCCCGGCCGGAAAAATGGCGGTGGAAGCCATTGGGGGCGAGCAGCCACAGGTCGTAGCGACCCTCTGCATCGTGCGGCCATTCGGCTTCCATCGTGCCGCCCTTCGCGAGCGTGAAGCGACGCGGAAGGGCTTCGGGGCGGAGCCGATCGTAGACATGCACCACCGCGGGGGCACCCGGGCATTCGAGTCGCAGCCGGATCGCGCGCGAATCGAGACCCGCTTCGTGCACGTCGAGTGCATAGGGCAGGGCACGGCTGCGGCGAACGCCCGGCTCCTGCGCGGGCGCCTTGCCGGCAGCGGCCGGCGCGTTTGGCTCGGGCTGGCCGGGCAGTGCGGCCGCGCGGGCGGCGAGCGGCCGCGGATCGGGCAGCGCGATCGCTGCCGGCCGGTTCGGGCTGCGGAAGTCGAAGGCAGTGGTAAGATCGCCGCACACGGCACGTCGCCAGGTGGAGATATTTGGTTCCGCCACACCAAACCGCGTCTCGAGAAAGCGGATCACCGAGGTATGGTCGAATATCTGCGAATTGACCCAGCCGCCGCGGCTCCACGGCGAGACGACATAGCAAGGCACGCGGGGGCCCAGGCCATAGGTGCGCCCGATCAGCTCCGGTCGCTCGGACTTTTCGTCGGCCACGCTTGGCACGCGGTGATATTCGCCACCGGTGTCGACCTGCGAGGCACCGGCGAGGCCACCCCGCGCCGTCGGGTCGAGCGCAGGCGGCGCAGGCGGTGGGACGTGATCGAAAAAGCCGTCATTTTCGTCGAAATTGACGATCAGCACCGTGCGCGCCCAGACCTCCGGATTGGCGGTCAGCGCGTCGATCACCGCCGCCGTATAGGCCGCGCCCTGGGCGGGGCTGGACGGGGCGGGGTGCTCGCTGCCCTTGGCATCCGCGATCACCCACGACACCTGCGGTAACCGTCCGGCCAGCACGTCGGCGCGCAGCTGGTCGAGACCGTGGGTGCTCAGCGCGCGCTGGTGGAGCGGCGATCCCGGCTTCGCCTCGCGATAGGCGGCGAACCCGACCAGGGGGTTGTCGGTGAAATTGTCCGCCATGTCCTGATAGATGCGCCAGTCGATGCCGGCTGCCTGCAATCGCTCCGGGTAGGTCGTCCAGCGATAGGAATCGGGGTGACCGCCCTTCTCCGCCAGCTCGTCGTGCGAGTTGCCGATCGCTGGGCCGCCGAGCGTGCCGCTGGCATCGTTGGTCCCGGTCCACAGAAAGAGCCGGTTGGTGTTGGTGCCGGTGTGGACCGCGCAGTGATAGGCGTCGCAGATCGTGAAGTTCTCGGCCAGCGCGAACTGGAAGGCGAGATCCTCGCGCGTATAGTGCCCCATCGCCCGCTCGGTCTTCGCCGCCGCCCATCGGTGCATCCGGCCCTGGTCCCACGCGGCCTGCGCATCGGGCCAGCTGTGCGGCGTGCCGGCGACGCGCATCAGCTCGAAATGCGCCTTGGTCGAAAGGTGGAAGGGGGCGACCAGCCGGCCATCCGCCGCTTCCTGCGCCCAGACGCTGCGCCCGGCGGGCAGCGGCGCGGTCAGCGGATCGCCGAAGCCGCGGACGCCCTTCAGCGTGCCGAAATAATGGTCGAAGCTGCGGTTTTCCTGCATCAGGATCACGACATGCGCGGCATCGGCGATCGTGCCGCTGCGCACGTCGGCAGGGATCGCTGCCGCCCGGGCGATCGAGGCGGGGAGCGCCGACGCTGCCGCTGCCTGCGCGCCTGCTGCCAGAAAGCGCCGCCGTGTCGTGCCAGCCGTCATGTCCGTCTCAACCCCTCATTCCCCGCTTGAATATGCAGGCGGGTGCAGGAGTTGGATGACGAATTGATGACGGGGCGGCCCGATGGACGGTTTAAGCGCGTCCAGTGATCCTAAGTGCAGTGCACCACGTCGCTAATGCAACGGACCACCTCGCCACATGCAGTAGGACCGTCCCATCGCCGTTGGGACATGCGTCTGCGGTCGGGATCAGCGCGCGAAGGCGGCCTTCGGCAGGGGATGCGCCAGGGCAATGCGGGTGCGCGGCGCCGCATCGACGGCATCGGTGCCGCTTCGTTTGAGCCGAACGACGCCGCCGCGCCATTCGAGCACGTCGTCGCGCCGCATTGCCTGCAGCGTGCGATTGACGTGCACGCTGGTCAGCCCCAGCGCGTCGGCAAGCGTTTCCTGCGTCAGCGGCATGACGAAGCTGTCGGGCCCGGCGCGGCCCGCGAGCATCAGCCGCTCGTGCATCTCCAGCAACCAGTCGTGGATGCGTTCATACGCGCTCATGCGCCCAAGGCGGGCGATCTGGCGGAGGAGATGGGCTTCATCCAGTGCGGCGCTGACGGCATAGGCTTCGCGCAGGCCCGCCTCCTCGGCGGCGGGGGCGGGGCACAGGATCGCATCGCTCAACGCGGTTATCGTGCTCGCTGCAGTCGGCTGAAACGTGTTCGGTTCCTGAATCACGTCGCCGGGCACCAGGAAGCTGAGGATCTGGCGACGCCCGTCGCTGAATAGTAGCACCCGTCCAAGCCAGCCTTCCAGCACGATCAACGCACCGGCCGTGCGATGGCCCGCGAGCACCAGATCCCGACTGGCCGCCACCCGGTGCGATAGATCGGACGCCAGCCGGAGCGCGCGGCGTTCGTCTTCGCTGAGGGAAGCGAACGCCCCGAGCCGGCTGGGCGCCGCCATCTGCGCAAGGTGCGTTTGGTTGAACATCTGGACCTAACGCCCGGGCGACAGTGGGGTTCATAATATTATCTCTAACAAGGATCAGTCCCGAAGAGCATCGCTGGGCAAAAGTGCCAGCCATGCTGCACCGCCAGAAAGTATCGATAAAAACGTTTCTATCTCGAGTTGTTGCGGGACTGCCGATGCCAGGGCTTTGCTATCGAAACAGATGCGTCGCGCTTCTGCGCGGAGAAGGATCGGTACGGCGGTTTGGTAAGAAGAAAGCGCCACATCCGGGCCCGCCGCCGCCGCGTTGCAGTCCTGCCTTTGCTTCCCAGCATGCCGAACTTGATGGAAATCTTGGCCAGGGGAGGCAGCGCGTACGTGCGCAGGACGGCCTTCCCCAAGTCGAACAAGGATGCCCGGTTCAGCGATGGTGATACCGGTGGCATGGACGAAATCGACCGGGGCAAGCGCATCCCGGATCAGCAACGCAAGGTCCATATCAGATAGCGATTCTGGATGTTGATCCCCAACCTCAACGCACCGACCTGCGCGATGTGCCTCAGTCGCTTCCTGATCGCCCCTTGTTGCGACATCCGCCACATCCTGGCCCGATACGAGCGCCGGCGTCGTCGCCCGTTCAGCGTCGGCAGCGGAGACCTCTGCTACTGCTCGAACCAGACCGGTTCAGGTGGCATCAGCTGGTGAACGCGGCTCGGCAGCTATGGTGTTACCCGGCTGCGCTATCTCCGGCCGTTCGCACGGGTAT
>JAIYAA010000042.1 GCA_027489295.1 Sphingomonadales bacterium | reverse complement strand
GGAGCCTTGACATCGTGCGCCCTCCAGATAGCATTCCCTTAGCAACAAAGAAAAACTTCGGGGTTGGATGACTGATTTGGCGCTTTGATCCGCATTGGAGTGATCAAATGGCCAACCATGTTCAGAAAGGCATCGCTGCGATGCCCAGTCGGCGTTCATCGCAACCTTCGTACCTGAAATTTCTGCAAAGATAGGTGTCATCACCTTTGCACTAGGAGCACCCTGGACTCCGACGGCTTCCGCATTTGCGGGTCAGCCGGTATAGTCCTCTGCGCACCTATGCTCGAGATCGGCTGCAGAACTTGAACGTTCGGCCGTTCTTCTTTGGCCTTGCCGCGCGAAGACCATAGCGGCCGCCACGAGGCGGCGCGACGCTGGCCCTGTTCGTATCCATTGTCATTCCGCATTGCCCGCGACCGCGCCTGGTCCCGGCATGCACGAGTGCGGCCGCCTTCCGGAAGGCGGATCGCAGATGACGCGTACCCTGTACCGATCATCGACCCGCAGGTGCACCTGCTTGCGGGGACGGGTGCCTGCGTCCTGTCGAAGGCACCAACCAACGAGAATCAAAAAGAAAAATAATCAAAGCGTCCGAACGGGAGCGAACGAGCGTCAACCATCAGCCTTCGGGGGGCATGATCGAATGCAATTACGCGAAACGGTATCGTTCACGGCCATGGCCATCACACTGGCACTCGCCGCCACGCCGGCCTTTGCGCAGGACAGCGCGGCACCGGCACAGGATGGGGGCGACATCATCGTCACCGGTACCCGCGTCACCGGTCTGCGCGCCGCCGACAGCCCGGCGCCCATCCAGCTGCTGAGCGCCGACGACCTCTCCCGCACCGGCCAGCCGGATCTGATCCAGGCGCTCGCGCAGAACCTGCCCAGCGTGCAGGCCCAGGCGTTCGGCAGCGATCTCCAGGCGCACAACCTGCAGATGAAGCTGCGCGGTCTCAGCCCCAACCACACGCTGATCCTGGTCAACGGCAAGCGCCGCCACGGCACCGCCAACGTCTCGGTCGCCGGCGGCCCCTATGGCGGTAGCGCGGCGCCCGACATCAGCTTCATCCTGCCGGATTCGATCGACCATATCGAGGTGCTGCAGGACGGCGCCGCCGCACAATACGGCACGGATGCGATCGCCGGCGTGATCAACATCATCCAGAAAAAGGCCGATCATGGCGGCGTGATCGATGTCACCGGCGGCCGCTATTACGACCAGGGCGGCAAGACCTACGCGATTTCCGGCAATGTCGGCTTCGCGCCGATCGAGAATGCCTGGGTGAACATCACCGCCGAGAAGAAGCACAAGGGCTTCAGCTTCCGCGGCGATATCAATCCGCAGGTCTATGGCACCAACGCCAACGCCACCAAGTATCTGACACTGTATCCAGCGATCAAGAACCTCCCCTATTACCCCTATACCAACCGGATCGAGGGCGATCCGGAAGTCGACCAGACCTCGGTGATGGTCAATGCCGGCTATGATTTCGGCGGCTTCGAATTCTACACCTTCGGAAGCTACGGCCACAAGAATGCCCGCGCCTATGAGAATGTCCGCACGCCGGACGTGATCGTCAGCAAGGCGGGCGTGCCTTTCTACCCGATGGGCTTCCAGCCGCTCGAGGCGATCAGCGAGACCGACTATGCCGTCACCGGCGGCTTCCGCGGCAGTGTGGGCGACACGACCTTCGACATCGCCTCCACCTATGGCGATGATCTCGTCGGCGTCTATGTCCAGAATTCGGGCAATGCCGCGCTCTACAAGGATACCGGCTTCACGCCGATCAACTTCCACAACGGCGACTTCAAGGCCACCCAGTGGAGCAACACGCTGGACCTGACCCACGCCTTCGACATCGGTCTGGGCGATCCGCTGAACGTCGCCGCCGGCCTCGAATATCGTCGGGAGACCTATGCCATCGTCGCGGGCGATCCCGCCTCCTATTATGGCAGCGGCGCCCAGTCCTTCTTCGGCTACAGCCCCAACGACGCCGGCAACCATTCCCGCACCAACTTCTCGCAATATCTCGACATCAGCGTGAAGCCAGTTGCGGCATGGCTGGTCGACGGCGCGATCCGCCATGAGCATTACAGCGACTTCGGCGACACCACCGTCCTCAAGCTCACCAGCCGCTACGACCTGTCCAAGGCCTTCGCGATCCGCGGCACTGTGTCCACCGGCTTCCGTGCCCCGACCCTCGCGGAGGGCTTCTATTCGGGCATCAACGTCGCCCCCAACAGCGTGTCGGGCGTGCTGCCGGCCAACTCCGCCGGCGCCAAGGCGCTGGGCTTCGGCGGCCTGAAGCCGGAGAAATCGACCAACTTCAGCGCCGGCTTCGTCTTCACCCCCAGCCCGCGGATCAACGTGACCGTCGACGCCTACTGGATCGAGATCCGCGACCGCATCCTGATCTCGAGCTCCTTCTACGGCTTCAACGGCAAATACTGCCCGCAGGGCTATGCCGGCTCGAACAAGGCCAATTGCGTCGCGTACAATGCCGACACCTACAACACCTACAACCAGCAGGCGGTCTACAACTCGGTGGCGACCGCGCTGGGCGGCACCATCCCCAGCTATGTGCTCACCGACGTCAACGGCGAGCGCAACATCGACGGCACGGTCGCGGTGCAGACCTTCGTGAACGGCGCCAAGATGCGCACCCGCGGCGTGGACTTCGTCGCCAGCTACGACATGTCGAGCCCGATCGGGAAGGTGAACTGGACGCTCTCGGCCAACTACAACGACAACAAGGTGAAGAGCATCGCCGGCCTGCCGGCGGCGCTCTATGTCAACAAGGCCAATCCGTCGATTTCGGCGCTGATCAACAAATACACGATCGTCGAGCTCGAGAACAGCACGCCCAAGTTCCGCGCGACGCTGGGTGCGTTCTGGCAGTCGGGCCGGTTCAGCGTGAACCTGCGCGAAAGCTATTACTCCAAGGTCTACGCGCTGGAATCGACCCCCGGCAACAGCAGCCTGAAGGGTGCGGACCTCGAAGTGCCGGTCAACGCCGCCTTCATCACCGACCTCGAAGTGGGTGCGAAGATCACCGGCGGCCTGAAGCTGTCCGTCGGCGCGAACAACCTGTTCAACCATTATCCGACCGAGCGATCCTACGACTATATCCGATCGGCACAGCTCGCCTCCGGATCGCGCGGTTATTCTTCCAACCTCTATCCGTCGATCTCGCCCTACGGGATCAACGGCGGCTATTATTACGGCCGGATCAGCCTGAAGTTCTGAAATCGGTTCGGCCGGGAGCACGTCGCTCCCGGCCGGCCTGTCGCTTTGAAAACAATGTTCGGGAGTGATGCACTTGCTTTCATCTTCGATGGACTGGCTGGTCCCGCTGGTGGGTCTGCTGGCCGCCGGGCTCGCTGCCGGTTTCGCCGGCGGCGTGTTCGGCATTGGGGGCGGCTTCGTCGTCGTGCCCGCCCTGCTGGTCATGCTGCCGCTGCTCGGCGGCGAGCATAGCCAGTATGCGCACGTCGCGATCGGCACCTCCGCCGCGACGATCATCATCACTTCGATCCGATCGGTGATGAGCCACCACAAGCGCGGATCGGTGGATTTCGAAATCCTCAAGACCTGGGCGCCCTGGGTGGTACTGGGCGACGGCATCGGCGTGCTGCTCGCCAGCCATGTCGACGGCCGGGTGCTGACCCTGGTGTTCGCCAGCGGCGTGCTGCTGATGTCGATCAACTTCCTGGTGCCGCGCCTCGGCAACCGCGTGATCAGCGACCAGATGCCGATGGGTGTCACCCGCGTCGCCATCGCCGGGGGGCTGGGCACCTTCTCCTCGCTGCTCGGCATCGGCGGCGGCACGATCGCGATCATGGTGATGACGCTGTGCGGCCGCTCGATCCACCGGGCAGTCGGCACCGCCAGCGGCATCGGCACGCTGATCGCCATCCCCAGCGCGATCGGCTTCGCGATCATCGGGATGCACGAGCCGGGCCTGCCCTGGGGCTCGTTCGGCTTCGTCAACCTGCCCGCCACGCTCGCCATCGCCTCGATGTCGATGCTCACCGCGCCGCTCGGCGTCGCGGCGGCGCACTCGCTCCAGCCGGCGATGCTGAAGCGGGTGTTCGGCATCTATCTCATCGTCATTTCGCTTCTGATGTTCCACAATGCGCTCAAGTTCTGAAGCGCGGCCGCACTATCTTCAGGGAGAGACCGACATGACCTTGCTCGAAACGCTCAAGACCCCCGAAATCGCCGAAGACCTCCACGATCGCGGCTATTCGCGCCGCGACCTCGGCCGGATTGCCGCGCTGCTTGGCGGCACCGTCGCGCTCGGCCGCGCCGCGCCGGCGCTTGCCCAGCAATCGGCCAAGGCGGTGATCGGTGCCGTGCGCATCGGATCGAACGAATGCTGGACCGGCCCGCTGCCTGCCGGCGCCGCGGCGGCGATGAAGATCGTCACCGAGGGCAATCGCTACGAGCCCGACAATGAGCATGAGAAGCTGTTCGCCGCCGTCTCCGCGGTGGAAGGGCTGCCGGCGACGCACATCAAGGCGTGGCCGGGGTCGAGCGATCCGCTCAACCGGGCTGCGATCACCTTCGCCTCGCCCAGCCGCGGCATCGTCACCGCCGATCCCACCTACGAGCAGATCTGGCGCACCGCCGCCTGGCTGGGTGCCAAGGTGACCAAGGCGCCGCTGGGGCCCAATTATCAGCACGACGTGAAGGCGATGCTCGCCGCCGATCCCAAGGCCGGGCTCTATTATGTCTGCTCGCCCAACAATCCCACCGGCACGCTGACGCCGATCGAGGACATCGTGTGGCTGGCGGAGAACAAGCCGAAGGACGCGGTGCTGATCGTCGACGAGGCCTATATCCACTTCGCCGGCACGCCCAATGCCGCGAAGCTGGTGGCGGCGCGCGACGACGTGCTGGTGATGCGCACCTTCTCCAAGCTGTTCGGCATGGCGGGCATGCGCCTGGGCCTCACCTTCGCGGCGCCGTCGCTGCACGAGAAGATGATGCGCTATGACGGCTTCCAGGTGAGCAACATGCTGCCGATGACCGCGGTGGCCTGCGGCACCGCCTCCCTGCCCCTGGCCGCCGACATCAAGGCCCGGCGCGACGAGATGACGGCGGTGCGCGAAAAGACCATCGCCCACATCCAGAGCCGCGGCCTCAAGGTGCTGCCGGGCAGCCATGCCAACATGTTCATGGTCGACTGGAAGACGAAGACGCCCAAGCAGATGATGGACGCCTTCCTCGCCCAGAACGTCCAGATCGGCCGCTCCTGGTCGGCCTACCCCACCATGTCGCGGGTGACCGTGGGGTCGGCCGAGGACATGGAGAAGTTCCGGATCGCGCTGGACAAGATCCTGATGGCGTGATCGACGCGCCCGTGTCGCCCCGGCGATGCGGGCGGACCGCAAAAATGGTACCGGCGCGTCCGCTCCGACGCGCCGGCAAAAGGCTTCACGTCAGAAGTTGCCGCGCAGGATGAACGAGAAGCGGCGATCGTTGACGAAATAGGATCGCGGCGCGAGCTGGTTCGGATCGCCGCTATACGCCTGCAGCGTCTTGGTCACCGAATTGGTCAGGTTCACGCCCTGCACGCCGATCTTCACATATTTGTTGAGGTTGAGGAAGGCAGACGCATCGAGCTGCCCGGCGGCATCCTGGAAGATCGAGGTGTAGGGGAAGATCACGTCCGCCGCGGTCAGCAGATATTTCGAGCGCCAGTTATACGCGGCACGAATGGAGACCGGCCCCTTCTCGTAGAACAGCGTCGCGTTGACGTTGTGCTTCGACAGCCCTTCCAGCGGCAGGCTACCGGTCTTGGTCTGCGCCGCCACGTTGGTGACCGGCGAGCCGCCGTTGAGGAACGAGTTCGGCAGGCCGCTGCTCTGGATGAAGGTATAGTTGCCGGTAAAGCCGAACCCGCTCAGCAGCCCGGGCAGGAAGTTGAAGGTCTGCTGATACGCCACCTCGGCGCCCTTCACCTTGCCATGCCCCGAATAATTGGCCGGGCCGCGCGTCAGCAGATCGAACGTCTGGCCGTTGTTGGTCAACGGCAGGCTGACCAGCGACTGGTAGAAGAAGCCGGCGATGTCCTTGTAGAACACGTCCGCCGTCAGCGAGCCCACGCGCGAGAAATACCATTCCGCGGTGATATCGAACTGCCATGCCGTCGCCGGCCGCAGATACGGATTGCCGACCTGGCTCTGGAAGTTGCCGTTCCCGTCGATCGAGATCTGCTGGAAGTTGCGTACCAGGTTGGTGTCCGGGCGGGTCAGCACCTTCGATCCCGCGAACCGCAGCAGGAACTGCGGCGTCAGCCCGACCTTCAGGTTCACGCTGGGCAGCCAGTAGCTGTAGCGGTTGGTCGCCTGCCCCAGCACGATCGTCGGTGTTGTCGCCGCGAACTGCTGCAGGCGCGTATAGCCTGCCGGGCCGAGCAGGCAGACGCCGCCGGGTGCCGCGGGGGTGTAGCCCGCCGGCAGGTTCGTCGGCGCCGCCGGCACGCAGCGGCTCTGGTAGCTGTCCGCAATGCCCAGCGTTGCCTGGCTGGGAATGATGCTGCCACCGAAATTGTCCATGTCGGTATGGACGTAGCGAACCCCGACATTGCCGGCGATGTCGAGCCCGTCGATCAGCGTGTTGCTCTTGAACGAGGCCATCACATAGGCGGCGCTGTCGCGCTGGTGCACGCGGGTGACTTCGTTGGGCAGATAGGGCGAATCCGCCCCGACACCGGCGCGCAGCGCGGCCGGGGACCAGCGGGTCGACGGGGTGTTGCCCGCCGCGATCTGGCTCGCCGCGCCGGCCGCTTCGATCTGGTTGATGAAGCCGACCGTCTTGTCGTACCCGTCGATCATGTTGCCGTTGTAGTAAAATGCGCCGGCGGGCCCCGGCGTCTTGCCGCGGAAGAAGTTGCCGAAATCATAGAAGCTGGCGTTGCCGCCATTCACCTGGTTGATCGACACCGGGCTTCCCGCCCAGACTTCGCTGAGCATGCCCCAGTTGTAGGCCGAATATTTCACCGTCTGGTCGCGATCGGCATAGCGGGCGCCGAAGCGGATCTTGTCGAGGAAACTGCCGTTCGCATCGTAGGTGACGTCGGCCTTGAACTGGAACTCGTTGCCGCGGCTCTCTTCGAAATGGTCCATCGCCGCGCGCCAGAACTGCACGTTCGGGTTGGAGAAATATTGCTGGTCCGTCGCGCCGACCAGCGCCGGATTGGCAGGCCCCGCCCACTCGGCCGCCAGGGTCGCCGGCTTGTGCGAGATAACCGTCGGCAGGTTGCCGGTGAGGTCCAGTTCCTGGTCGGCAAAGGTCTCGCCGAAGATGTTGAGCTGGCTGACGTTGCGGCGGGATTCAGTATAGTCGGCATCCAGCGCGATGTGCAGCCGTTCGGTGGGATGCAGCAGCGCGTTCAGCCCGTAATCGGTGACCGTGTTGCGTTCGTACACCTGCCCGCGCGACGCCGAGATCGGGGCGCCGCCCGTGGGAATGAATGTCTGCAACGGCGTGCCGCTCAGGCTGCTGCGATAGCCGGTGCCCGGCGTGGTGATATAGCCGCTCTGGAACAGGCCGTTGGCGTCATATTTGTAATTGGTGAAGCTGCCCACCGGGCACTGCGCGCGCACGGTGCCGGAATTGGGGTCGGACGGGTTGGTCAGCGGGCCCGCATTGTTCTGCCGGCAGCCGATCGGATAGGTGCTGTATTCCGAAAGATCCGGCGCGGCCTCGAACGTGTGCTCGTCAGACAGGTTGGTCGTGTGCGAGCGGATATACTGGCCGGTCAGCAGGAAGCTGCGGTCGTTCGTCTCGAACTGCCCGGCCAGCGCGATGCCGTTACGCTTGCGATCGAACTCCTGGGTTCGGTACTGGCCCCCCAGCGGCGCGTAGTAGCTGGCATTGGGATCGGCGAACCCGTCGGCACCCGCTGCCGAAGCCGCACCGCATGGCGCGTTTGCAGCCGGCAGCGTCGTCGTATCGCCATTGCCCGGCAGCGGATTGCGGCAGATCGTCGTGCCGCCCTGGCTCTGATAGGTGACGAGCGTATTGTCGCGCGCCTGGAAGTTGGTGATCTGCAGGCCGTCGGCACGGCTGCGCACCCGCGAGTAGGAAACATCGCCCAGCAGGCCGAACGTCCCGACCCCGGTCTCCCAGGTATCGCTGATCAGGATCGAGCCGGTCGGAGTCCACTTCTTCTGCAGGTCGCCATAGCTGCCCTGCATGTCGACACCGATATGCAGGCCCTTGTTGTCGAACGGCTTGCGCGTGTTGAGATTGACCGTGCCGGCAAGCCCGCCCTCGATCGCCGCCGCGGTGACGTTCTTGTAGACTTCCACCGAGCCGAGCAGCTCGGCCGGAACGTCGGAAAAGTTGATCGACTGGCCGCCGATGCCGGCAGCGAACGCATCGCGCCCGTTGAACTCCGAACGGACGAAGTTGAGGCCGCGGATGACGACGCCCGAACCTTCGACCGAGAAATGATCCGGATCGTTCGAGGCGGCGAACCGGCTGATCGAGACGCCGGGCACGCGCTGCAGCGCCTCGGTCACCGAACGGTCAGGCAAGGCGCCGATGTCCTGCGCGGTGATCGCGTCCACCACGGTGTCCGAATTGCGCTTGATGTTCTGCGCGTTGGCGAGGCTCTGGCGAATGCCGGTAACGACGATGTCGTTCCCCGCTGCCTGGCCGCCGGCATCCGTCTGCGGCACGCCATCCGCCGTCTGCCCGTCGGGCGCGCCCGCGTCGGCAGCTACGCGATTGGGGGACGGTTGCGCACCCTCGGTTTGCGCCACTTGTAACGGTGTGGCCGCCGCCTGGGCATGGGCGGTACCCGCCAGGGCAACGCACAGCGCCAAGGCAGACGCGCCCTGCAGGAGGCGCGCGAGATTGGTTGCAGCAGTAGTGAATGGCGCGGAATGGCGCATGGATCATCCTCCCAAGTCGACGCTGTGTTCGCATCTTTTCTGTTGACTGCTCCGGGCTGGCCGCACGGAACACGCGGCCGATGTTTGCGGTAACATTTTACCAAATGCAACCACTAAGTATCGGAATTACATGCCTCCTACTGGAGAGTGCACCTTCGTACATCGGATTGACGCGGCCGCCGAAATAAGGGACGTGATCGTGCAGCGTGCGGATACAGGCATGCAGGGAGAGTGGCAGTGCCGGGAAGCGGGGAAGCAGCCGTACGCGGCGTCATGGGCGGCGGCGAACCGGGCGGGCGGACGACGGCAGCAGCAGCCCTGGCGCACCTGTCGACTCCTGCCGCCGATCGAGCGGCGCAGACGAGGTTGCCCAATCGATGAACGAACATGCCATTCGACGCGTCGTGATCGTCGGCGGCGGGACCGCCGGCTGGATGGCCGCGGCCGCCTTTTCGCGCTTTCTGAACAACGGCTACACCCAGGTGACGCTGATCGAATCCGAGGAGATCGGAACGGTGGGCGTCGGCGAAGCGACCATCCCGCCGATCATCCATTTCAACCAGATGCTGGGCATTGACGAGAACGCGTTTCTCGCGGCGACGTCGGGCACCTTCAAGCTGGGCATCGAATTCGTCGACTGGGGCGCGATCGGCGAGCGCTATTTCCACCCGTTCGGGCGCTTCGGGCACGATCTGCACGGCATCCATTTCCACCAGCTCTGGCTACGCGAACGCGCGCGGCGGGGCGCGCCGGACATTGCCGACTGGTCGATGAGTGCCGTGGCCGCCGCGCACGGCAAGTTCGGGCGCGCCGCCGAAAACGCCCGGTCCCCGGTGCGCGAGCTGTTCTACGCCTTCCATTTCGACGCGTCGCTCTATGCCCGCTATCTGCGCAGCTATGCGGAGCGCGGCGGCGTCGTCCGCGTCGAAGGCAAGATCGCCCGGGTCGAGCAGCGCGCCGACGACGGCTATGTTGAGGCGGTGACGCTTGCCGACGGACAGCGCATTGCGGGCGACCTGTTCATCGATTGCTCCGGCTTTCGCGGGCTGCTGATCGAGGAAACGCTGGAAACCGGCTATGAAAGCTACGCGCACTGGCTGCCCTGCGACCGCGCCGTCGCGGTGCCCTGCGCTCTGCCCGACCCGGCCAATCCCGATCCGTTCACCCGCTCGACCGCGCGCGACGCGGGGTGGCAGTGGCGCATCCCGTTGCAGCACCGCATGGGCAACGGCCTCGTCTATTGCAGCGCGCTCCTGAGCGAGGAAGACGCCACCGCGCAGCTGCTGTCCAGCCTGGAAGCCGAGCCGCTGGGCGCGCCCAGGCACCTGCGCTTCACCGCGGGCCGACGGCGCCAGAGCTGGAACCGCAACGTCGTCGCGCTGGGCCTGGCCGGCGGGTTCATCGAACCGCTGGAATCGACCAGCATCCACCTGGTGCAGGCCGCGCTCCAGCGGCTGCTCGCGCTGTTCCCGGACAAGGGCTTCGATCCCACCGAGCGCACCGAGTTCAACCGCCAGATGCAGGACCTGTACGAGGACATCCGCGACTTCATCATCCTGCATTACAAGGTGACGCGCCGCGACGACACGCCCTTCTGGCAACAGGTGCGCACGATGGACGTGCCGGACAGCCTGCAGCGCAAGATCGACCTCTTCGCCGGCAAGGGACGGGTGTTTCGCGAAGGCTATGACCTGTTCACCACGCCCAGCTGGGTGGCCGTGTGCCTGGGCCAGGGCGTCGTTCCCAAGGGCTGGGAGCCGACGGCCGACGCGCTCGACGAAGCCAAGGTCGCAGCCGCGCTCGCGCAGATGCGGGCGGGGTATCTGGATACGGCCCAGCGGCTGCCGACGCATGGTGCGTTCCTGCGGCAAACGGCGCCCTCGCCGCTTGCGATGTCGGCTGCCCCGAACGCCCCGGCCGAGGGTGAAGTGCCCGCCTTCGCGTTCGCCGCAGAGTTGCCGTTCGTGGGGGGCGGCAGATCGCCGGTCTGACCGGTGCCGAGGCCAGTCCGCGCGCGCGACCGAGCTTGCGACAGACCTGCGAATCACGTTGCGCGTGCCGCTGACGTTCAGCCTGTTGTGATGCGGCAGGACGTTGAGCTGCATTCATTGCCGTTGCGTTTTCGATGCGCCGATGCGAGGCATGGCGGATGCGCATCAGCCGGTCCGATCTCGCGGATTATGCCTATTTCCTGGCGCTCGCGAAGCACCGCAGCTTCCGTCGGGCGGGACTGGAACTGGGCGTCAGCGCCTCCGCGCTCAGCCACTCGCTGAAAGGATTGGAGGCGCGCATCGGCGTGCGCCTTCTCAACAGGACCAGCCGGAGCGTGACGCTGACCGCGGCCGGCGAAGATCTGCACGCTGCGCTTTCCGCCCCTTTCGATGCCATCGGCGCCGCGGTGGAAGGGTTGAACCGCTACCGCGACGCGCCGGCGGGGCGGATCCGGCTGAACGTCATGGAGCAGGCGAGTTCGCTGTTGCTCGCACCGGTGCTGCCCGTCTTCATTGAACGCTATCCCGGCATCGCGGTGGACGTGACCATCTCCAACCATCTGGTCGATGTCGTCGCGATGGGCGCGGACGCGGGAATCCGCTGGGGCGGCACCGTGCCCGAGGACATGATCGCGCAGCGGCTTTCGGGGGATGTCCGCTGGGTGGTGGTCGGCGCGCCCGCCTATCTCGATCGCCACGGCACGCCGGAGCGTCCCGGAGAGCTTGTCGACCACCAGTGCCTGCGTATCCGGCTGGGCGACGACACCGTCTATCATTGGGAGTTCGAGAAGGATGGCGAAGCGGCCGCCATCGACGTGCCGGGCGCGATCACGCTGGATGAGACCCAGTTCGCGATCGCCCTGGCCGCCGCGGGCACCGGGCTGGCCTATCTGCCCGAACCCAGCGTCGCTGCACTGGTAGCGGAAGGGCGGCTGCGCCATGTGCTCGCCGACTGGACGGCGGTCGGCGCGGGGTTCCACATCTACTATCCCGGTCGACGGCAGGTCCCGACCGGCCTTAAACTGCTGATCGCCCTGATCCGCGAGCTGCAGCCCCTCGGCCTTTAGCGAACCCCGCAACGATGAGCTGGATTCATCGTCCCGTTGTGCAGACTATGGGTGATCGGCGTCCGCCCCGCGCCTTATCTTGGCCGGATCGATCGCGGGCCACGCCTGCGGCAACGCAATCTGGCGGAGCATCTGCGTGGCGCAATCCCGGTCTTCGGAACATCCCCTTCCCCCCGCCGCGCGTGGCAGAGTCCCGGCCGGCTGGAGCGCGGTCTTCGCGCTGACCCTGTGCGTCTCGACGCTGATCGCATCGGAGTTCATGCCGGTCAGCCTGCTGACCCCCATCGCCTCCGATCTGCACCTGACCGAGGGGACGGCGGGGCAAGCCATCTCGATCTCCGGACTGTTCGCAGTGCTGACCAGCCTGACGATCGCCGGCGTGACGCGCGGCATCGATCGCCGCACGTTGCTGCTCGGGCTTACCATCCTCATGCTGGTGTCGGGGCTGATGGTTGCGCTCGCGCCCGGCCCCCTGCCGTTCATGGCCGGCCGGGCGCTGATCGGCGTCGTCATCGGCGGCTTCTGGTCGATGTCGGCCGCCACGGTGCTGCGGCTGGTGCCCGAGGATCAGGTGCCGCGCGCGCTGGGGCTGCTCAACGGCGGCAACGCGCTCGCCACGACGGTTGCCGCCCCGCTCGGCAGCTTCCTGGGCCACAGCATCGGCTGGCGCGGCGCCTTCTTCCTGGTGGTGCCGCTGGCGGCCATAACCTTCGCCTGGCAATGGCGCACCCTGCCGGCCATGCCCTCGGATCGCGACCGGCGGGGTGCGAGCGCGCTGGGCGTGCTACGGCGCCCGAGCGCGCGGATCGGCGCCGTCGCCGCCGCGCTGTTCTTCGCCGGCCAGTTCGCCCTGTTCACCTATGTCCGCCCCTTCCTGGAAGGCGTGACGGCGCTGGGCGTACCCGCGCTCTCGCTGGTGCTGCTGCTGATGGGGCTGGGTGGTCTGCTCGGCACATGGATGTTCGGGCGCTTCGTTGCGCGGCAGCTGACCGCCACGCTCATCCTGGCCCCGCTCGGGCTTGCCGCGATCGCCGCGCTGCTGATCGGGCTCGGCACGCTGGCCCTTCCCACCGCGATCCTGCTGACGCTTTGGGGGATCGTCGGCACCGGTACCCCGGTCGCCTGGTGGACCTGGGTCGCCCGCCGCTTTCCGGACGATGCCGAGGCTGCCGGCGGATTGCTGGTCGCGGTGGTCCAGCTCGCGATCACGCTCGGCGCCGCAGGCGGCGGACTGCTGTTCGATGCGGCCGGCTACCGCGCGACCTTCCTCGCCAGCGCCATCGTGCTCGTGCTGGGCGGCCTGTTCGCCGCACTCGACGCCCGCGCCGCGTTCACTGCGAGCCAGAAGGCCCCGCAATGACGCCGCTCATGATCCTCGGCCTGCTGGCCGCCCCCCTTCCCCCGCAAGATCCCGAACGGAGCATCGCCATGGAAATCACGCGCAAGGACGATATGAAGACGGTCGACGGCCCGGCCGAATATTTCACCGGCAAGGTTACCATCACCGGGCAGTTCCAGCGCCCCGCCCCCTCGCGCGTGAGCGGCGCGATCGTTCATTTCGAACCCGGCGCGCGCACGGCCTGGCACAGCCATCCCGCCGGGCAGACGCTGATCGTTACCGAAGGCATCGGCTGGACCCAGATCGAGGGCGGACCCAAGCTGGAGTTCCACGCCGGCGACATCCTGTGGTGCCCGGCCGAGCACAAGCACTGGCACGGCGCCACCCCGCATCAGGGCATGACCCACATCGCCATCCAGGAGTCGATCAACGGCACCCCGGTCACCTGGATGGAGCATGTGACGGACGCGCACTACCACGCCCCGCTCGGCAAGGACTGATCCAGAAGCTGCCCAGACGGCGATCGGCCCGCGTGCAGGCGAGACCGGTACCGCCCGCCCTTTGCCCGCGCGGCCTGCCACGCCGGCCGCGCAGGGAGGCGCACCCCGGCCGACGCAGCATGCCCGTGCACGCCATCCGCGCCCATCGGGTTCGGGAAAGCGGCGCGATCAGGTCAGCGCATTTCGGCGCGCAATCGCTCCGAGCACGCCCGCGCTCGGTTTGGCGGTACGCTTGAAGGTGTTCGGATCGAAGGCGTGGAGGCCGTAGCGATAGCGATATCCGAAGCCCCATTCGAAATTGTCGATCAGCGACCAGTGGATATAGCCGCGCACCGGCACGCCATCGTCGATCGCCCGCTTGAGATCGGCGAGGGCTGCGGGGATCAGCCACTGGCGCAGCGCATCGTCGTCGGTGTTGACGCCGTGCTCCGTCACATAGACGGGCAGCTTCGTCGCTTCCCACGCGTAGCGCACCGCCCCGGCCAGCGATCCTGCCCAGACCTCGGCGCCTGCCGTGTTGAGCCGCGCGCCCTTGGGTGGCGCTAGCGGCCCCTTGTCGTCCCAGATCTTGCGCTCGTAGTTCTGGACGCCGATGAAATCACAGGTCTCGGCCGCGAGACGCAGCCATTCGCCATAATAGCGTTCGCGCATCCGGTCGCGGATCGAATTCTTGCCTTCCGCCTGATCATCGAGCAGCGCCAGGCTGACCCCGACCGGTAAATCGCTCCGCACCCGCTTGATCGCGGCGACGCCCCGGCGATGCGCCTCCATCATGTTCGCGCGATAGGTCTTGGGGTCTTGTACATAGAGGGCGACGCCGGGCGAATATTGCCCGACGCCCAGCTGCTTCGCCGCAGCCTCCTGCGTGGCGCGGTCGCCGGCCAGCAGTTGCGGCGGCAGGATCTCGCCGATCAGCCCCGCCAGGTTCGGCTCGTTGAGCGTCAGCGCCAGCGCGATCCCGGCCGCCAGGTGGCTCGCCGCCCGGTCGCAGAAGCGTGCGAACAGCGCCGGCGATTCCGGGTTGTGCCAGCCTCCCTCGGCCGCGAACCAGCGCGGCGTGGTGAAGTGGTTGAAGGTGACCACGGGCTGGAGCCCCCGCGCCCGGCACCCCGCGATCATCGCCTTGTAATGATCGAGCATCGCGCGGGAGAAATGCCCCTTGTCGGGCTCGATCCGCGCCCATTCCAGGCTGAACCGATAGCTGTTCAGTCCCATCGCCTTCACCAGATCGAGGTCGACCGGCCAGAGCTCGAAGCTGTTGGTCGCATCGCCCGATCGCTCGGCGAAGATCGTGTTCGGGACGTTCTCGATCACCCACAGATCGGCGTTGAGATTATTCCCCTCCACCTGATGCGCCGCCGTCGCCGCACCCCACAGGAAGCCATCGGGAAACGCAGCCCCGGTGGCTTTCTGCGGAGCCGCACTCGCCAGCGCATGGCCGGGAAGCAAAGCCCCGGCTGCCCCGGTAGCGAGTGCAGAGGTGATAAGGCCGCGACGGTTGACCATGAGCATTTCCCCGAAGAAAATAGTGTGGAGATGGTGCGCCTCCCACCTCAGACCGGTGCACCGACAGCGTCGGCCGCAAGCGCATTTGGCCGAATTCACATCGCCAACTTCATCAGCCCGGTGACGTCCAGCCAGCGGAAGACTTGGTCCAGCCAGTTCACCGCCGCGGTGCCCGGCTTGGCGGTTGCGAAGCCATGACCCCCGTCGGCGAACAGATGGGACCCAGCGGGAGCTTCGCCGCGCAGGGACGCATCGGATATCCTTTCGTGTGCCGGGGACGGCACCGCCGCCCCCAGCCCCCACAACTCAGAAGTCGAAGCCGAGCCGGAGCCCTATTGTACGCACCGAATCGTAGCTGAAGCGCTGGTTGAGCGTCAGCACCGGCGGGCCCGACACCGGGTTGCCGTCGCCGCCGTCCGATCCGATCGAAATCGGCCGGATCTCGTTCGTGCAGTTCTTGCAGAACACGGTCGCCGACCAATGCTTCGCCTTGAGCCCCAGCCGCAGATCGAACGTATCCCAGGTCGGGATGAAGAACGGCGTGCCGAGCGCGGAGGATTGCGGCGAGCGGTGATAATAGCCGACGCCGAACTGGGCATCGAGGTTCTCGGTCAGCGGCTGGCTATAGTCCGCGCCCAGGGTGGCGGTGAACTTCGCCGAAAGCGGCAGCTGGTAGCCGGCCGCGTTGAAGGTACCGACATAGGCCGGATCGTCCGAGCGCAGATTCGCCCGGCAGCCATTGCTGGTCTGGCCGGTAAAGCACTGCGCCCCAGGGAAATTGTCGAACTTGGCATCGACGTAGGACGCCGATCCCGACAGGGTCAGCCGCTCCGTCGGCCGCGCCTGGAGCGAGAACTCGACACCCTGGGTGGTGGCGGTGGCGGCGTTGGCCAGCACGAAGGTGCGCAGCGCGGAAATCCACGACTGGACCTGGAGATCGCTGAACTTCGTATGGAAGGCCGAGACCGAATAGGTGATCCGGCCCTGGGCAAGACGCCCCTTGATGCCGATTTCGCCGCCGCGCGAGATTTCCGGCTTCACCGCCAGCTTCGCGCCCGGCGCCGGGGAGGTATTCGAGAAGCCCGGGCCCTTATACCCCTGGCCGTAGAAGCCGTAGAGCATTGTCGAGGGCGTCACCTGCCAGTCGACGCCGGCCTTGAAGCTGAAATTGGTGGCGTCGGTCGATTCCACCGTGCGGTTGTTCGGCACGCCCAGCGTCACGAAATATTTGCCGACATTCTCGAGCAGGTCGATCGAGCCCTTGTCATAAGTGACGCGGCCGCCGGCGTTGAGCTTCAGCGTATCGGTGACATGATAGCTGAGCTGGCCGAAGCCGGCATAGCTGTTTTGCTTGAGGTTGTACTTGTAGTCCTGGCCGAGGAAGCTCGCGTTGCTCACCGGGCAGGCGGCGGGTGGCGCACCAAGCTGGGTCGCGCCGACGCAGAACGGGAAGGTCGGCAGCAAGAAGGACGGGAAGCCGTTGTTGCCGCCCCGCGCGCCCGTGACGGACCCGACCGAGCGATAATAATAGAGCCCGAACTGCCCGGAGATCTTGTTGCCTTCCGGCAATGCCAGCCGCAGCTCCTGCGACAGCTGATTGTAGACCTGCCGGCTGCTGTTGGTGTTGAAGAAGTTGGTCGGTGTATTGTCTGAATCGAACTGGTAGGAAACCACCGCGTTTTTCCAGGCGGTGATGCTCGAAAGCTCCATGCCATTCGAGAACGCGTAGTTGATGTTCGCCTGCAGGCCGCCGGTATCCGCATCGCGGTAGCCAGGTGCATCGGATGCGTAGCGGAGATTGTCCGTGCCCGCCGGGTTCCCCGTTCCACTGTACACACTTCCAGCGCCGAACTGCCGGAAGGTGATGTCGTAGCGGCCGGAAATGCCGCGCTGGCGGTTGTACTCCCCGATCAGGTATATGGAGAGCGCATCGGTCGGCTCGTACAGATACTTGCCGCGCAGGCCGAGGTTGCGCAGGCCGAAATCGTTGCGAACGGCGGCATTCACGGTCGGGTAGGTCACCGAATCCTGGCCGCTGTAGATAGCGTTGAGGCGCAGCGCGCTGTTGGTGCCGATCGGCAGGTTGACCGTCGAGCGGACCTGGATCCCCTGCCCGTTCTTCACCGGCCGATCGCGCTGCACCGCCTCCACGTCGCCGGAAACGCTAGTCTGGCCGAGGACCGGCTTGTTCGTGGTGATGTTGACGAGGCCGGCCGAGGCATTCTTGCCGAACAACAGGCCCTGCGGCCCGTTCAGCACTTCGACCCGCGAGACATCGTAGAAGGCGTTGGCGGCGAACTCCTTGTTGCCGATTACTACGTCGTCGAGCACCTGCGAAACGCTGGCCTCCACGGTGGTGGCGAAGGTGCCGGTGCCAACGCCGCGCACCGCGAAGGTGTTGTCCTGTGCCACCTGCAGGCTGGGGGCGAGCTTGGTGACGGCGGTCAGATCGTTGGCGCCGCGCTGGAGGAGCGCGTCCGCACCGACGACGGTGACGCTGAGCGGCACCTTGAGCACGTTCTCGCTGCGGCGCTGCGCCGTCACGATGATTTCGCCGACGGCCGTGTCGTCCTGGACGGCAGGCGGTTCGGCTTGCGGCGCGGCGGTTTGGGCTCGCGCAGCGATCGGTGCCGTGCTGGCGAGCATCGTCGTCGCCAGCAGGATCTTGTGTGCCTTCATCATCTCTCCTCCCCACCCTAGGTGGTTGATGCCTCACCAGACCGCGCGGGCGCTTGTTCTGTGCCTCGTCACGATCGATCGTCGCCGAAACAGGGCTCCTGTTCGAAGCCTCCGGGGTTCGGCACCCCGTTTGGAAACGCGGCGCGCGGCCGCCTGCAGCAGTGTTCGGGCGTCCGCCGCGCCGAGGTTCAGGCGATCAGGCGGGGGCGCCAGCGGGCTCGGCCAGGGCCAAGCGTTTGGTGTCGCTATTGATCGACGGGAATGGCAGGTAGGAAACGCGCAGCTGCTCGGTCAGCGACAGGTCGTGCTCGCCGGCCGGGAACCCGCCGGGATGGTCGACCAGGATCGTCGCCGTGGCGCCGAACGGCCAGCGCCGGTCATAGGCGGTTTCCATTTCGTCGAGGGTGAGCGGGCCAGGCCCCTCGTCGAACCGCACCGCCTCGCGCGGCAGCAACGTGCCGTCGATCGACACGTCGAGCTTTTCGATCATCGACAGGCCCAGCCCGCGATAATAGCCGAGCTTGGCCTCGAAGGCGAAGCCGGTCGGCGCCTCGGCCGGGCCGGTGTTGCGCAGGCTGGCGGCCTGGATCAGGTACTTGTCGAACATCAGGCGGGTTCCTTCTCGGCGCCGAGCGCGGCTTCGGCCTGGGCGATCAGGCGATCGAACATCACGTGCTGGCGGCGGACCTGCTCGCGGCTGTCCACGTCCATCACGTCCTGGATCCAGCGATTGCCTTCATATTCACTGGAAAGCGTGCCTTCCCACCCGCACTGCACCAGCGCCGGGATCACCTCGTCATAGGCGATCGCCGGATCGGTGCAGTCGTCGTTCATTTCGTAGAACTTGGCCTGGATGTGCCGGAAATAGGGAGCATAGTCCTTTAGCCGCTTGGGATTGGCATAGGGCGCGTGGCGAAGCGTTTCGGCCATCGCGATCTCGGCCTTGTTGCCGCCGCGCTTCACCGCGACCTCGTAGATCGTGTATTCGGCCATCACCTTTTCCTCGTGCTGGTCGACGATGAACTGGGTGATTTCGGGCCGTGCCCCCTGGCGCTCGAAGCGTGCGCGGAACGCCGACGGGTAATGCTTCATGAATATGCCCATGTCGGGCAGGATGCCGATGTGGCGGCTGTTCAGCCGATCGGCGACCTCGATCGTGCGCAGGATCCAGGCATGTTCGAGATGCCAGGGGGCATGGACCTCCACGCCCATGTGCACGTCCAGTTCCTCGGCATAGGGCACGCAGCGTTCGAGAATGTCGGGCCGCACGAACACCAGCACGCGCATGTTCCGGATGCCCAGCCGGTTGCACAGCGTGAGGTCGCGGCGGATGCTGGCGACCTGTTCGTCGTCGGATAGCAGTGCACCCTTCCGCTGCTTGGTATCGAGGAACATGTCGTAGCAGGTGAAATGCGCGCCGTGGCGGGTGAGCATGTCCTGCCAGCGGGCGATCTCCGCATCGTCGATGTTCGGGAAGGCCGGCATGTTCTGCTCGGGCAGGATCTCGATGCCCCTGGCGCCGAGCGATGCGGCGTGGGCAACCGCGTCCTCGACCGTCATCTGGCCGAGGAACATCTCTTCCTGGTAGCTGTAGAGGCTCACGCCCCGCTGGATTTTCGACACGATGGCTCCGTGGGTTACAGGCGGCAAAGGGCGGCGCCCTGCGCCATGGCGAAGGCCCAGACGCGCGGATCGGCGTCGGAGGGAGGCGAAGAGGTCGTCACACGGGAGACCGCTGCGGCCGAAGCAGGCGGCGGGGCCTGAATACGCGAGGTCGCGGTACGCATGTCAAAGCTCCTCTCAGTGCCGAGCGACTTGTAGTTCCGTGCCGAAACACGGCCCGCCGCTTCGTGCCGATCTTCTATGTCGCGAACCCCGAATGTCAGAAATCGATTGTTTTTATATTCATCCATCCACGCTCTTGATTGGCAACGGATTACATATCCGTTTTTCAGATCATCATTCATCCATATAATAGATTTCTAAAATCACGTTGAACGCGGCAGAGAAGCGGGGAGCCCGACAAGAGGCTCGTGTTGGAAGAAGGGAGAGGCCCTGTGCGCAAACCGGTTGCGGCACGACGAGCGGAACCGCGCAGCGTGCGAGGATGCGCCTGATGCGTCGGCTGCGCATGGGACTGGTCGGTGGCGGGCCCGGGGCGTTCATCGGCCCGGTCCACCGGATTGCTGCGACGCTCGACAGCGAGATCGAGCTGGTCGCCGGCGCCTTCAGTCGCGCGCCCGAGAAATCGCGCCAGGCAGGCAGGGCATATGGCGTCGCCGCCGATCGCAGCTATCCGAGCTGGATGGCGCTGATCGAGCAGGAGCGCACCCGCCCCGACGGCATCGATTTCCTGACCATCGCCACCCCCAACGACACGCATCTGCCGATCGCTCGTGCCGCGCTCGCAGCCGGCATCGCGGTGATGAGCGACAAGCCGCCGACCGCGACGCTCGCCCAGGCGCTGGAGCTGGCCGAGGTCGTCCGCGACGCCGACCGCCCCTATGCGCTGAGTTACACCTATAGCGGCTATCCGCTGGTGCGGCATGCCCGCGCGCTGATCGCGGCAGGCGGCATCGGCACGGTGCGCAAGGTGGTGGTCGAGTATCTGCAGGGCTGGCTGGCGGCACCGATCGAGCGCGCCGGCAACAAGCAGGCCGAATGGCGAACGGATATCGGCAAATCGGGCGTCGGCGGCGCGATCGGCGACATCGGCGTGCACGCATTCCACCTCGCCGAGTTCGTGGCGGGCCTGCCCGTCGAGGCGATCAACGCCGATCTGGCCGCAGTGGTTCCGGGGCGGGCGCTCGACGATGATTGCAGCGTGCTGCTGCGGTTCGCGGGCGGCGCGCGCGGGGTGCTGCTCGCCTCGCAGATCGCGATCGGCGAGGCCAACGGGCTGACCCTGCGCATCTATGGCGACAAGGCGGCGCTCGCCTGGCGGCAGGAAACACCGAACCAGCTGCTGATCCACCATCTGTCCGGCCGGACCGAGATCCTGACCGCGGGCGGGACCGGCATGTTGCCGGCCGCCACCGCCGTGACTCGCCTGCCCGCAGGCCATCCCGAAGGCTATCTGGAAGCCTTCGCCAACCTCTATCGCGATTTCGCCCGCCGCCTGCGTGGCAAGCCGGCCCCCGACCTGCCGGGGATCGAGGATGGTATCCGCTCCATGCGGTTCATCGAGCAGGCCGTGGCGGCGAGCCGCGACAATTGCGGCTGGGTGCCGCTCGAACAAGCGAGGGAATACGCATGACCAGCATCGCCACGCCTGCGCCCAGCGCGGCGCCCGTTCTCGGCGAAACCGGCAAGGGCCTCACCCTGCTGGCCGCGCAGATTCTGCCGGTGATGGCAGTGGTCTCGCTGTTCCCGGCGATCCCGCGGCTGTTCGCGCAATTTGGCGGCCACCCCCAGGCGGGGCTGCTGGTGCCGATGATTGTGACGATGCCGTCGCTGTGCATCGCGCTGTTCTCGCCCTTTGCGGGCTGGGTGGCGGACCGCTTCGGCCGGCGGCCTAGCTTCGTTTGGGCGCTCGCCGTCTATGCGCTGTCCGGCCTCGCCCCGCTGGTGCTGAGCGACATCTACGCGATCGTCGCCAGCCGCGGCGTGCTGGGCATCGCCGAAGCGGTGATCGTCACCAATTCGAGCGCGCTGATCGGCGACTATTTCGGCGATCGCCGGCACCGTTGGGTGGCCTGGGTCGGCGTGTCGACCTCGATCGCAGGGACGCTGCTGATCGCGGCGGGCGGCGCGCTCGCGGATCTGAGCTGGCGCGGGCCGTTCGCCATCTATGCCTTCGCCGTCCCCACCTTCCTTCTGGCGCTGGTCTTCATCGAGGAGCCCGCCCGCCGCGCCCGCGATACAACGGCGACGGTGGCCGGCTTTCCGTGGCGCGCGGCGCTGATCATCGGCGCGGTCACCGCGCTCGCCTCCATCTGCTACTATGTCGAGCCGCTGCACATCGCGACCGTGCTCACCGCCAAGGGCCTTGGTTCCTCCACCCAGGTCGGCCTGGTGCAGGCGGCAACCAGCCTCACCTATATCGCCGGGGCCTTCCTCTATCGTCGGCTGTACCGGCAGACGATCGGGACGCTGCTCGCCATCGCGGGCGTATTGATCGGTGCCGGCGTGGCGCTGATCGCACTGGCTCCCAGCTACCACCTCGCCGTGGCCGGCGCGGCGGTCCAGCAGCTTGGCGCTGGCATGGTGATCCCCGCGCTGATGGCCTGGGGCCAGGCGATGCTGCCGCTCGAACAGCGCGGCCGCGGCATGGGCATCTGGGCGACCGCGTTCTTCGCGGGCCTGTTTGTCTGCCCGCCGCTGGTCGGTGCCGGCGCCGCGCTGACCGGCGGCCTCGATCCGTCGCTGCTGCTGTTCGCCGGGGTGACCCTGGTCGCCGCGATCGGCGCCGCCCTGTTCCTGCGCACCCCGCGCGCCGTCCATTGAGAAAGCCGACCCCATGACCGACGCCTCCGAGGCCTATGACTATATCATCGTCGGCGCAGGCTCGGCCGGCTGCGTGCTGGCCGACCGGCTGAGCGCTGACGGGACTGCCCGCGTGCTGCTGATCGAAGCCGGTGGCGACAACGAGACCGAACTGGTCAACATGCCGCGTGCGTTCATGAAGATGTTCGGCAACCCCACCTATTTCTGGCATTTCCCGATCGCCGAGCAGGAGGGCCGCCCCGCCGGCGAGACTTGGTCCTATGGCCGCGGCCTGGGCGGGTCGAGCTCGACCAACGGCACTTGGTATCTGCGCGGCGAGCCGGCCGATTATGACGGCTGGGCGGCAATGGGCTTCGAGGCCTGGGGCTGGAGCGAGATCGGGCGCTGCTTCCTGGCGATGGAGAGCTATCGCGGTCCCGGCGCCGACGCCAGCCGCGGTCGCAACGGCCCCTTGCAGATCACCCGCCTGCCCTTCCGGTCGCCGGCAATCGGCGCGGCGATCCAGGCCGGCACGCAGCTTGGCCTGCGCGCGGTGGAGGACATCAACGCCCCCGAAGGGCCGCGGGTCGGCTACACCCAGGCGACGGTCTCGCGCCGGGGCCGCCGCGCCTCGAGCTACCAGGCCTTCCTGAAGCCGGCGATGCGCCGCCCGAACCTGACCGTGCTGCTCGATACGCTGGTCGAACGGGTGACGATCGAGGACGGCCGGGCAACCGGCGTGCGGGTGCGCACCGCCGCAGGCAGCCGCAGCATCGCGGCGACGCGCGAGGTGATCCTCTCGGCCGGCGCGCTGCAGAGCCCGAAGCTGCTCCAGCTCTCCGGCATCGGCCCCGCCGAGGTGCTGGAGCGCGCGGGCGTGCCCGTCGTGCGGCCGCTGGCGCCGGTGGGCCGCAACCTCGCCGACCATCTGATGTTCACGATGTCGTGGCGGCTGCACAAGGATGCCGGTGCCAATCGCGAGTTTTCCGGCTGGCGGCTGATCCGCCATGTGCTGCGCTACTACCTCACCCGCACCGGCATGATGGCCTATACCTCGCCCGAGGTGACCGCGCTGCTGTCCGTCGACTCGCCGCCTGAATGGCCCGATGCCCAGTTCGGCGTCGGCCCCTATTCGCTGCGCACGACCGAGGAGATCAAGGCCGATCCCGGCCGCGGCGCGCTGGAAGACAAGCCGGGCATCAGCGTCAACGGCATCGCGCTCCGCCCGAAGAGCCGCGGCACCGTCGCCATCCGCTCGGCGGACGTCGCCGATCCGGTGGAGGTGCATGCGAACTGGTGGGGTGATCCCGCCGACAAGGCCTTTCTGGTCAAGATGGTCCGCCTCGCCCGCCGCTACATGCGCCAGCCGGCGCTCAAGGAATTCGTGGGCGAAGAGCGCGTGCCGGGCGAGCGCTTTCAGAGCGACGAGGACATCGCGCGTCAGATGGAATGGCTCGCCAGCCCCGGCCTGCACAGCACCGGCACCTGCCGGATGGGCACGGCGGAGACCGGCGTCGTCGATGGCCGGCTGCGCGTCCACGGCATCCAGGCCCTGCGCGTCGCCGACTGTTCGGTGATGCCGATCCAGCCGGCGGGCAACACCAACGGGCCCGCCATGGCGATCGGCTGGCGCGCGGCGGAGCTGATCCTGGAGGATCATGCGGATTGAACCCGCATTTGCAGGGCATGCGATCCATCGATAGCATCGATAGAAAATCAAAAGATGCCCTGCGGAGAGGAATGAAATGCGGTTCAAGGGCCTCGATCTCAATCTGCTTGGCGCGCTCGCCGTGCTGCTCGAAACCCGTAGCGTTTCGGCCGCCGCCCGGCAGATGAACCTCAGCCAGCCGGCGATGAGCGCGGCGCTGACGCGGCTGCGCGACTTTTTCGGCGACGAGTTGCTCGTGGCGCAGGGCAAGCGCATGTACCCTACCGCCTATGCCGAAGCGCTGGTGCCGCAGGTGCGCGAATGCCTGGATGCGGTGGAATCGATGCTGATCACCTCCGGCCGCTTCGATCCGGCGACCAGTCAGCGCCGCTTCCGGCTGATCCTGTCCGACTATGTGATGACGGCGGTGCTGGCGCCGGCGCTGCAGACCCTGGCCGCCGACGCGCCCGGCATCCGGCTGGAAATCTCCTTGCCCAGCCCGGAAGCGGGGGTAGAGCTCCGCGAAGGCCGCGCGGACCTGTTCGTCGCGCCAGAGCCGTTCGTCTTTACCGATCATCCCAGCGAATTGCTGTGCGAGGAACGCTATGTGGTCGTCGGCTGGGCGGACAATCCGCTGTTCGACGACGTACTGACGCTGGAGGATTTCAGCGCCGCCGGCCATGTGATCGTACGACTGGGCGGCCCGCGCGACCTTTCCTTCGCCGATCGGCAGGTTCGGCAGCTCGGCATCGAGCGACGGGTCGAAGTGGAGGCGCCGTCCTTCACCACCCTGCCCTGGCTGCTGGTCGGCTCGCAGCGGCTGGCGCTGATGCAGGAGCGGTTGGCGCAGCGCGTGGTCACGGCGCTGCCGCTGCGCACCGCCCCGATCCCCTTCCCGTTCCAGCCGATGCGCGAGATGATCCAGTACCACAGCAGCCGCAAGAACGACGAAGGCCTGCGCTGGCTGATCGAGCGGCTGCGTGAGCCGGCCGGGATGGCCTGACGGCGATCAGGGCGTCGTCAGCAATCGCACGGGGCCCAACAGCCCCGAATCGCGCAGCGGGGCATCGCGGCGATAGACGTCGTCCGGCCCGCCCGTAGCCGCACCGATCAGCTGGTTCACCCAGAGGTTGGCGACCTCCACCTCGATGCGGTTCAGCCCCGGGCGCAACAGACCGGTTGCGTCGAGGCGGAACGGCGGCTTCCAGGCGATGCCGGCATCCCTGCCGTTGATCCGCACCCGCGCCACGTCCCGCACATCACCGAGATCGAGCATCACGCGTCGCTCGCCAGCCAGCGATGCAGGCACCTCCAGACCGCGGCTATAGACCGCGGTACCGGAAAAATGACGAAGCGCGGGCGAACCCACCATAGTCCAAGAACCCGGCAGCAGCTGCAGCGTCCCGATCCCCGGAAAGGCCACATCCCAGCGGCCGTCCACGGTCAGCGCGGGCGTCCACCGGACTTCCGGCACCGTCGCGGCCGTCGCGCGGGCCGGTCGCCGGAAGACGACGAAAACCGCTTCGCTCGCCGCCAGTGAAAGCGGAACGAAGGTCCGCCCCTTTTCCATGTGATAGCGCACCGGACGGATCTCGCCGGTGTCTGCGAACCAGAGTTCGGGGATCCGGCCGGTACCGCGGAGCGCCATCTCGCCCTCGACCGGCGCGGTGCCATGGTTGGCGACAAACCACAGCTCCCCGCCGCCGATCCTGCGGTGAACCACCCCCAGCGTGCCATCGGCTACGCCCGGCATGTCCCAGTCGCGCACCACGCCACGTGCCCGCAGCGCCGCGGCGCGGTCGGTCCAGACATGGCCCCGCCCCTGCCCGCCCCATAGCCGATCGACGAGCGCGGCGACGCGGCGCGGGTCGTCAGCCAGGCTGGGTGAGCCCTTGGGCCGGGAACCCACGATGGTCGCGCCTTGGCCGACCAGTGCAGCGACCCGTTGCAGCACGGCGAGCGTCATGCCGTTCCCGCTGTCGCCGCCCAGTTCGAGCAGCGCGTAGCGGGCGCCGCCCCGCGTCTCCAGCATGCCTTCGGGCGTGACCGAAAGCGCCCCCAGAAGCACGTCGCGGCTGATGAAATCGAAACCATGGCCGGCCGGAACCGGCACGGCCTTTTCACCATAGAGGCCCGTGATCGGCGCATCCTCGCCCGCGAAATAGGCGATGTCGGCCACCGACCGTCCCTGCTGGAGCAGATAGGAGGTGCGCGCGAGATACATGGTCCAGCCGCGTGCCATCTCCGCCCAGGTTTCGTGCCGGCTGAAATACTGGCCGAGCAGCGGCGCCATCGCCATGCCCGGCTTGTCTTCGGTCGGCTGGTGGGGCGAAGTGTGGATCATGATCCGGTTGACGCCGAGCGAGAAGGCCCAATCGGCGGTCGCCTTCAGGTCACGCGGCGCGAAGGCCCAGGGGCTGCCGAACGCGGTGAAGGTTTCCGCTGCGACCAGGCGCTTGCCCGCGACATGCGCGACCGAGGCCGCCCCCTGGAGATCGGCGACGAAGGTCTGGCGGGGCGTGCCGCCCGGCGGAACCGTCCAGATCGCCCCCATCGGCACGTCCGCGACAGCGCGCATGGCCAGATCGTCGCCCAGTTGCGGCCGGTGATCCTCCAGCGCCTCGGCATAATAGGTCATGCCCCGCGCCCGCGCCGCCGCCGCCAGCACGCCATAATGATTGCGGGCGAGCAGTTCGGCGATGGTCTGGCGGAAGTCCCAGAGGAAGCGATCGGTCTTCTCGGCACTCTCGACGATCCGGCCGGTCAGCGCCGGTAGCCACGCTACCGGATCATAGCCGCGCGCCTGGCGAAAGGCGTCGATCATGCCGGGCGTCCAGTTCTGCGGGCCCGCTTCGATGCTGTCGCTGAGCAGCGCCGTGATGCCCGCCCGGCCGCCGCGCGCCGGCCCCACCGCAGCCTGATAGCGGTCGAGATAGGCCTTCGCGTAGCCGCGCACCGCACCGGCATCGAGCTTGTCGACCTCCAGCCCGGTCGCCTCGGCCGGCGCGGGCCCGTTCTGCTGGCCAGTCAGGGCATAGCCGATGCGCAGGATCGTCCACGTGCCCGCTGGCGGCCGCCAGTCGAGCGTGCCGTCGGCGCGCAGCTTGCTGGTGAGGTCGATCACCCTGCCCGCCGGGATCGGCGCATCGGCCGCCGCCGGATCGGTGGCGGCATAGCGATCGGCAGCCGCGAACCCGGCCTTTTCCGGCGCGTGGGAAACCCGGCAATGCGCGAACAGGGCAAATTCGGACAGGGCGACGGCCTGTGCGGGCGGCGGGGCCAGCATCGGCGTGACGCCGGGCGCGACCGGCGGCCCGCCCGCCTCGGCCGGCACCGTCAGCCACGCGCGAAAATATCTGGCCTGCACCGCGCCGAACGCGGCGGTTCGCACCTGCGCGGCGCCTGCCGGCAGATCAGCCACCGGTCGATAGGCATGACCATCGTCGCTCGCTTCCAGCACCGCATCGGCGGGCAGCGGCGCACCGAAGCCGCGCCGCCCCGGCAGCCCCAGCGTCACCGCGCACACGGACACCGGACGGCCGAAATCCTGGACCAGCCACGCCGCGCGCGTGCCGGCCGCGAAGGGCAAGCTCAGCGGCGATCCGAACGCGCCATCGGTCAGCTGGGCCGGAGCGATCGCGCCGCCGGACCCCAGCGCGGCCAGCGGCTGCAGCCGGTCATCGGCTTCGGGCAGCGCCAGCAGGCGCACGTCGCGATACAGGGGTGCGCGCGCGCCGGCGCCTGCGATGTCCTGATAGGGGCCCGCGACCATCGGCGGCGGCGCCAGCCGGCCGACGAAGCGGCGGCCGCCGCGCAGCCGCGTCTCGCTCCACACCAGCTTCTTCATCGCAGCCTCCGGCATGACGAAGGGGGCGCCGCTTATGCTCCACCCCGGCGAGGAAGCGATGCCGAAGCGCAGGCCCAGCCGGTCCGCGGTCGTTGCGCTGCGCCGGAGCGCGGCGGCCCATCCGGCGCTACCCCAGGCGAGCCGCTCGGGCACCGTCTGCGGGGTGCCGAGATTGCCTTCGAACAACTGCACCCCGCCGATGCCGGCACGCGCCATCCATGCCAGATCGCGCTCGGCGCCATCGGCCGTGACGTTCCCGTTCATCCAGTGCCACCAGACGAATGGCCGCGCCTCGGCCGGCGGTTCGCGAAAGCCCGCTTCGAGGGGATCCGCTACCTGGGCCGCGGCGGTTCCGACCACCAGGATACAGGCGGCAACGCTCGCCGTGCAGGCCAACCCTGCCGTGACCCGACGCTTCGCATTCACGGTGGCAGCATCCCCTGCAGCGGCCCTGTTCCGAACCGATCAACACCCGTCTGCCACGGCGCGCATCGTCAGGGAAATCGATGCTGTCGATCCGGATGATCCATGCCCTGAATGGGTGCACCGGCTCTTGGCTTCCGCGCAACGGTCACGCCGCGCGGTCCCACATCATGCGCTCGCCGTGTCCGTCCATGCGCGGATATGGCTGGCGCCAAAGATCTGCTGCCGCGGCATACGGAAGATGAAATAGGGATTGGGTGTGGGTGGCGGCCCCGCCGCGTCCAGCCGTGCCAATTGCTCGGCCGAGAGTTCGATGTCGAGCGAGGCCGCGTTTTCCGTCACCTGCTCTGGCCGACTTGCGCCCATCAGCACCGACGACACACCCGCCCGCGACGTCACCCAGGTCAGCGCGACCTGCGCCATCGGCCTGCCAAGCTCGGCGGCGATGCCCCGCAACTCGTCGACGATGTGGAAATTGCCTTCCGTGAACAGCATGCCGCCATAGGGGTTGTCGCCGTTCAGGCGGCCGTCGCTGCCGTTGGCGCCCGTATCGCCGCCCTTGTTGGGCACGCTGCCGGCCGGCCCGAAGTCGGCGAGCTTATCGCGACCGTACTTGCCGGTCAGCATGCCGAAGCCGAGCGGGCTCCATGCCACAAGCCCCATGCCCAGCGCCTGCCCGGCGGGTAGCACGTCCAGCTCCACACCCCGGTCGATGAGCGAGTAGCTGTGCTGGAGGCCGATCGGCTCCGGCAGGCCATGGGCGCGTGCCAGCGTCGCGATCTGCGCCGCGTACCATGCCGGCGCGTTGGAGAAGCCGTAATAGAGGATGTCCCCCCGCCGCACCGCATCGGTCAGGGCGCGGAGGACCTCCTCGGGCGGGGTCGTGCGGTCCCAGACATGCGTCCAGTACAGGTCGATATGCCCGGTGCCCAACCGCCGGAGCGACCCTTCCAGCCCGTCGCGAATGTTGCGCGCCGAATTGCCTGCTGCCAGGGGATTGCCCTGCACCCGTGGAAAGCCCGACTTGGTCGCGACCACCATGTGGTCGCGCCGGCCGCTGTCGCGCAGGAAGCGCCCCAGCATCGCCTCGCTCTCGCCGCCCGAATAGACATCGGCCGTGTCGAGGAAATTGCCGCCGATATCGGCATAGGCGTCGAAGATGCGGCGCGCGGTCGCCGCGTCGGCGCCCCACCGGCCTGCGCCGAAGGTCATCGTGCCCAACGCCAGGGGGCTAACCACCAGACCGGATCGGCCGAGCGTGCGATAGTGGGTACAATCCATGGTCCGTATCTCCTTGTTACATGGGAGAAATAGGCTCTTTGCCAGGTGCCGATTAGCCATTGCGGACCGCAAGGACTTGTGAGCATCATGCAGCAATGCGGCGCGGCGACCTCGATGATCTGGCGGCGTTCGCGACGGTGGCGCGATTGCGCAGCTTCACCCGCGCGGCGGCGGAACTCGGGCTTTCGCCATCGGCGCTCAGCCACGCGATGAAGGCGCTGGAAACCCGGCTCGGCGTGCGCCTGCTGGCGAGAACGACGCGAGCGGTGGCCGCCACGGCCGCTGGCGACTTGCTCCTGCGCTCGATCGATCCGGCATTGGCGCAGGTCGCAAACGGACTGGCCGCGCTCGCCGACTGGCGCGATGCGCCATCGGGCACGATACGGCTCACGACCTTCGGCTATGCCGCGCGCACCATCCTGGCACCCCGCCTGCCGCGCTTCCTGCTGGATCACCCCGACGTGTCGGTCGAGGTGATCGTGGAAGATCGCCTGATCGACCTGGTCGCCGGCGGCTTCGACGCCGGCATCCGGCTGGGCGAAACCGTCCAGCGGGACATGATAGCCGTGCCCGTCGGGTCGCCGCTGCGCACCGTCGTGGTGGGCACGCCGGACTATTTCGCCCGCCGCGATCTCCCGCGAACCCCGGAGGATCTCGCGGACCATGTCTGCATCAACTACCGCCTGTTGGGCGGCGGCGGGCTGCTGCCGTGGGAGTTCAGCGTCCATGGCCGCGAGATCAAGACGCGGGTGCCAGGCCAGTTGATCGTCAACGACGAGGTGCTGGCGGCGGCGGCAACGCGCGCGGGCGCGGGTCTCGGCTACATGATGGAACATGACGTCGCCGACGAGATCGCCGACGGCCGGCTGGTGCAGGTGCTCGCGGCGTTTTGCACGCCCTATCCGGGTTGCCAGCTTTACTATCCCGACCGCCGTGTCAGCCCCGCGCTGCGCGCCTTGATCGACGCGCTTCGCTGGCAGGCGCCGTGCGCCTCAGCGCCGGACTCCTGCGCCGCTGCGCGCCCCGAACCGGTTTGACTCGAAGCAGCCGGGCCGAATTGCCCTTACCACGCTCTAGCGCAAGCGACCCGGACGCGCAGGCCACCTAGCGGCAGACCACGCCCTTTCTCAACAAAGATGACGGGATTCATGGGTATTCTGGAAAACCCATAAACAGAATTGATCGAACAGCATAAAAGCTTTGATTTTGGAGGTCAGGCCTCCCCCATGGCATTGGTATGACCAATAACAAATGGGAGAGGTTATGCGCACGGTATTGTGGGCTACGGGAGCGAGTGTGCTGGCGTACATGGTTCCAGCACATGCCCAAACGCTGGAAGGGCAACAGTCAGCGGCGGTAGGTGCGGCGGCATCGCCTGCACAAGATGCAGCGACGGCACCGCCCGACGTCCAGCAGACCGACGAGATCATCGTCAGCGCATCGCGCATCGACCGCACCGGCTTCGTGGCGCCAAGCCCGACGCTGGTGGTGGGCGCGGACACGCTGAAGACCCGCGCTACCGTCAACGTCGCCGACGTGATCAACGAACTGCCGGCATTCCGTCGCACGCAATCCCCGGAAGCGGGCGGCATCGCCAATCCGGGTGCGAACAACATCGATCTGCGCGGGCTTGGCCCGGTGCGGACGCTGGTGCTGCTGGATCGCATGCGGCTGCCTGCGGTCAACCTGCCGGGGGCGACGGTGGCCGGCGCCACCGATCTCAACCTGATCCCCGCCGCGTTGATCAGCCGTGTCGACGTGGTCACCGGCGGCGCCTCCGCCGCATACGGCTCGGACGCGGTTGCCGGCGTGGTCAACCTGCAGCTCGACACCAGGCTCAAGGGCTTCAAGGCGAACGCGCAATGGGGCCAGACCCGCTACCGCGATGCCACGGATCGTTTCCTATCGCTCGCCAAGGGCACCAGCTTTGCCGGCGATCGCGGGCATTTCGTGATCGGCGGCGAGTATAACAAGAACGACGGCACCGGCACGTTCAACGACAAGCGCGCCTGGGGGCGGTCCGCGACCACCAGCGTGTCGTTCGGCGCGGGGCGCGCGGCGGGAACGCCGGCAAACGACATCGGCAGCGACATCTATTACGGCACGCTCACCACCGGCGGCCTGATCACGCCCACGGTTTCGACCAACCCGGTCGGTCTTCGCAACCTGCAGTTCGTCGCCGGCACCAACGGCGCGGTGACCGCGGTGCCGTTCGATGCGGGCCAGTATCAGGGCCAGATCGGCACGCGCATGATCGGGGGATCGAACGTCCTTTCCGTGGAAGTGCTGCGACCGAAGACCGAACGCTGGAACCTCGTCGCGCATGTCGACTATCAGATCAGCGATCATCTCCAGGTCTGGGCCCGCGGCCTGTATTCCGATGTCGACGCGAAGAATCTGAGCGCGGAGATCCGCGCCGCCACCGGCGGGACGACCAGCTTCCTGACGATCGGCAGGAACAATCCGTACCTGCAGGCGGCGCTGACGCCCGCGCAGCTTGCGCTGATCCCCGCCAACGGGTCGCTGACCATCGGCTATCTCGGCTATGACTTCGGCTCGCCCAGGATCGATATCCGCAGCAAGACGACGGCCGCCCAAGGCGGGCTGAAGGGCGAGCTGGGCGGCAGCTGGCGATGGGATGCCAGCGCCCAGTTCAGCCGCAACAGCAGCACGCAGGCGCAGAGCAACACCGCGATCACCAACAATTTCCGCAATGCGGTGGATGCGGTGGTGCTCAACGGCCAGACCGTCTGCGCCAGCGCAACCGCGCGCGCGGCCGGGTGCCAGCCGATCAACATCCTCGGCAAGGCCAGCTATTCGCCGGAGGCCTATGCCTATGCGTTCGGCACCTCCACCGCCAAGGCGGTGACGACGCTGTTCGAGGCGTCCGCCAACCTCAACGGCGAACCCTTCTCCACCTGGGCCGGGCCGGTCTCGGTGGGAACGGGCGTCGAGTTCCGCCGCGAAACCTTCCGCACCGATGTGGACGCGCTGAGCCAGGCGGGTGCCTTCATGGCGCGTACGCCGCGTAACTTCCCCAAGGTCGGACAGTCGGTGAAGGAGGTCTATCTCGAGACGATCGTCCCCCTGCTCCGGCAGGATTGGGGCGTCGGCGCGCTCGACTTCAACGGCGCGGCCCGCCGCACCGACTATAGTGTCTCGGGCGCGGTGACCACGTGGAAGACCGGTCTGGTGTGGAAGCCGATCCGCGACATCATGCTGCGCGGCACGCTCTCCCGCGACATCCGCGCGCCCAGCCTCCCCGAGCT
>JAIYAA010000149.1 GCA_027489295.1 Sphingomonadales bacterium | reverse complement strand
TCGCTCGTCACAGCCGAACCAGCGTTCGCACAGACCAATTTGGAGAGCTTCGGCAATGCGGTCCTCGGTCTGCTGAGCAACGGGCTCCTGCGCATCGTTGCGATCCTTGCGCTGATTGCGGCGGGCTTCGGGTGGCTGACAGGTCGCGTCAACACAGGCGCGCTCGTCACGGTCATCATCGGTATCGCGATCATCTTCTCGGCGCCGTGGATCGTCGATCAGCTTCAGGGCTGATCCGTATGTGGGCGGGGTGCGAATAGCGCCTCGTCCACATCCGTTTCGTGTGGAGTGCGTAGCGTGGAGGAAGAACGGGAAGTAATGGCGCGCAACACGCTGTTCCTGGCGGTGACGCGCCCTGCGTTGTTTGCGGGCATCCCGATCGAGGCGGCCGTGGTGATCCTGCTGACCTCGGTCATTACGCTGATCGGGACGACAAACCCCGTTTACGGCCTTGTCGTCGCAGCGGTGATGTTCGGCATTTCGCGCCTCGTGGTGCGCCACGACGTCAACGCCTTCCGCCTCATCTTTCTCTGGGGCCGCACCAAAGCGGCCAATCGTAACCGCGTCTTCTGGGGCGGGTCGAGTTACACGCCGCTTCCCCTGAAAGGCATCAAGCGAAAGGGGTTTGGCCGCAATGGCTAGGGCCAATCGTCTGTCGGAACAGGTGCCGATGAAGGTCGCGCTCAAGGAAGTGATGCCGACCAAGTTCCTGCCCTATGCGCGGCACGTCACCGATGAGGTGGTGGTGCTCGATTCCGGGGCGATCATGCTGACGTTCGAGCTCCAGGGCCGAGCGTTCGAGACGGCTGACGTGCGCGATCTGAATGACTGGCACGCGAAGCTCAATGGGATGCTGCGCAACCTGCATGACGATCGCTTGTCGATCTGGACGCACCTCGTCCGCGCTCGGGTTGAGCAATATCCCGGCGGCAATTTCCGGTCCCGCTTCGCGCGGGATCTCGATGCCGCTTACTTCGCGCGGATGAACAAGGAGCGGTTGTTCATCAACCGCTTCTTCGTAACGCTGGCGTTGCGCCCATCGGTCCACGGTGCCGACAAGCTGGTGCAGCTCTTCAAGAACAAGGCGAGGGCCGAAGCCGAAGCCGATGCGATCGACGCCGACCTACTGGAGGCGCTGGAGGACAAGGCGCGCGATTTCGAGAAGCTGATGGATCGCTGCTCGCCGCGCCGGCTCTCGATCTACGGACATAATGGCCTCAAGTTTTCTGAGACGATGGAAGTCGCGGAAATGGTGATGACGGGACGGCATCGCCGGGTTCCGATCATCCGGGGGCACCTCGGCAGCGCGCTCTATCGTCAACGCGTCGTCTTCGGCGGCGAGACGGTGGAGGTGCGCGATGCCGATCGAAGCGCTTTTGGCGGCATCTTCGGCATTAGGGAATACCCGGCGTCCACCACCCCCACGCAATTTCAATCTCTGCTGGCGGTCGATTTCGCGTTCGTGCTGACGCAATCCTTCACATTCCTCGGCCGTGCAGCGGCATCAGAGCGTTTTCGGCTGCGGCAAAAGCAGATGGAGAACGCCGATGATCGGGCCGTCAGCCAGATGCTCGATCTTGTCGACGCGGCGGACGATCTCATGTCCAACCGCTTTGTCCTGGGCGATCACCACTTCACGCTCGCGGTCTATTCCGACAGCCTCAAGGGCCTGCGCGACAACATGTCGATCGCCCGTGCAGCGCTGGCCGATACCGGCATGGTCGCGGCACGGGAAGGGGCGGCGCTGGAAGCCGCTTACTGGAGCCAGCTCGTCGGAAATTTCGCATGGCGCGCGAGGCCGGCGCCGATCACGTCGCTGAACTTCGCGGCGTTCTCGCCCTTCCATACCTATCCCGCTGGCCTCGCCACGGGGAACCATTGGGGGGACGCGATCGCGCTGATGAAGACGAGCGCACGCAGCCCCTACTTCTTCAGCTTTCACAAGCGCGACATTGGCCACACGCTGATCGTTGGCCCGACCGGGGGCGGCAAGACGGTCATCGTCAATTTCCTGATGGCGCAGGCCGAGAAAACGGGCGCGCGTCAGATTTTCGTCGACAAGGACCGCGGTGCGCAGATTTTCGTGCTGGCTTCGGGTGGCACCTATCTGACGCTCGAGAACGGCAAGCCCACCGGCTTCGCGCCGCTCAAGGCGCTCGAGAACAAGCCGGAGGATCGCGCCTGGCTGTCGCTGTGGGTGCGCCAGCTCGTACGCGCCGAAAGTCGCCCGATCACCGTTCAGGAAGAGCGGATGATCGATGAAGGGATCGCCGCAGTGATGCGGCTTCCGCGAGAGGATCGTTCGCTCGATGCGCTGCGCACGATGCTCGGCATGGCGGACGCAGGCGGTATTGGCGCTCGGCTCGAGAAGTGGACCTCGCGCGGGTCGATGGGGTGGGTGTTCGATAACGCGGCGGACGAAATGACGCTCGATGCCCGATTCATCGGGTTCGACATGACGGACTTCCTCGACAACGCCGACGTCCGCACGCCGCTGATGCTCTACCTGTTCCACCGCATCGACAAGCTGCTGACCGGCGAGCGCACGATCATCGCCGTCGACGAGTTCTGGAAGGCACTTGGCGACGATGCGTTCCGGAGCTTCGCGCAGGATGGCTTGAAGACATACCGGAAGCGCAACGCGATGATGGTGTTTGCCACGCAGTCGCCGGCGGACGCGCTCAAGAGCGATATTGCCCACTCGATCCTCGAACAGGTCGCGACCCAGGTGATGCTTCCCAATCCAAAGGGTGCGCGTCGCGACTATGTTGACGGGTTCTCCCTCACCGACGCGGAATATCAGCTCATCCGCGAGGAGTTGTCGCCGGAATCGCGCAAATTCCTCGTGAAGCAGGGTCATGACAGCGTTGTGGTCGAGCTGGATCTGACGGGCCTCGATGACGAGCTGTCGGTGCTGTCGGGACGCGCCGAAACAACACCGATCGCCGTGCAGGCCGCAGCCGAATTTGGCCCCGATCCCGCCAATTGGCTCCCCGTATTCCACCAACGTCGTCGTCCAAGCTGAAGGAGAAGGGACATGCGTAGATTGAAGTTCGTCACCCTCGCACTGTCGGGATCAGCGCTCCTGTCTGCTGGTGCGGCACATGCGCAATTCGGTGGCATTGTTCATGACCCAACGGCCTTCGCCAGGCAGCTTCAGGAGTTGAACGAGGCCCGGAAAGTCGTCCAGCAAAGCGCGCAACAGCTCGATGAAGCACGGGCGCTGTACCGCGACCTCAATAAAATGACGGACATCGGCAACGTCGCGAACCAGCTCAAGAACGACGTGCTGCGCACCAGTAACGTGTCATCCAGCAGCCTTGATGGCTACACCAGTGGCGATCTGAACGTCGTCGGCGGCCTGCGGGGCAAGGCGAACGACGTTTATCAGGATCTTCTCGGGCGCGGATCGCAGACGATGACGCCCGAGCAGCGCGCCGCCTATGAACAAGGCTCGCGGGAAGCTGCGGTGACAACTGGCCTTGCGGGTAATGTCGGCGATGCCGTGACAAGCCGGCGTCAGGGCCTCGAAGAGCTGCGGGGTCGGCTCAACAGCTCAACCTCGGCGGCCGAACGCGCCGACATGTCGGCGCGGCTCCAATTGGAGCAGGCGCAGATGATGAACGATCAGATGGGCCTTCAGGCGATCGAGTTGCAGCGCCGGGCCAAGGCTGAGGCTGATTACCAGCGATATGTAGCAATGCAGCAGTCTGATCGCGCCAGCTTCAAAGCTGGAATGGGGATCGATTGATGATGCGCAACCTGCGTGCCGCAACTGTCTCACTGGCGATTGTCGCGCTCGCTTCATGCTCGCCCTCGGAACGGCAGCAAACCGGAGATGACCTTCGGTCTGACATGCCGCTTCGAGACGCCCCCTATTTCGCACAACATGAGCAGGAGCGCGTAGAAATGGCTAGGATTTGCGAGAAGTGGAAAGCTTCGCAACGTCCACTGGCAAGCTGGCCCTCTGTTGCCGTCAACAACTGTAACAATGTTGATACAGCAAATCAGCTTATCCAAGCCAAGAAAGATCGAGACGAGTTCAAAAGGGGCATGGGCATTTAAGCGCGATGATCTGCGGTTAAGCTGAAGTTTAAAGGCAGGTAGAATGGGTAATCTTTTCCAATCAATGTTTACCTACCTAAACGACGCCTTGGCCGCGATCATCGCTGTCTATGCGGGGGTAGTGGGCTGGATCTCCGGACCATTGCGTGTCGGTGTGACGATCTACATCATCCTTCTCGGCTTTGCGATCCTGCGGGGCGCAGTCGAGTATCCGTTCCGGGAGTTTGTATATCGTGGAATGAAGCTGGCTGCGCTCGTGTTCGCTGTCACGACACTCTACGGCGCATCGGTCAGCCTCTTCGCAATGGACGGCTTGCCGAGAGACGTAGCCCAGGCCGTGGGCGGGTCCGACGTGACGGGCCTCGGCGACTTCTTCGATCAGATCGTAAGAGGCGCATCCACAACAGTCGCCAAGATCACCGAAATACAGGACGCTAGAACCGCCGCTGCCGGCAAGAACCTTGTCGGTCTCCCTAACAACATCGTCGAGATTTTTTTTACAGGTATCTACTGCCTTGTCCTGATGGTCATGGCCATCCTATCGGCAGCGCTCGGCTTCACCATTTGCGCATTTGCGCTGTTTGCACTGGCTCTCCTCGCGGCAGTGGGGCCGATCTTTATCGCGGCACTCCTATTCGACTCCACGAGGGCTTTCTTCTTTGCCTGGCTAGGGTCCGCGATCAGCTACCTCATGCTCGTGGCGTTCGCTCTCCTGCTGACGATCTTCATCCGCAACACGGGTGAGGACTTTATGAGCCAAGCCTTTGCAGGTGATACGAACATCGCCGTTATCGCGATCCGTGCAATCGCGTTCTACGTGTTGGGTTTCTTCTTCTTCCTCCAGATACCGGGCTTGGCCGCTGGCCTTGGCGGCGGGGGCGCCTCGCTCGCGACGCAGTTTGCGAACGCCTCCACCGGCAATGTCGTCCCCTCTGCGGGTCGCGCGCTGTCTTCCGCTCCAGCAAGCATCGCCAGCTTGCCGTCGCGGCTAGGTCGCTTCTCTCGTGCAGGAAGAGGTGGCGGCGGCACCCTCTACAACAACAGCTAATCGGAGATCCGGTATGAAGCTCGGCTCGGCCTTGGCCTTTCTCGCCCTCGCGGCTCTCACTCCCTCGGCTCCGGCGAGCGCTGCGAAAGACGAGAAGCTGCCTCGGTGCAGCGGTCGGCAAAAGCGACCTGCCAACCTCTATGGGACCGTTCTCCCGTCGATTCCGCCGCGAAACGCTACCTCGGCTGCTCCCGCTGATGGTGTGCCACGTGGCACACCCCCATCGCAATCGGCCGGCTACCAACCTCTTCCCGGCCGACGGCGCGGCGTCCGCTCCAGAGGGAGCGGACGCTTCGCGAACAGGCAAGGTGCCGGCAATCGGCGCTCTCACACCAAATGGTAGTCCGACCGCCGCGCTCTCAATCTCATATGCGAGCTGCTGACATGGCTATTGGCGTCAAAGACAAAGACGAGGATCTGAAGGCATATTTCGCGGAAGCGGAAAGCTGGGACCGCGACAGGTTCGTGGCAGCGGTTCGCTCGCGCCGTGTCGCGTGGATCGTCGCCATCGTCGCCATCGTGTTCGCCGCGATCTGCGCGGCTGCCGTGCTGGCGCTCTCGCCGCTCAAAACGGTGGTGCCCTATGTTGTCACCGTCGATCGCTCGACGGGTGCAACCGAAGTCACGCAGGAGCTGCGCGGCGACAAGACGATCACTTATGACGAGGCGATCCGGAAGTATTTCCTCGCCGATTATGTTCGCGCTCGCGAAGGGTGGATTCCGCAGGCCAGGGAAGAGTTCTTCCGCAAGGTGCTGGCGCTGTCGACACGGGAGGAACAAACCCGCTGGACCGCCTTCTACAAGAAAGACAATCCGGACTCCCCGCAAAACCAGTTTACCGCCAGTGACGCGGTTTTCGTGGCGATCCGCTCGGTTGCGTTCATCTCGCCCAACGTCGCGCAAGTCCGCTTCATCAAGCGCCTCCAGCGCGACCAGCAGGTGATTGAGACGCCTGCCATCGCAACCATCACTTTTGACGTGCTGTCGAAGCCGGAAACAGAATCCGGTCGATACGCCAATCCGCTCGGGTTTCAGGTCAAGACATACCGGGCCGACGTGGAGGTTCCGACACGATGAAGACCATCCTGCTTCTGGCCGCGGCGATCGGCGCCATGTCGGCAGCGCCGGCGATGGCGCAGACGCCTACGCAGCGCGGTCCTGATGCTCGCATCCGCGAGGTCAATTACACCGATGGAAACGTGATCCAGATCCGGAGCGCGTTCCGCACAGCGACACAGATTGAGTTCGCACCCGGCGAGGTCATCAAGTTCGTGGCGATGGGTGACACCGTGTCGTGGGAGGTCGCCCCGGCTGACAATTCGCTGTTCGTGAAGCCTCGCGAGCGCGCTGGTGCCACCAACCTCATCGTTGTGACGGACTTCCAAGGCACCAAGCGCAACTACACCTTTGAGCTGTCGACCGTCGCTGCGGCGCGCTCTCCAGGCACATTCTTCAAGGTGCGGCTCCGTTACCCTGAATATGAGGCGGCGCAGGCCCGTTTGGCACAACAGCGCGCGCAACTCGCGACGGTCTTGGATGCGCAGAATAAGGCCACGAGGATCGCGCTCGATATGGGTGTTCTCGAAGGGACACGGAACCTCAATTACAAGGTGCAGGGCGCATCAGCGCTGCAACCATCGGAAGTCAGCGACAACGGGCAATTCACCGTGATGCGCTTCCCCAACCAGCGCGAAATTCCTGCCATCTTCACCGTCAATCCCGACGGCAGTGAAGCCACAGCCTCCTTCGACGTGCGCGACGAGTTCGTCGTCATTCATGGCGTCTACAAGGAGCTGCGCCTGCGCCGGGGGAAGGTGGTGCTGTGCATCTACAACGAAAGCCCGAGCTTCTACGGTCGCGATCCCAAGACGGATACGGCGTCGGAAGCTGTCGAGCGCACGACGGAGAACTGACGTGTCCGATAAGAGATTCGACGTCGATGCGACGCCTGACGTGAACGAGATTGACCGCACCCCTGCCGCCGATCGCCCGAACCGCATCCCTTCGCTCAACACCGTCCAGTGGGACAACAAGAAGATGGTCGTCGGCGCGGCCCTAGCCGGCGCGATCGTGTTTGGCGTGCTGTCGCTCGTTTCCGGGTCTGGCAGCGACAACAAGGCGCTTGAAGCGAGGAAGGCCCCTCCCCCGGCAGCGGAGGCGCCCTACGACCCAAATTCTGTCATTGCGCCGACACTCGCCACTGCGCCTCGCGATCCGAATGCGCCCGTCCAGCTCACAGGCGAGCAGGTGCCGGCGATCGGGCCTGATGGTCAGCCAATCACACCCTACGGATCGGCGGGAGGGCAGCACGGCCGTGGTGTCAGCGAGGCGGAGCGGCGTGCGAACGAAGCGCGTGAGCTGCGCGACAATGCCCGGCGATCGACGCTGATCGCGTACAACGGGGACCAGGGGGTCAGACGCGCGATCGGCGACGTCACCAGCGCTGGTGCCGGGAACGCGCAAGGTGACGCTGGGACCGCTCCTTCGCGGACCAACCTGGACAATCTCAAGCAAACCTCGGCTATCGGCACCGCTACAGCGCGCATGATCGGCGACCGCAACTATCTGGTCACTGCGGGAGCCATCCTCCCTTGCACGCTGCAAACGGCTATGGACAGCACCGTACCGGGCTATGCGACCTGCATCATCCCTCGCGATGTCTACTCCGATAATGGCCGCGTCGTGCTGCTTGAGAAGGGCACCCGCGTTTTCGGCGAGTATCAGGGCGGCCTTCAGCGCGGCCAAAATCGCCTGTTCGCGATGTGGACGCGCGCCGTCACGCCACGCGGCGTAGCGATCGACATAGGCTCGCCGGCCTCTGACCCGCTGGGTCGTGCCGGCGTCACTGGCAAGATTGATCGGTTCTTCTGGCAGCGGTTTGGTGCCGCGATGCTGTTCAGCGTCCTCGACGCGGGCGGCCAGATCGCAGGCCAGGCCGTCAGCCCACAGGGCTCGACGGTTTTCCGCACTCCCGGTGATTCAACGTCGCAAATCCTTCAGGACACGCAGAACATCCGCCCGATCGTGCGCGTCAACCAAGGGACCGAGCTGGCAATCACCGTCGTCAAGGATTTCGATTTCTCGCAAGTTTATGGACTGGGGCTCAAATGAACGCGCCGTTCCGCAATACGGCGATCCTCGATCATGCTGTTCGGCCGCTGCGGCAATATCTCGATGACGATGGCGTGACCGAAGTCGTCATCAATGAGCCGACTATCGTCGGTGTCGAGCGGCATGGTGGCTGGACCTGGGAGCGGGAAGCGGGATTGACCCTCGACGCCCTCAACGAACTAGCCCGGGCAGCCGCGGCTTTCACTTCACAGGATGTGACGCGCGAAAATCCTATCTGCTCGACGATCTTTCCAACCGGCGAGCGGGTCCAGCTCGTCCTTCCACCCGTCGTGCCCGATGGCACCGTCTCGATCACCGTGCGCAAGCCGTCGACCAAGACAATGACGATGGCCGATTTCGAGGCCAGCGGCCTGTTCTCGGAAACGAAGGTCGCCACAAAGCGGGTCAGCCCCGTCGAGGAAAAATTGCTCGGCCTGCTTCATGCGGGACGGCACATCGAATTTTTCGAGTTGGCGGTGCAAAGCCGGCTCAACATCCTGATCTCCGGTGCCACAGGCTCGGGCAAGACGACGTTCTCCAAGGGGCTCATCAAGCTAATCCCGGAGAATGAAAGACTGCTGACGATCGAGGATACGCGCGAGCTGGTGGTGCCTCACCAGAACGTCGTCCACATGATCTACAGCAAGGACGGCACCGGCACCGCCAAGGTCTCGGCCAAGGAGCTGCTGGAAAGCGCCCTACGGATGCGACCCGACCGCATTCTTCTTCAAGAGCTGCGCGATGGGACCGCATTTTTCTACCTGCGCAACGTCAATAGCGGTCATCCCGGCTCGATTACGACGATCCACGCGGATTCGGCCGAACTGGCCTTCGAGCAACTGACGCTGTTGGTGAAGGAAAGCGAAGGCGGCGCAGACCTGGCGCGTGAGGACATACGCTCGCTGCTCAAGATCCTCGTCGACGTCGTGGTGCAGATGAAGAAGGTCGATGGGAAGTTCCGGATGACCGAGATCTACTACGATCCGGCAGGGCGTCATGCAGCCTAAAAGGGGCGCCATTCTCGCCCTCGGCATTCCGGTCGGGATCGTCGTGGCCTTCCTCATCACGTCGGTCATCGCCTGGATCTACCTGGGCCTCCCCAGCGCCAAGTTCGACATTTTCAAGATGCCGGGGTTCTTCTGGTATTATCGGCACGATCCCGTGGTGCTGAAAGCGCTCGCCGGAGGTGCATTGGTCGGCTTCATCATCGCCGGCCTCATGCTGTGGTGGGTCGCAAAGCGGAAGCCACCTCTCCACGGGGCTGCCCGCTTCGCCAAAGATAGCGAGATCCGTCGCGCCGGTTTCCGCGCAAATGACGGGATTGTCCTGGGAAAGAAGGGCGGGAAGTTCCTGACCTTCGGCGGCAATGAGCACTGTATCGTTGAGGCCCCTACCCGCTCGGGCAAAGGGGTCGGCATCGTCATCCCGAACCTGTTGTCATGGCAGGAGTCGGTCGTCGTCCTCGATGTGAAGCGTGAGAATTGGGAAGCCACGGCGGGTTTTCGCCAGAAATACGGCCAGGCCGTTTACCTGTTCAATCCGACCGATCCGGAAGGCCGAACCGCCCGTTATAATCCGCTCGGCTACATCGACCGCACCGATCCTGACCAAGTGGTGATCGAGCTGCAGAAGATCGCCACGATGCTGTTCGTGCCCCCCGAGCGCGGAGAGCCATTCTGGACGGATTCGGCGCGAACCGCCTTTGTCGGCGTCGGGGCCTATCTTGCGGTCGCCGATCAGCCTTTCACCATCGGCGCCATCTACCGGTTGATGACGACGGGCGACACGCGCGGGTTTTTCCGCCGCGTTCTCGAAGATCGCTCGCTCGATCTATCGCAAGGGTGCCGGAATGCGCTCGCTGACTTCACATCGGGGGCAGACAACACCTTTGCCGGCATCGTCCAGACCGTCACGTCCAAGCTCAGTCTGTGGCTCAATCCCCGCGTTGATGCGGCGACGGAAGAATGCGACTTCGATTTGCGCGAGCTG
>JAIYAA010000326.1 GCA_027489295.1 Sphingomonadales bacterium | reverse complement strand
GGCGCCGCCAGTTCGTCCGCACTCTCGTGCGGCGCACCCACGGCATCGTCGTCCTGCCCGACCTCCACGCCATCTTCGCCGCCCATCTCGGCACCGCCCTCGCCGAGAGCGCGGCGTGAGACGGCTGCACGCTTCGCGCCCGCAACCCGGCTGGCACCCGCCGCGCGCGCTGATCCCGCCTACAAACGCACAACGTCTCAGAATCCCCGCCGAAACAGGATGAAGCGTCTGCACGACCCCACCCTTCCTTTCGCGAACATGTGACAAGAGGACTCTGTATGAGCATCAACATTTTCAGCGGCGCATCGCATTCGAACCTGATGGAAGAACTCGCGCGCCTCAATCGCGCCCTGGCGCAGGGCGACATTTCCGAACGGGCCGATCTTTCCTTCGCCAAGGGGCAGACGCGCGAAATCCTCGCGGCGATCAACGGCATCCTCGACAAATCGACCCAGCCGATCGCTGATCTGGGTGACCGCATCTCCGAAATGTGTGCCGAACACGACAAGGGCGACATCGACGCGACGTTGCCGGTGGAGGAGTTCCGGGGCAGCCTTGCCGTCATCGCGAAGCGGGTCAACGGCCTGGTCGCCAGCCACATCGGCGTGAAAAAGAAGGCGATGGCCTGCGTCGAGGCGTTCGCCCAGGGCAATTTCGACGCCAAGCTGGAGCAGCTTCCGGGCAAGAAGTCGTTCATCAACGATACCATCGAAACGCTGCGGGACAATTTCAAAGGCATCTTGAGCGAGATGCGCCAGATGTATTCCCAGCACGAAAAGGGCGACATCGACATCTTTCTGTCCGTCGACAAATTCCCCGGCGACTTCGCCGTGATGGCGAACGGCGTGAACGAGATGGTGTCCAGCCATATCGCCGTGAAGAAGAAGGCGATGGCCTGTGTCCAGGCGTTCAGCGAAGGCGATTTCGACGCCAAGCTGGAGCGACTGCCGGGCAAGAAGGCGTTCATCAACGACACCATCGAGACGCTGCGCGCCAATCTGAAGGGCATCTTGAGCGAGATGCGGCAGATGTACTCCCAGCACGAGAAGGGCGACATCGACGTCTATCTGTCCGTCGACAAGTTCTCCGGCGACTTCGCCGTTATGGCGAATGGCGTGAACGAGATGGTGGCCAGCCACATCGCCGTGAAGAAGAAGGCGATGGCGTGCATCAAGGAATTCGGCGAGGGCAATTTCAACGCGCCGCTCGAACAATTCCCGGGCAAGAAGGCGTTCATCAACGATACCATCGAAACGCTGCGCAAGAATCTTCGCGAGATCACCGAAGAAGTCCAGCGCCTGATCAATGCATCGACGGCCGGCAATCTCAGCGAACGCGGCAACGAAAAGCGCTTCGTCGGCGACTTCGCCGCGCTCATCGCGGGCATCAACGGCATGCTCGATGCGATCATGACCCCGATTTCCGAAGGCAATCGCGTGCTCGCCGCGGTCAGCTCGGGGGACCTGCGCGAGCGGGTCGAAATGGCGTGCGAGGGGGATCATCGCCGCATGCGCGACGCAATCAACCTGCTGGTCGATAATCTGCGCGTAACTGCCGACCTGGCCAACAAGATCGCCGAGGGCAACCTGACGATCACGCACAAGCCGATCTGCGATAACGACATGCTGGGCACCTCGCTTGTCCGCATGATCGACCGGCTCCGCGTCATCATCGCCGATACCCGCACGTCCGCCGAACAGGTCGCCTCGGGCAGCCAGGAACTCTCCGCCAGTTCGGAGCAGCTGTCGCAGGGCGCTACCGAACAGGCTGCCGCGACCGAGGAAGTCTCCGCCTCGATGGAGGAGATGGCGGCGAACATCCGCCAGAATACCGAAAACGCGGTGCAGACCGAGAAGATGGCGCGCCAGTCGGCAATGGCAGCCGAGAGCAGCGGCGAAGCGGTCGAGCGCGCAGTGGGTGCGATGCGCACGATCGCCGAGAAGATCGGCATCGTCCAGGAAATCGCCCGCCAGACCGACCTGCTGGCGCTCAACGCCGCCGTCGAGGCCGCACGCGCCGGAGAGCATGGCCGGGGCTTCGCGGTGGTCGCCTCAGAAGTGCGCAAGCTCGCCGAACGTAGCCAGGGCGCCGCGACCGAGATCAGCTCGGTCTCGAGCGAGACCGTCAAGGCCGCGGTCGAAGCCGGCGAGATGCTGCGCAAGCTGGTGCCGGACATCCGCCGCACCGCCGAGCTTATCTCGGAGATCAGCGCGGCATGCCGCGAACAGGATATCGGCGCCGTCCAGATCAACAAGGCGATCCAGCAGCTCGACCAGGTCACCCAGCAGAATGCCGGTGCCTCGGAAGAGATTTCGTCGACCTCCGAGGAACTCGCCGGCCAGGCCGACGAACTGCAGGCGAGCATCGCCTATTTCCAGCTGCCCGGTGGCCAGCGCGAAGCCCCGAAGGCCACGCGTGGGCGCGGCACCGAGGTAGCACGCGGCCGGCCCGTGGCAAAGGCCCCGCGCGCCGCTGCCCGCGGCACGACGGTGGCCGAGCAACAGGCGCGCGTGCACGGCTTCGCGCTCGATCTCAGCAATGGCGGCCCCGATGCGGACGATGCCGATTTCGGAGTGCAGGCGGCATGAGCGGCGGGGCCGAACTGCAGATCGTCACGTTCGGCCTGGGAGCGGAAATCTTTGCGGTGCCGGTCTCGCTCGTTCGCGAGATCCTGGATTATCGCGAGACCTTCCGCATCCCCAACGGCCCCGACTATCTGCTGGGTCTTACCGACATGCGGGGCCGGGGCGTGGCAACGATCGACCTTCGCGTGCGCCTGGGCCTGCCCGCCACAGCGCCGACCCCGAATACGCGGATCCTGGTGGTCGACGTGCCGGTGGCCGGGCGGGTGCTGATGCTGGGCCTGGTGGTCGATCGCGTCCTGGAGGTGTGCAGCGTCGCCCCAGATCAGTTGGAGGGCGCCCCCGATATCGGCGTGCGCTGGCCTTCGGACTATATCGGCGGCGTGTTCCGTCGCGCGGACGGGTTCGTCGTGCTGGTCGAGATGGCCCGGATCTTCTCGGCCGCGGATGCCGACCTGCTCGATGCCCCGGCCAGGGCGGCATGATGGTGCCCTGGCCCCTGCCCTGCCGGCGGACCGCCGCTTGAACGCCCACGCCTCCGCCCTGTGCGCGAGCGCCGACACGCTGAGCGCGCGCAACTTCGCTCGGCTGGCGACCTATGTCTACGACACCGCCGGCATCAAGCTGCCCGACACCAAGAAAACCATGGTGGAAGGCCGGCTGCGGCGCCGACTGCAGGCGATCGGGCTGCCCTCGCTCGATGCCTATTGCGACCATCTGTTCGCGAACGAGCATCTGGCATCGGAAACCGCGCTGCTGATCAACGCGGTTACCACCAACAAGACCGACTTCTTCCGCGAACCCGGGCATTTCGAATATCTGGTCGAGACGGCGCTGCCCGCGCTGCTCGCCCAAGGCGTCCGCAACCTGCGGGTATGGAGCGCAGCCTGCTCGACGGGGCCGGAACCCTACACGCTCGCCATGGTGCTGGACGACTATGCCCGCCAGCACGGCATTCTCGACTTCGGCATCCTGGCCACCGATGTGGACACCGAGGTGCTGGCGACGGCCCGCGCCGGCATCTACCCGGCGGAGATGCTGCAGGCGGTGCCGCCCGCGATGCGCCGCGCCTATGTCCGCATGCCCAATGACCGCAATCGCCGCGACGCGCGCATCGTTCCGCAGTTGCGCTCGACGATCGGGTTCGCACGGCTGAACCTGATGAACGATTCCTATCCGGTGGGCGAGCCGATGCACCTGATCTTCTGCCGCAACGTGCTGATCTATTTCGACAAGCCGACCCAGCGCAAGGTGGTGTCGCGGCTGCTCGAATGCCTGGCGCCCAACGGCTATCTGTTCCTGGGCCATTCGGAAACCGTCCACGGCATGGATCTGCCGATCGAATCCATCGGGAACACGGTATTCCAGCGGAGGCAGCCATGACCAACAAGATCCGCGTGCTGATCGTCGACGACTCCGCGAGCGTCCGGCAGACCATGGCGTCGATCCTGGAGGAGGATCCCGCGATCGAGGTGATGGGTACCGCCGCCGATCCGTTCAGCGCCGCGCGTCGCATCCAGGAGGAGGTGCCCGACGTCATGACTCTCGACGTCGAGATGCCGCGGATGGACGGCATCACCTTCCTGCGCAAGCTGATGGTACAATGCCCGATCCCGGTGGTGATGTGCTCCTCGCTCACCGAAGAGGGATCCGACACGCTGCTCCAGGCGATGGAAGCAGGCGCGGTCGACGTAATCCTCAAGCCGCGCGTCGGCGTCGCCGATCATCTGGCCGAACACCACCTCCAGATCCGCGACGTGGTGAAGGCCGCAGCGCGGGCCAAGGTGCGGGGCCGCACCACCACGCGCAACTTCAGTAGCGACGCCCCGCCCAAGAAGCTGACCGCCGACGTGATGCTGCCGCCCCCCGACAGCAAGCCGATGAGCCGAACGACGGAAATGGTCGTGTGCATGGGCGCATCGACCGGCGGCACCGAGGCGCTGCGCGAAGTGCTGGAAGCACTGCCGGCCAACTCGCCGGGCATCGTCATCGTCCAGCACATGCCCGAGCATTTCACCCGCGCCTTCGCGCAGCGGCTCAATGGCCTGTGCCAGGTCGGCGTGAAGGAGGCGGTGGACGGCGACCCTGTGCTGCGCGGCCATGTGCTGATCGCCCCCGGCGGCGGCAAGCATACCATGCTCGAGCGCCAGGGCGCGCGCTACTATGTCTCGGTGCGCGACGGCCCGCTGGTCTCGCGTCACCGCCCCTCGGTCGACGTATTGTTCCGTTCGGCGGCGCGCGCGGCGGGCGCGAACGCGGTCGGTATCCTGATGACCGGCATGGGCGACGACGGCGCGCGCGGCCTGCTGGAGATGCGCCAGGCCGGCGCACGGACCTTCGCCCAGGACGAGGCGACCTCGGTGGTTTTCGGCATGCCCAAGGAAGCGATCGCGCGGGGCGCTGCCGAACGCGTGATTTCCCTTGGCAACATCGCCAGCGAACTGCTGGCTGCCGCAAACCGATAACCGTGCGGAAGGGAGGCTGCCTTGTATCTCGCCGATACCCCTGAGCCAGACCCCGAATCCGAGATTTCGCTGCCCGCGATCGAGGCCGCGATTACCCGTATCGCCGCCGGGCTCGACGCGCGCTTCATGACGGCGGGCGACGCACTCGCCCAGGCCCATGCCATTGTCGAGCAACTGGTGGGCGATCTGGAAGGCATCACCAACGCGCTCGGGCGCGACGCGGCGGAAACCGCGATCGGCAACATGCTCGCCGTCGCCGACCGCCTCGAACGGCTGCCGCAGGTCCAGGCCTCGCGCCGCGAAGGACTGGAGAAGATCGCCAAGGGTGCGCAGCCGCTACGCCACCACATCGCCCAGGTGATGCGCACGCTCGACTTCCTTCGCATCTGCGGGCTGAACATTCGCGTCGCCGCCGCCGGGCAGAACGGCTTCTCCGCCTTCGCCGACACCATGGGCGCCCGGCTGGATGTGGGCGAACACGAAGTCAGCCGGATCGGCGCGGAGATCGAGCAGCTAACCGCCAGCATCCCGGCGCTGATCGAGGTCGACCGCCAGCTTGCGGCGGAGTGCGCGATGGTGATCCCGCACGTCCCCCGCAAGCTCGCCGCCGAGGCAGCGACGCTCCAGCGCCGCCAGCTGGACGACGCCGCCCGCGCCGGGCGCATCGCTGAAGTCGCCCGCGACATCCGCGCCAAGGTGGCCAGCGCGATCGGCGCGATGCAGATCGGCGACATCACCCGCCAGCGGCTCGAACATATCGCCGCGGGCCTGCGCGCGGTGATCGAACTGCGCCAGCAGGGGGATCTGGCCGACGAGGCGCCGATCCTGCAGGCAAGCGGGCACCTCGTCGCGCTGCTTGCCGCGCAGGCCAGCGAGACGATCGCCGATTTCCACCGCGAATCGCTGCGGCTGGGCGAGAGCCTCGTCGGGATCGCGCCGCGCACCGCCGCTCTGCTGGAGATCCGGGAGGAGGGCGATCGCGCCTCCCCAGGCGACGACAAGGCGGGATTCCTCGTCGGCCTGGAGCAGAGCGTGGCGGAGGTGAACGCGGTGACCACCAAGCTGCGCGATGCCGACCTGCGCGCGCAGACGCTGGGCGCCTCGACCTCCGACAGCGCCGAACGCCTCGCCGCCCGACTCCGCGTCGTGCACCGCGTCAACGAAGACGTGCACCTGATGGCATGGAACACCGATCTGCGCTGCCACCGCCTCGGCGACGAGGGCAAGGCACTCGCCATGGTCGCCGCCGAGATCCGCACGTTCGCCACCACGCTCGCCCGGATTTCGCAGGCCATCCGCGAATCGGTGGAGACGCTAATCGGCGCCGTCGCGGCGCTGCGCGATCCGAACGCCGACCAGGGACTGGATCCGGCGGCGGCGCTGGCGGCCTCGCTGCGCTGCATCCATGATGGTGCGGTGCGGATGCGCGAAGGCATGCAGGGCCTGGACGAGCACGCCGCCGCTGTCGCCCGCATTCTCCAGTCGACCAGCCGCACGATCGACTGCGAAGCCGAATATGGTGACGAACTGCGCAAGGCGACCGAGGGCCTGTCGCTGCTGGGTGCCCCGTGCGAAGCCCCGGACGAGGCGACCACCGCATTGCTGCTGCCGGTGCTCGACGCGATGGCACAAAGCTACACCATGGCCAGCGAACGCACCATTCATCGCCAGTTTTCGCTCACCGCCGGGGAAGAGGAAGCACCCCAGACGGACGAGGATGAAGAGGATGACGGCCTGTTCTGATCGCAGCGCCCGACGGACCGGGACCATCCGCCGTCACCCTGCCGCTCGCCACCCGTCAAAGAGGCGTGCGCGCACCGCGCCGATCGTCAGCCCGCCGTCCCAGAGGCGCATCGGGCTGCGGCCGGCGCCGGGACCGCGCGAGCCGGCTTCGGAAAAGCGCGAGTCCTCGGGCCGGAACATCGCCGTCTTGGTCCCGTCGCGCGCGGTGCCCGCCATGCTGGTCCACCGGTCCGGATGGATATGGCGGTCCATCCAGCACTGCAGGAACGACGCCTGGCCGACCGCCCTGGGATCCGCATAGCGGCCGTCGGCAAAGCGGGTGGTGGGGTGCCAGGGTCGACCGAGCGCTATCGATCCGTCCGCCACCCCCTGCTCGCGGGTGAGGCGGGAGCGGTGGATCACGATCCCGATCGGCTGCGACAGCGGTGTGGATGGGGCGGTGATGAACGAGGCGAACTCCCCCGGCGGGGTCGGCGCCGCACGTCGACGCGTGCGGATTTCACTGTCTTCGATCAGCAGCATGCCGTTGCCAAAGATGAAATCGACATTGCCGGCGATCAGGCCGCGACGGAACCAGGCCCGCCGGCCGCGGGTGAACAGCGTATCCTGATAGCCGAGCAGCGACACGCCATCCAATGCCACGCGGTCGCTGTCGGTATCGAGCAGCAGCGCCACGCCTTGCGAATTGCCGATCCTGGCCGGATCGCCTTCGGGCAGCGCGTCGTTGGCGAGATAGTCGAAATCATTCTCCACGGTCAGGTCGCGCACCACCACGTCGCGCGCGCCGATGGTGAGCGTCGCCGATCCGGGCGTACCCCAATTGGCGGGATCGTAGCGGCCGGCGGTCTGCGCCGCCGCGCCGAACACGATGCGGGTCCGCCCGGCACCGGCGCCGGTGATCCGCACCCGGTCGCGGCGCACCACGGGCTTTTCGCGGTAGGTGCCGGACGCGATCGCGATCGTGATCCAGCTGCCCGACCTGTCCCTCGCCGCGGCATCGAGGGCGGCCTGCAGGCTCCCGAAGCACGCCGGCGCCGCGGCGCAGGCGGTGGAAACCCGGTAGGATGTTGGCGCCGCCACCGCGGCACCGGCCGGCATGCATCCCAGGAGCGCGGCCAGGTACAGCTTCATCGGGATCCTCTCTTCGGCACAGGCATGCGCAGGAACGCGTCGATCTCGTCCACCACGCGGTCGAGATAGGGTTGATAGAGCCAGAAGGTGTGCGGCGCATCGGTGAACGCGAAGAAGCGATGTCGAACCCCCGCGCTCGCCAGAGCGGCCAGCACCGCCTCCCTGCCCGCGGTGAAGCGCGGCTGGCCGCTGCTCAGGATCAGCGTCGGCGGCATGGCCGTCCCGAGATGCCGGGCGGCGCTGGCCGTCTGCCAACGTTCCGGCGCCTGCGCGAAGCTGCCGCCGACCCAGCGCGCAAACGGCGAGCCCGCCCCCGCCGCGTCCTCGAACTGCAGCGCGAGCGGGCTGGTCATGTCGAGCACCCCGTCGCAGTCGATTAGCGCGTCGACGCGCGTGTCGGCGTTGGCGGGCGCATAGAGGCCGGACCCGGCGGTGGTGGCGAGCAGCGCCGCCATCTGCCCCCCCGACGAATCGCCGCCGAGCGCGATCCGGTCGGGCGCGACGCCCAGGTCGCGGGCATGGGCCTTGGCCCAGCGTATGGCGTCGTTCACGTCGCGAAGGCCGGCGGGATACGGCGCCTCGGGTGCCAGCCGGAATTCGGGCAGCAGCACCGCATAGCCGCGCTGGGCGAGCAGGTTCGCCATGGCATAGCCGTGCGACTTGTTGCCCGAGCGCCAGGCGCCGCCATGCACCCACAGGATCGCCTGCCCATTGGCCTTGCCCCGCGCGGGCAGGAACACGTCGAGATGCAGTTCGCGGTCGCCGATCGTCTGGTAGCGCCGGTCGAACCAGATCCGCTGCCCTTCCCGCACGGTCAGGTCGGGCAGCCGGATCTGCGGGTATCGGGCGCGATCGGACTCGAACCGCGCCGATACGGTGAAGCTGTCGTCCACGGGAATGGTCTGCTGGGCTGGGGCGGCGACCGCCCAGCCCAGCAGCAGTACCGCCGCGAACAGCCTCGCCCCCATCAGAACCGCAGCCGCGCGCCGACGAACCACTGCGCGCCGGTATGGGTATATTCGCGCGTCAGGTCCTGGGTGCCGTCGCCGGTGCCGTAGATCCGCTCCACCTCGTCGGTGATGTTGATGCCCTCGACACTCAACGTCAGTCGCGCGCTGACATTGTAGAAGGCCGAGAAGTCGACATGGGTCGGCCCGTATTTCCGCTCCTGGACATTGCCGTTGCTGCCGGGCTGCACCAGCAGATAGTCGTCGCGCTTGTTGGCGGAGACGCGGGCGCCGAACTTCGGCGTGTCGTAATAGACGGTCAGGTTGTACGAGTTCTTCGAAAGCCCGGTGGAATCGCGCGCCGAGACATAGGTGTAGTTCGACGCCAGGCCGAGATGCGACAGCAAGCCCGGCAGGAAGGTCAGGGGCTGATTGTAGGTGACCTCTACCCCCTTCACGCTGTTGCCGCTGTCCGCGTTGACCGGGATGGTGAAGGTATAGGGCACCTTGGCCGGATCGGCGTTGTACGAGGCGTCATATTGCGGATCGGCATAGATGGCCGGCCAGAAGGCGGGATCGACCATCCGCTGCACCACCTGGGTGCGCAGCGAGGTGACGATATCCTTGTTGAACAGATTCACCGCGACCAGCCCGCCCTGGCCGAAATAATATTCGAGACCGGCGTCGAGATCGTTGGACTGGTAGGGCTTGAGGTCCGGGTTGCCGAGATTGCCCACGGTGCGCGTGGTATAGCCGAACACCGGCCCGGCGATGTTGAGCGAGCCCAGCCCCGGCCGCGTCATCGAGCGCGAATAGGAAAGCCGCGCGATCAGCTTGCTGGTGATGTCGAGCGCGAGGTTCATCGAGGGCAGGTAATTCTCGTAGCTGCGCCGCACCGCCACCGGCGTGCCGGCCAGCACCGCTTCCGAAGTGAGGTTGGTCTTCACATAGCGCAGGCCGGTATTGGCGCGCAGCCGCATCGCGCCGATGTCGAACTCGCCGTTCAGCTCGACGAAGCCGCCCAGCGTCTCTTCCTTCACGGTCCAGCCGGCACCGACATTGGGCTGGTAGCCCGCCGGCACGACGTTGCCCGCGGCAATCTTGTCGAAATCGATCACCGCGAATTTGGGCAGCCCGACGCCGCCAAAATCCTTGCCGTAGTTGGAGATCGGAAAGGCCATCATGTAGCTGGACGGATTGAAGCTCGGGTTGCTGCCCGCCCCTTCCGAATAGCGCACCTTGCGGTTGTTGTAAGCAAAGCCGGTCTTCAGCGAGAAGCGGTCGGCGGTGTAGCCAAGGTTCAGCTTGCCGGTATAGTTTTCCTTGAGGACGTTGTTGATCCGGTTCGATGCCGTCAACGCGTTGATGTAGTTGCTGGCGAGATTGGGATCGTAGCTGCCGAAACTCACCACCGGCACATAGGCGTTCTTGGTGTAATCATAGGAATAGGGGTGCGGAACCGAGCGGGCGTAGAAGCGCAGCTCGGTACGATCGGCATCGTCGCTCGCCTTGCCGACCATGCCGTCGATCTTGATCTTGTCGTTCACGTCATAGCTGGTCGACAGGACATATTGGTTGAAGTTCGACTTGGAGCGCTGGTGGCGGCTCTCGTACCAGGACGTCACGTCGTTGAAGCTCGCCGCGATCAGCTGCTTGCCATCAGGGGCAACGGTGAAAGACACCGGTGTCTGTCCCACAAAATTCCCCGAGGGGCCGTGGGTGAGCAGCCATTCCATCGAATTGTAGCTGAAGCGATCATTGTCGAGCTGCGAGTGCAGCACATCCACGGTGATCAACCACGCATCCACCGGCTTGAACTGGAGGGAGCCGGTGATACCGAAGCGCTTCTGGTTGTTGCCGAAGAAATCGGCGCGCGGCAGCCGCGGCGCCCACAGGCAGTTGAGCGGGTCGGTGGCGCCGCAGCCGCCCTTGGGCGTGCCGGTGACCTTTGGATTGGTCTTGGCCCAGGAATCGCCGGTCAGATAGGGCGTCGTCCACAGCACGCTCGACGCGCCTTCCTGATGGACGGTGCGCTCCGAATAGGCAGCCGAGACGAGCACGCCGATGCGATCGTCCGCAAAGGTGTCGCTGATCACCGCGGCGACGCGCGGATCGACCTTCTGGGTGAGCGAATTATAGCCGCCCTGCGCCGATCCGAAAAAATGGAAGCTCTTCGAATCGAGCGGCTTGGCCGAATAGAGGTCGACCGTGCCGGCGATGCCGCCTTCTTCCATCGACGCGGTCTGCGTCTTCTGGATGTCGATCCGGTTGAACAGCTCGGACGCGAAGACGTGGAAGTCGAACGCGCGGCCGGCGTTGATCGTGAAGCCGCCGGAATCGAGCCCGTCGCTGCTCGACGGCACTTCCATGCCGTTCAGCGTGGTGCGGGTAAAATCGGGTGCGAAGCCGCGCAGCGTGATGTTCCGCCCCTCGCCGCCCTCACGCGAGATCGCGACGCCGGGCAGGCGCTGGATCGATTCCGCCAGATTGAGATCGGGCAGCTTGGCGATGTCCTCCGCCATGATGCTCTCGATCGTGTTGACCGCGCGGCGCTTGTTCTGCTGCGCATCCTGCAGCGAGCGACGATAGCCGATTACGACGATGTCCTGCTCGGCAGCCGGTTCCGCTGCCGGCGTGTCCTGCCCGGCCGGATCGGCGGGCGGCTGCGCGACAATGTCGACCGCCGTCGCGGCGGCGGCGTGCATGCCTTGTGTGGCGCTGGCAGGGATCGCCTGGGCATAGAGGTTGCGCGCGACCTGGGACGGCTTTTCGCGCCGCTTGAGCACGATCGCGCCGCCCACCTTCATCGGCGCAAGATCGGTGCCGGCGAGCAGCTGGCGCAGCGCCGCCTCGACTTCCATCGATCCCTGCACGCGGTTGACGCTGAGCCCGCTGGTCAGCGCCTCGGGCGCGAGGATCTGGATCCCGGCCTGGTGCGCAAACAACGGCACGCCGGTGCGCGCGGGCTGGGGCGCGACATCGAAACGGCGAACCTGCGCGCTCGCCGCCGGCGCGATGACGAGGCTGGCGAAGGAAACAGCTCCCAGCAGCCCATTGCGGAAATGGTGCATCCGATCCTCTCCCTGTTCTGGTCGGCGCCCTTTTCGGTGCGCTCTTCTGGGGAAGAGTGGGCTGGCTCTCCTTTCCGTCAGCTAGCCCGATTATTTTTTCCGCGACAACCGGATTTCATCCGCCGTCGCCGTGACGTGCACGTCGAGCGTCGCCTCCAGCGTCTGTGCGAAGTCGAGTGGGCTGTTGATCTTGAACAGACCCACCAGCTTTTCACGTCCCAGCGCTTCGTCGGTGAGGACCAGCTGCTGGTGGTTGTAGCGGTTGAACGTGTCGACCGCGGTGCGCAGCGTGTCGCCCTCCAGCGAAACCTCGCCTTCGCGCCAGGCAAGCGCGCGCTCGATCGCGGCGGGTGCGCTGCCGATCTGCGGCGTGGAATTGCCCGCTTCGAACCGGGCATAGTCGCCGGCGTGGAGCAGGCTCATCGCGCCGCTGGCATCAGTCGCCCATACCGCCACCACCCCTTCGGTCACGGCGATCTGCACGCCCTTGTCCGTGCGGTGTACCGAAAAGGCGGTACCGACCGCACGGGCATGGGCGATGCCGGCATCGACCACGAACGGCCGCCGGCGATCCTTGGCGACCTGGAACCAGGCTTGGCCCCGGTCCAGCGCGATCTGCCGATTCTCCTTCGAGAGCAGCACGCGGACGGCGCTGTCGGTATCGAGCGCGGCGATCGAGCCATCGGCGAGCGGCAGCCGGCGTATCTCGCCCTTGCCGGTCGCGAGCCGCTCGCCCCACAGCCGCGGCAGTCCGAGGATGGCGGCGACGCTCGCCGCTATCGCACCGCCGGCACCCCCGAGTATCCAGCGGCGACTGCGGCGCGTGGTCGACCGCGTGGGGATGTCGGGCACGAGGCTGGTTTCGACCACGCTCAGCGCCGCCTGCGCGCGGAGCAGCGCGCCGGCATGGCGGCGGTCCTCGGCCAGCCAGGCGTCAAGCGCGCGCTGCTGCGCGGCGTCGAGGGGATGCCGCAGCGCCCAGCGCGCCGCTTCGTCGTCAACGCGATCGGGCATGGACGCGGCCTCCCTTCGCGGCAACCGGCAGATCGGCGATGTCGGGTTCGGTCAGCAGATGCAGTACCCTGCGCAGGCTGCGGCTGGCGTCGTTCTCGACCACGGTCTCGCTGACGTCGAGCAGTTCGGCAATATCCTTCTGCGACATGCCGTCCACCCGCCGCAGCAGGAAGATGCGGCGCGCGCGCTCGGTGAGCGTCTCCAGCGCGCTCTGGACGCGGCGCAGTTCGCCGCGGGCCGAGGCAATCCGCTCGGGGGACAGATCGTCGCTCCCCTGGGCAGCATCGAGGTCGGCGATCGTCTCGAGATGCACGACGCGGGCGGACTTCAGCTGTTGCTGCAGCATGTGGCGCGCCATGGTGAACATATAGGCGCGGCCATTCTCGATGTGCCGGACATCACGCAGCTGTGCCAGGCGGCAATAGCATTCCTGGACGATGTCATCGACATCGGACGGGCTGGCGACGCGCCTGCGCAGCCACGCGCGGAGCTCCCGCTCGTGCGGCAGGATCTCGCGTCCCACCCAGCCGGCTAGTTCCTCGCGTGCCGTGGCCTGTCTCCTCCCCCGAGAAGAGCGGGTGTATCCCCATTTCCGTCAGCGAGGGGCAAAAGAAATTTGCCGGACCCGTGCATGCGCTGCAGGCCCGTTCTCCGTCGCGGTCGCTCGAACCATATCTGGTCGACCTTCTGGCAGCGCCTATATGCTCCCTTGCAAGGAGACAGGAAATGCAGCGCTTCGTCGTGGTGGTGGATACCCAGGCCGACTTCATGCACGCCGATGGCGCGCTGGCGGTGGCCGGCGCCGACGCGCTGATCGCACCGATGCAGGCGTGGCTGGCGGCACTCGATCCGGCGGAGACGGCGGGCGTGCTGTTCACCTTCGACACCCATCTCGCCGACACCTACCCAGGATCGCCCGAGGCCGAGCAGTTCCCCATCCACTGCGTGCGCGACACGCCCGGCTGGCAGAACGTGCTCGACGCCGCAGCGATTCCCGCGGGCATCCCGGTCTATCGGATCGAGAAAGGCGTGTTCGACATGTGGGCGGAGCCGGATCTGGTGATCGAGGGCAGCGCGACCATCGGGCGCGACGCGTTCTTCGCCGGGCTGAAGGCGGCGGGCGTCACGCAGGTTACCGTGATCGGCGTCGCGGCCGATTACTGCGTCCGCTGGGCGGTGGATGGGCTGGTGGCGCGCGGCTTTGCCGTGGACGTCCCGCCCGCGCTGACCCGCGGTATCGCGCGGCAGATCGAACAGGTCGTCGCGGAAGCGTTTGCCGGCGCATCCGTCCGCTTGGCGGGCATCGGCTGAACCGTCCGCAGATGCGCCCCGCACCGGCCGACCAGGGCGCGCGGCGGCCGCTCCGCCGCGCGCCGGTCAGAACAGCTTCCGCAGGGTGAAGCTGACCACCCGTCCCAGCGGATCGAGATAGGCCGGCTGATAGCTGAGCGGGGTACTGCCCGAGGCATCGCGAACCGGCGGTCGCCGGTTGAACAGGTTGGTGACCCCGAGGCTGGCGCGTGTACCTTTCAGCCAGTTGGGCGCCTGCGCGCCGCCCAAGCGATCGGCGAGGTTGGCGAACAGCGCCAGGTTGACCACGGCGAAGTCGCCGAAGTGCAGATCGCCTTGCGCGCTTCCCCAGCCGCGTATGTCGGTACCGCTCTGCCAGGTCGCCGTGACCCGGGCGCCGAGGCCGCGCTTGAAGACGCCGGCCTGAGACTCGATCTCGTGGCGCCGCCGGCCGCCGCGGAAGTCTACCGCGCCGCCGTCGAGCAGATCGAGCCGGGCCAATCCATCCCGCAGCAGGATGGAATCCTGCCAGTACCAGCGGTGGTACAGGCTGAGGAACACCCGGCTGGAGAGATTGCCCATGCTGCGCGCCGCAGCACTGCCCGGATCGGGCTTGGCGAAGACCGCCCCCGGAAACGCGCGCCGCGCCTCGGCCTCGCTTCCGAACACCCGCACATTGGCATTCTGCAGGCCCGCCGGCACCGGCCCGAGCGGGCGGGCGAAGGTCACCCCCCAGCGCAGGTGCTTCTGCCGGCCGTCGGCGAAATTCACCGGTCGCCCGTCGATCGCGGCAAGGCGCCCGTCCGCGCGCCGCGTGAATCGGTCGGGAAACGCGGCCTCGATCTGCGGCGTCAGGATCGGGAACGCCGCGATCGGCGCGTCGGTGCGCGACGCGACATAGTCGACGCTGAGCGTGAGATCGGTCTGGCGGAGCGGACGGACGCTCATGCCCAGCGTGACGGCATGCCGGTCCTCGATCCGCAGGCTTGCATTGCCCCCGAGGATCCTGGTGGCATCCACCACTTCCTGCCGCACGAAGTCGAACGTGCGGACGTTGGGGGTCACGAGCAGCGGGGCGCCGAGTTGCTCCAGGGTCGGTGCCGTCTGCTCGTCGGCTACCGAGACGCGGATGCCGACCGCGGCCGACGGGGCCCATCGAAGCCCATAGCCGAAACTGCGCAGGCTCCCGGCATCGGAAAGCCGTTCTACCGCGAGGTTGACGTTGCCCGCCAGGGTTCCGAGCGCCGCCAGCCGCTTGCCACCGCGGCGTAGGATCGGCAGGTCGAGATCGAGTTGCGTCACGCCGTGTTGGCGCGAGGGCGAGGCGCTCCCGGCGGATGCGCCGCGGGCCCAGCGGCTGTCGAACGTCGAGAAATCCGCCGCGACGCGCACGCTTGCGGATGCCGGGCCTGCCGGCAGCTGCACGATTGGGCCGCTGAGCAGGACGTCCGCCGTCGTGCGCGCATCGACCGACCGCGCTTGCTCGCTCCCCGCCACGCCGTCGTCGCGATCGGTGCGGGTGTTGTTGCTGGAGCGATCGTGACTGGCCGTAACGGTCCAAAGCCACGGCCCGCCTTGCCCGCCGAGGGTAGTGCCGAGATGGGCAGAATTGCGGTCGGCTTGGCGGCGCAACGGGCTGCCGCCCACGGCGCCCAGCAGGCTTTCGGTGCGTGTCGCCTCGAAGCGCCCGTTGAGCGTCGCGGCGATATCGCCCGGCACCTGGCCGCTGACCAGCCCTTCGAGGGCGACCTGATCGCTGCCGGGCAACAAGGTTCGAAACCGCCCGAGCTGCGGCGCATCGGCGAACTGCCGGAGGTCACGGTCGCTCTCCAGCAGCGAGGCGGATCGGGTGTAGGTTGCGCCAAGGGCAACCCGCGTGTCGCCGCGGATCGCAAGATAGTCTGCCTTGCCGGTGCCGCTCTCCCGCCCCCCTTCGGTCGGCGCGAGCAGACCGACCTGGCCGATGCGGGATTGGAAGCGCTCGAACGTCACCACGTTCACCACCTTCTGATCGGCGCGATAGCCATAACGGCGCGCCAGTTCCTCGGGGAACACCTCCATCCGCTCGATCGCCTCGGCAGGTACCCGCGCGACCTCCAGGGGGCTCGATACCCGCCGCCCGTTGAGCAGCACGACGGGGCCGCTTTCCTCGCTCCCGCGATTGCTCGCCAGCTGCGGACCGAGCACCTCGAGCAGTGCCCCGACATTGTCGGCGCCGAACGCGCGGACGTCGAGCGGGCCGAACGTCCGTTCCGGCGGGATGTCGCCCACCACGGCCCCGCGCGGGCGGCGGGTGGTGACGAGAATGTCGCTTCCGGCGCTGCCTGGGCGCTGCGGTCCTTCCGCACCCAGCAGCGCCGACGGGTTGCGGCGAAGCTGCTCTTCCAGCTTGCGCTGGAGCTCCGGCGGCAGCGGCTTGCCATCGGCACCGCGAAACTGGATTGCGGGGCCCTGCTGCGCCGGCGTGGGCCCGTCACCCGGTTTCGCCGGCGCGGACTGCGCGGCGGCAGGGGGCGACGCCTGCTGCCGAGCCGCGACCATTCCGGGGGCCAGGCCCGCCATCACCCCCACAGCCCACCTGCTTCCCCGCTGCATCCACACCTCCCACACCCAGTATTGGGCGGTGGTTGCAGCAGACGGGCGTAGCCTGGGGATGGCCGCTCGGTAGCGCATGCTGTTACGCGAATGCTACAAAGCGCTGCTATGGACGTGGTCATGCAGGCAGAGGTCATTGCCACCAACACGGTGCTCATCGTCGACGACGATGCCAGTATTCGCGACGCGCTCGCCGATTTCCTGCGCGGCCACGGCTATTCGGTGCGCACCGCCGCCAACGCGAGCGCCTGCGACCGCGAACTCGCCGGCGCACCCGCCGACCTGATCGTGCTGGACGTGATGATGCCCGGCGAGGACGGGCTTTCGCTCTGCCGCCGCCTCGCGCACGCGAACACCCCGATCCTGATGCTCAGCGCGCTCGACGCGGTGACCGATCGCATCGTCGGGCTGGAAGTCGGCGCCTGGGATTACCTGACCAAGCCGTTCGAGCCGCGCGAGCTGCTCGCGCGGGTGCGCGCGCTGCTGCGCCGTCCCTCGGCGCCGCGTGTCGAACCGGGCCCGGCCCGTGGCGGCGTGACGTTCGCTGGCTGGTGGCTCGATCTGGAGGAGCGCCGGGTCCGCGATCCCGCAGGTCGCCCGCTGTCGCTGAGCGAGGGCGAGCACGCCCTGCTCGCCGCTTTCGTCCAGCGCCCGGGACGCATCCTGACGCGCGACGCGCTGCTCGATCTGGCACGGGGAACCGACGCCGCCACCTACGACCGCGCGATCGACGTCGCGGTCAGCCGCCTGCGCCGCAAGCTCGCCGATTCGGATCCGATGCCGCTGATCGAGACGGTCCGCGGCGTCGGCTATCGCTTCCTGCCGACGGTACGGGCCGCGTGAAGCGCGCGCCAAGCGCGCTCGTCGCGATCGGCAGCTTCGGCGTCGCCGTGGCCACGCTGAGTGTGGCGACAACCGCCGCGATCGTGCTGCTGGCCCCGCAGCCGCCTGCGGTCCGCGTTACCGCGGCCGAAGCGATCACGGCGCTTCGCAAGCCGACACCGGGTTTCGAGCGCCGCCTTGTCGCCGCGCCGCCGCCCGGACCGCGCACCTTGGTGCTGGAAGCCGTCATCGCCGCAGAGCTGGGGCGGCCAGTCGCGGACGTCCGCGTCCTGTCGTCCGGCGCCAAACCGCTGGGCGGTACCGCCTTGCGCGGCGCAAGCGTCGTCGGATCCGCCTTGCGAGCCGGCAGAAGCAGCCCTCCCCCCTCCTTCGTCCTGATGCAGCGCGGCAAGGGGATGTTCGAAATGGTTGCACCGGGCACCGTGACCGGCAGGATCCGCAACGCCATGATCGACCTGCCGGTACCTGCCTTCACGACAAGCGTCCGGCAGGCGGATGGCCGGTGGCTCAGCGTGGCACCGGTTCGACCTTTCTTCGCGCAGTGGCAGGTGAACATCCTGATCGCCCTGGCGGTCAGCCTGCTGCTGTTGGCGCCGATCGCCTGGATCTTCGCCCGCCGTCTGACCCGCCCCTTCCGCACCCTTGCCCGTGCGCTGGATGCGGGCGGTATCGAGCGCATCCCCCGGGAGGGACCACGCGAACTGCGCGAGGCCGCGGCCGCGATCGCCGCGATGCAGACCCGCCTCGCCGCCGAGGCGACGGAGCGGGCGCGGATGTTGACCGCCATCGCCCATGATCTGCGCACGCCGCTCACCGGGCTAAGGCTGCGCATCGAAGCCGCGCCGGAATCCCAGCGCGCCCGGATGGTCGCCGATGTCGATCGCATGCAGGCGATGATCGGCGAGGTGCTGACCTTCGCGCGCGATTCCGCGACACCACCCGAGGTGCTGGATGTCGGGCGGCAATTGCACGCGATCGTCGAGGCGATGAACGAGAGCCACCCGGCGATCCGGCTCCTGGCAGGCGACGATGCCCGCATTTTCGTGCCCGAAGCCGCCTTTCGGCGCGCAATCGAGAACCTGCTCCGCAACGCGATCGACTATGCGGGCAGCGGCGCGATCCGCGTGCAGCGGTTCGAGGATCGGGTGCGCATATCGGTGACGGACACGGGACCCGGCATCCCCGCGGCAGAACGCGCGCGCCTGCTGCTGCCGTTCGAACGCGGCGAGGCGTCGCGCAATCGGGAGACCGGCGGGGCCGGCCTCGGCCTCAGCATCGTCCGCGACTTCGCGATCCAATGGCGTGGCGATTTCGCGTTGCGCGACGCAAGCGGCGGCGGAACCGTGGCCGATCTTGAATTGCCCGCAGCGTGACGGCGCGGCCTTCCGCGCAAGCATAGCGTGACCCCGATCGCCTCGCCAGCCGATCACCCTATCGCCAAGCGATCCCGCCCCCACCACGCGCAGACGCCGAACCCTTCTCTACATGTGAACGTTCACATTCCTGTCATCTTCCCCCGCCATGCCGTGCACGGAGAGGTTTGCGCCCTGCCCGTGGCTGCGGTGCGGGACGCCTGGCAACTGGGCGAGGGAGACGGACATGCAACTCATCGAATGCGCGCTGCTGCTGCGGGCGACGGGCACCACGCTGCGCCTCGGCGCGCACGCGATCGTGCCGACTGGCCGTCCGCACCTCGACCACGCCTGATCGGGAGCGGCTTTTGGGAGCAGAACAGGGGG
>JAIYAA010000370.1 GCA_027489295.1 Sphingomonadales bacterium | reverse complement strand
GCGCTGCAGGACCATCACCGCGCGATCGTGATGGGCGTGCGCAGCTTCGGCAAGGGATCGGTGCAGACCATCCTGCCGATGGGCCAGCGCGCCGCGCTGCGGCTCACCACCGCGCGCTATTACACGCCCTCGGGCCATTCGGTGCAGGAAGGCGGCATCAAGCCCGACATCGTCGTGCCGCAGCTCTCCGACCCCGACTACAAGTCGCGGCCGGTGCTGCGCGAGGCCGATCTGCGCCGTCACCTGATCAACCAGGAGAAGGTCGACGACGGGGTGCTGGAGGAAGACACCATCACCGATCCGCGCTTCACCGCCACCGCGGAGGAGCTGAAGAAGAAGGGCGTCGACGACTTCCAGCTCAACTATGCGGTGCAGACCATCGCGCGGCTGGGCAAGACCGTTGCCGCGGGCGCGGGCAAGTGAGCGCGATGCCGCGGAACGTGCCGGTGCTGGCGCGATGGCTGGCGCTGCTGCTGCCGCTCGCCCTGCTGGGCGGGGCGCTGGGCTCGCAATTCATCGGCGGCCTGGTGCCCTGCGAGATGTGCGTGTGGCAGCGCTGGCCGCATCTGGCGGCGATCGTCGTCGCCCTGCTCGCCTTCTTCGTGCGCGGACGGCGGCCGGTAGCGGCGCTGGTGCTGCTCGCCGCGCTGCTGATCGCGGTAAGCGGCGCGATCGGCGTCTATCATGCCGGTACCGAATATCATTGGTGGGCGGGCATCACCTCGTGCACTGCTGAGCCGACGCACGGTTCGCCGATGGAGATGCTGACCGAGGCGCTGCGTCGCCCGCTGGTGCGCTGCGACGTGCCGCAGTGGACGCTGTTCGGGATCAGCCTGGCTGGCTTTAATGCCATCTTCTCGCTGGCCGGCGCGGTGGCTATCGCGCTGCTCGCAACGAGGAGGTCGGTACGATGAGCTGGAAGCCGGGCGATCGGCGCGAAAGCCATGACGCGATGGTCCGGGTGGATCAGGCGGGCGAATATGGCGCGACGCGCATCTATGCGGGGCAGCTGGCGGTGATGGGCGACCGCACCGCGACGGCGCGCCTGATCAACGGCATGGCCAATCAGGAGGCGCATCACCGTGCCTTTTTCGACGCGCTGATTGCCAGGCGTGGCGTCCGGCCGACGCTGCTCCAGCCCTTCTGGGACGTCGCAGGTTTCGGGCTGGGCGTGGTCACCGCTGCGCTGGGGCCACAGGCAGCGATGGCGTGCACCGCCGCGATCGAGACCGAGATCGACCTGCACTACCAGGCGCAGCTCGAGCAGTTGGGTGATGAGGATCCGGAACTGCGCGACGCCGTCGCGCGATTCCGCGACGAGGAGATCGAGCATCGTGATACCGCGATCGCCTCGGGCGCGGAGAGCACGCCGGGCTATCCGGTACTGTCGGCGCTGATCCGCGCCGGGTGCCGCGTGGCGATCGGCGTATCGAAGCGGATCTGACAGCGGCTATTAAGGCGCACCGGGCCATGGTTGCGCACGGACAAAGGAGAAACAGGGTGCTCAAGAGGATCGCCATCGTCATCGCAGCCGCTGCGGCACCGCTGCTCGCGGCTGCGCCGGCGCATGCCCAGAACGCGGTGCAGAACGGCGTGCTGATCATCTACGGCAACGACAAGTGCCCGACGAACAAGAACGGCGAGGAAATCGTCGTCTGCCAGCGTCTGGACGAAGGCGAGCGCTTCCGGATCCCGAAGAACATCCGCGACACCACCCCGACCACGCCCCAGAAGGGCGAGGCCTGGGCGGTGCGGTCGCAGGACGCGCTGACCACCGGCGCGTTCGGCACCGGCAGCTGCTCGACGGTGGGTGCCGGCGGTGGCACCGGGTGCTTCGTCAAACAGGCGACGGCCGCCCGCGCCGAGCGCCGCGCGCAAAAGAAGGCCGAGACCGAGCTGCCGCTGCCCTAAGCGGTGCGTGCCGGGCCCTGGCCGATCCAGGCCGGCGCCGGCAGACGCACGGCATCGGCGATCAGCCACAGCATTGCTACGCCGCGCACGCTCGCGGCCAGCAGGATGTCGTGCGGGGTGGCATAGGGCCAGGCACCCGCCATGCCGGCGAACCACCAGAATTCGGCGAAATAAGCGACGATGTCGCCGGTTACGAACAGCGCCAGCGGCTTGAGGCGCGGGCTGGTCATCACCAGCAGCGGGTAGAGCCACAGGTCGAACTGCGGCGACCAGACCTTGTTGGTCAGCAGGAACCAGGCGAGCACCGGGGTGGACAGCACCCACAGGCGCTCGCGATGCTGGCGCCAGCCGAGCCCGATGATCGCCGCCGCCCCGCCCAGAAAGGCGATCGACGCGTAGAGGTTGCGCTGGGCCACGTCGGTTACCCAGAAGCCCTGGTTGGACAGGATTTCCCAGGTCGACCCGGCCGTGCCCGAGCGCGCCTGCGAGAAGCGGTAGAATTCGGACCAGTTGTCCGGCGCGGTGATCGCGACCGGCAGGTTCACCGCCGCCCAGGCGCCGATCGCCACCAGCGTGCAGGTAGCGGCGGTGCCGATGCGGGTGCGCCAGGCTTCCCCGGGGGCGAACAGCGCGGAGAGGCCGATCAGCGGCAGCAGCAGCGCCGGAAACAGCTTGGCCGCCGCGCCCAGCGCCGCCAGTGCCGCCGCCAGCACGAGCTTCTGCCGCTGCGCTGCCAGCATCGCCGCCACGGCGAAGGCCGCGGCACCCAGATCCCAGTTGTGGCCGAGATAGAGGATCAGCGGCGGCGCGGCCGCCCAGAGCCAGAGCCGCGTGCGGTCCATGCCGGCGCGCGCGAACATCCACAGGATCAGCCAGGCGAGCAGCGCATTGACGATCGTCACTGCGCCCAGGAACGCCGCATCGTTGGCGGAGAGGCCGAACAGCCCCCGGGTGATCGTGCCGTCGATCCAGATCTGCAGCCCGGTGAGCACGGGATATTCCACTGGCGTCTGGAAATAGGGGATGAGCCCCTCGTTGACGTGCCGCCCGGCCCAGAACGGCATCGCGTCGCTGTAGCAGCCGCTGGTATACTGGATCGCGTCCACCCAGCCGTGCAGCGTGCAATGCGCCTTGAACAGCCATCCCAGCAGGCAGGTGACGAGCATTGCCGCCGCCAGCGCGCCCACCCGTTTGTCGATCGTCCGCGCCATGTCCCGAAGTCCCTCCGCCGGCCGCCGATACAGGGCCGATGGCCGAGCGTCCATCTAGACAGCAAGCGGCTGAGAACATAGAAAGAACGAATGGCGCAACTCGATACCCGTGCAAAGCTCGCGATCCTGGCCGATGCCGCGAAATATGATGCGTCCTGCGCATCTTCCGGCACGACCAAGCGCACGTCGAAGGACGGCAAGGGGCTGGGTTCCACCACCGGCATGGGGATCTGCCACGCCTATGCGCCGGACGGGCGCTGCATCAGCCTGCTCAAGATCCTGCTGACCAATAGCTGCATCTTCGACTGCCACTATTGCATCAACCGCAAGAGCTCGAACGTGCGCCGGGCGCGGTTCACGCCGGCCGAGGTGGTGGAGCTCACGCTCAACTTCTATCGGCGCAATTACATCGAGGGGCTGTTTCTCTCCTCGGGCATCATCCGCTCGTCCAACTACACGATGGAGCAGATGGTCGAGGTCGCGCGGAGTCTCCGCGAGGACCATCATTTCCGCGGTTACATCCATCTGAAGACGATCCCCGATGCCGACCCGGAGCTGATCCACCAGGCGGGGCTCCACGCCGATCGCCTGTCGATCAACGTCGAGCTGCCGACGGTCGCGGGGCTCAAGCGGCTGGCGCCGGAGAAATCCGCGCCGCAGATCGAAGGCGCGATGCTCGGCATGCGCACCGCGATTCTCGACGGGGCGGACGCGCGGAAACGCTATCGCTCGGCGCCGAAGTTCGCGCCCGCCGGCCAGTCGACCCAGATGATCGTCGGCGCCGACGCCGCGACCGATGGCGACATCATCGGCCGGGCGGCGGGGCTCTACGGCCAGTTCGGCCTGCGCCGCGTCTATTATTCGGCGTTCAGCCCGATTCCCGATGCGAGCGCAGTGCTGCCGCTCCAGCGCCCGCCGTTGATGCGCGAGCACCGGCTCTATCAATCCGACTGGCTGATGCGCTTCTACGAATTCCGTCCCGACGAGGTGGCGCAGGCGGCCGACCCGGCAACGGGCATGCTGCCGCTCGACATCGATCCCAAGCTCGCCTGGGCGCTGCGCTTCCGCGATCGCTTTCCCGTCGACGTCAACCGTGCGCCGCGCGAGGCGCTGCTGCGCGTGCCGGGGCTGGGCACCAAGGCGGTCGCCTCAATCCTCGCCGCGCGCAAATGGCGGCGGTTGCGGCTGGAGGATGTCGCGCGGCTCACCGTCTCGCTCGCCAAGATCCGTCCCTTCATCATTGCCGCCGACTGGCGCCCGATCGCGCTGACCGACAAGGCCGATCTGCGCGCCTGGATTGCGCCGAAAAGCGAGCAGCTGGAATTGTTTGCGGCGTGACGGGACCCTTGCGAACGACTCGCGGGAGCAACCTGCATCCCGCCCACTGGTTAGGACCGGGAACCCAGGGAGACTCCCACATGGCCGACCAGCCCCGTATCTTCGCCGACCTCATCGCCGATCACGATCGCCAGCGCGACCTGATCGCCAAGATTGACACCACCTCGGGCGACAGCGCCGAGCGTCGCGACCTGTTCGAGCAGCTCCGCCTCGAGCTTCAGTCGCACGCCGCTGCGGAAGAGGAATCGCTCTATGCGACGATGCTCGCCAACCCCGATCTGCGCGAGGATGCCCGCCACTCGGTGTCCGAGCACAAGGAAGTCGACGATATGCTCGGCGAGCTGATGGACGTCGACATGGCGTCGTCGGCCTGGCTCTCCAGGTTCCGCGCGATGAAGGATTGCTACCTCCACCATATCGACGAGGAGGAGGAAGAGATGTTCCCGACGGCGGAAAAGCATCTCTCCACCGCCGACGAGGAACGGCTGGGCAAGCTGTTCGAGAAGCGCAAGCCCAAGGAGCTGGAGCGCGCCGAAGCGCACCCGCCGGGCGACGACCGCGACTGAGCCTTGCGGGCGATCACGCTTTCCGCCGAGGATGATTTCGAGGGCTGGCGCGATGCGGCGCGGGCGCTGGCCCAGGCGCATGTCGCGCCGCCCGAGATCGTGTGGCGGGTAGGCGAGGGCGGCGGCGACCTGTTCGCCGCCGAGCAGATGCCGCTGCCCGCCGCTGCCGGACCGGCGCTTCGCGTACCGCGCGCGTTCGTCCAGCTGGCGCAATCCGTGATCCTCCATTCGGATCCGCAGCGTTTTGCTCTCCTCTACACGCTGCTCGCCACCGACCCGCACCGGATCGAGGACCGCGCCGATCCGCTGGTTCGCCGGGTGGAATTGATGGCAAAGGCGGTGCGGCGCGACATCCACAAGATGCGCGCCTTTGTCCGCTTCCGCGAACTCGTCGATGACAGCGGCCCGCGCTACATTGCCTGGTTCGAGCCCGAACATCACATCGTACGCGCCAATGCCCGCTTCTTCGTCGAGCGGTTCGCCAGCATGCGCTGGTCGATCCTGACGCCCGAGGTCTCGATCCACTGGGACGGCAAGACGCTCAGCGAAGGCCCTGCGGCCACGCGCGGCGATGCCCCGGCGGACGATCCGGTCGAGGCGGTATGGAAGACCTATTATGCGTCCATCTTCAATCCCGCCCGCCTCAAGACCGGCGCGATGCTGAAGGAGATGCCGCGCAAATACTGGAAAAACATGCCCGAAACCGCGTTGGTGAAGGAGCTTGTGGCCGGTGCCCGGGCGCGGGAGACGGCGATGGTGGAAACGGCGCGCAGTGCGGTCGGCGGCAATGTCGAGGGTGCGTGGACGGCCCTTCGCGACGAGGCGGCAGCGTGCACCCGCTGCCCGCTCTACAAGCCGGCGACGCAGACCGTGTTCGGGGAGGGACCACTCGATGCCGACATGATGCTGGTCGGCGAGCAGCCCGGCGACCAGGAGGACCTCGCCGGCCGCGCCTTTGTCGGCCCCGCCGGGCAGATGCTGGACAAGGCGCTGGACGAGGCAGGCATTGATCGTGCCCGCGTCTATGTCACCAATGCGGTCAAGCACTTCAAGTTCGAGCCACGCGGCAAGCGGCGGATCCACGCCAAGCCCGATGCCGGCGAGATCACCGCCTGCCGCTGGTGGTACGAACAGGAACTGGCGCTGGTCCGCCCCAAGCTGGTGGTCGCGCTGGGCGCCACCGCCGCGCGGCAGATCACCGGCAAGGCTGCGACGATTTCGAAGTTGCGCGGCCAGCAGCTGGCGCTGCCCGAGGGCGGTACCGGCTGGGTGACGGTGCACCCCAGCTACCTGCTGCGCTTGCCGGACGCCGAGGCGGCAGCGCAGGCCTATCGCGACTTCGTCGACGACCTGCGCGCCGCCTGGGCGCTGCTCGGCTAGATCAGTCCGCGAAGGGGTCGCGGACCAGGATGGTGTCCTCGCGCTCGGGGCTGGTCGAGACCAGCGCCACCGGGCACTGGATCAGCTCTTCGACGCGGCGGATATACTTGATCGCCTGCGCCGGCAGCTCGGCCCAGCTGCGCGCGCCGAAGGTCGATTCGGACCAGCCTTCCATCGTCTCGTAGATCGGCTCCACCGCCGCTTGGTCGGGCGCGCTGGCGGGATAATAGTCGAGCACCTCGCCATTCAGGCGATAGCCGGTGCAGACCTGGATCTCGTCGAACCCGTCGAGCACGTCGAGCTTGGTCAGCGCGATGCCGGTGATGCCGGAGACCGCGACCGACTGGCGCAGCAGCACCGCGTCAAGCCAGCCGCAACGGCGCTTGCGCCCGGTGACGGTGCCGAACTCATGGCCGCGCGTGCCGAGCCGCTCGCCGGTTTCATTGTCCAGCTCGGTCGGGAAGGGGCCCGAACCGACGCGGGTGGTGTACGCCTTGGCGATGCCGAGCACGAAGCCGACCGCGCCGGGCCCCATGCCGCTGCCGCTAGCCGCGGTGCCCGACACGGTGTTGGACGAGGTGACGAACGGATAGGTGCCATGGTCGATATCGAGCAGCACGCCCTGCGCGCCCTCGAACAGGATGCGGCGGCCGCGCGAGCGCGCCTCGTTGAGCATCTTCCACACCGGCTGCACGAACGGCAGCACGAAGCCGGCGATGCCGCGCAGTTCCTCGACCAGCGCGTCGCGGTCGATCGGCGGCTGGCCGAAGCCGGCGCGCAGCGCGTCATGGTGCGCGGCAAGGCGATCGAGCTGCGGCCCGATCGAATCGAGATTGGCAAGGTCGCACACCCGGATCGCGCGGCGGCCGACCTTGTCCTCATAGGCCGGGCCGATGCCGCGACGGGTGGTGCCGATCTTGCCGGCGCCGCTGGCGTCCTCGCGCAGCGCGTCGAGATCGCGGTGGAAGGGGAGGATCAGCGGGCAGGTGTCTGCGATCTTGAGCGTGTCCGGGGTCACGTCGACGCCCTGGTCGCGCAGCTTCTCGACCTCGGCCTTGAGCGCCCAGGGATCGAGCACCACGCCGTTGCCGATCACGCTCGGCGTGCCGCGGACGATGCCCGAGGGGAGGAGGGAGAGCTTGTAGACCTTTTCGCCGATCACCAGCGTATGGCCGGCATTGTGCCCGCCCTGGAAGCGGACCACCACGTCGGCGCGCTCGGCGAGCCAGTCGACGATCTTGCCCTTGCCTTCGTCACCCCATTGGGCGCCGATCACTGCCACATTTGCCATGGATACACGTCCTCCGCCTGCCGGGCGGACCCTGGCCGCCCTTCGACAGGACTCGGCGGCAGGGCTGGTCGATCGGGCATGTCGCCCGAAGCCGCGGCGCGAATGACGAAACGCGGGCCTTAGGTCAAGCCTTTCCTGTCGTCACGCGTCGAGCGCGGCGCGGATCGCGACCGCCAGCGTGGCGATGTCGAACGGCTTGGCGAGGATGTTCTCAGTGGCGCCTTCCACCGGCGCATCGGGGGCGTAGCCGCTGGTGAGGAGTACCTTCAGCTCCGGCATCCGCGCGCGCACCCGCGACGCCAGTTCGCGCCCGCTCATCTCCGGCATGACCACGTCGCTGAACAGCAGCGCGATCTTCTGGCCGCGTTCGAGTAGCCGTAGCGCCTCGATGCCGTCGCGGGCGAAGACGACGCCGTAGCCAAGTTCGCGCAGCGCCTCGACCGAATAGGTGCGCACCCGATCCTCGTCCTCGACCACCAGGATCACTTCGTTGGGGCGGCCCCGCGGCAGCTCGCGCGCGGTGGCGGTGGCAGCCGGGCTGGGCACCGCCTCGGGCTGGGCGGGAAGCAGCACCCGCACGCAGGTGCCGCGGCCGGGTTCGCTGTCGATGGTGACGTGCCCGCCCGACTGGCGGACGAAGCCGAATACTTGGCTGAGGCCGAGCCCGGTGCCCTTGCCTACACCCTTGGTGGTGAAGAAGGGATCGAAGGCGCGCGCAGCGACTTCAGGCGGCATGCCGGTACCGGTATCGCGGATGCGGATCTCGACATAGTCGTCGGCCATGATCTCGTATCGATCCGCTTCGGCGGCGCCGAGGGTGCGCTGCTCGGTCTCGATGGTCAGCGTGCCGCCCTGCGGCATCGCGTCGCGGCCGTTCACGGCGAGGTTGAGCACGACATTCTCGAGCTGGTTGCGGTCCGCCAGCACCGGCTCCAGCCGGCGGGCGAAGCGGGTCTCGATGACCACGCCCTCGCCGAGCGTGCGCACCAGCAGCTCGATCATGCCGCTCAGCATGTCGTTCACGTCCAGCGCGGTCGGTGCGAGCGGCTGGCGACGCGAGAAGGCGAGGAGTCGCTGGGTCAGCGCCGCCGCGCGGCTGGCGCCGTCCCGCGCCGCCACCAGATAGCGTTCGATATCGGTGCGGCCCTGCGTGATTCGGCGCTCCATCAGGTCGAGCGCGCCGATCACCACCGCCAGCATATTGTTGAAATCATGCGCGATGCCGCCGGTCAGCTGGCCCACGGCCTCCATCTTCTGGGCCTGGCGCAGCTGCGCCTCGGCGGCCATCAGGCGTTCGGTGCGCTCGCGCACGGCCGCCTCTAGCTCCTCGCGCGAGCGGGCGAGCACTTCGCGCGCGTCGACGATTTCCTGGATGTCGGTGCAGGTGCCGAACCAGCGGGCGATCCTGCCGTTCTCGTCGCGCAGCGGCTGGGCGCGGCCCAGTGCCCAGCGATAGCTGCCGCGATGGTTCCGCATGCGATATTCGATGCGGTAGAGATCGCCGGTCTGCACGCTGTGCTCCCACGTCGCCCAGGCGCGGGCCTGATCGTCCGGGTGCAGCACCTTTTCCCAGGCATCGCCATCGGTGCTGCCTGTTGTGACCCCGGTATATTCGTACCAGCGGTCGTTATAATAATCGACCAAGCCGCTCGCGTCGGCCGACCACACCATGTGATCGATCGAATTGGTGATCGCGCGGAACTGCTCTTCGCTCTCGCGCAGCGCCAGCACCGCATCGGCGCGTTCCACCGAGTCCCATGTGGTTTCCACGACAGTTTCGAGGAAGGCGATATCCTCGGGCCGCCATGCGCGCGGACCGGCCGCATTGGCGTAGAACGTCGCCACCCACTGTCCGCCGCGGAGCAGCGGCACCCCGATCGCGGAGGGCGAGATCTTGCTCAACGCGCTGCCGGGAAATTCCGCTCGGCTGTCGTTGAACACCACGGTGCGGCCCTGCCGGTAGCGTTCGATCAGCGGCGCCACCGCTTCAAGCACCCATTCGCCTTCAAGGATCGGCAGCTCGCCGTTGGTCCAGCAGGGGCCGAGTTCGATCTTATCGCCGACGACGCGGTAGAAGCCGACCCGGGCCAGCCCCAGCTTGGCGGCCAGCTCCGTAGCGGTCAGCTCCATGATCGCGTCCGGCGTCTCCAGCGCGCGCTGGCGTTCGGCGAGGGTATGCAGGAAGCTTTGCGCTTCGGTGGCGGTGCGCAGATCCTCGGCGGCTTCCTGCGCGGCCTCCTCGGCAAGCTTGCGATCGGTGATGTCGAAGCTCACGCCTGGGAAGCGGATCGGGCGGCCCTCCGCATCATAGGTGCAGCGGCCCTGAGTGAGCAGCCAGCGCACATCGCCATCGGCGCGCAGCACCCGGAATTCGAGCTTGAGCGGGCTGCGATTCGCCACCGCGTCGCGCACGTCGACGGCGATGCGCGCGCGATCGTCGGGATGGATGAAGTTGAGTACCGCATCGAACGCACCGCCATGGGCGACGCGCTGAGGATCGATACCGAACAGCGCGGCGAAGCGCTCGTCGCCGGTCACCCGGCCGCTTTCCGCGGTCCAGTCCCAGGTGCCGATCCCGGTAGAGGCGTTGAGCGCCAGCTGCAGCCGCTCCTCGCTCCGGCGGAGGGCCTCTTCCGCCAGCGCGCGCTCGGTAATGTCGTTGGCCGCGACGAAAATGCCGGTGGTGCTGCCGACGGCGTCCTTGATCGGCTGGTAGGAGAAGTCGAGCACCCGGCGCTCGACGCTGTCGCCACCGCGACGCAGCAGCACGTCGCGGGACAGTCCGCGATAGGGTTCGCCGGTTCGATAGACCTGATCGAGCAGCGCGACGAAACCCTGCTCAACGATTTCGGGCAGGGCCTCCGCGACCTGCCGGCCGACGACATCCTGTCGGCCGACGAGATCGAGATAGGCGGGGTTGGCGATCACGAACTCGTGGCTTGGCCCTTCGAGCAGGGCAATCGCACCGGGCGCCTGCTGGAAATAGTCGCGCAGCCGTTCGACTTCGGCCTGTTTGGCGCGCTCCGCGAGCACCGTCCGCGTCGTTTCGTTGCCCTGATTGAGCAGGCCCAGCACCTTGCCGTCGGCATCGCGGATCGGGGTGAGGCTGTAGTTCCACCAGGTGTCGCGCTGCACGCCGTCGCGTGCCATGCGCAGCAGCTGGTCGAAGGTGGCGTAGCCGCGGCCGGTGGTGAGTACCTGCTCCATCTGGGGGCCGACCACGTCCCAAATCTCCGCCCATACCTCGGCACCGGGGCGACCCAGCGCCCAGGGATGGCGATCGGCCGGGATATGCGCCCAGGCGTCGTTGTAGAGGAGCCGCAGCTCCGGGCCCCAATAGATGGCGGTTGGAAAGCTGGAGGCCAGCGCCATGTCGACCATGATCCGCAGCGGCTCGCACCAGGTTTCAGGCGGGCCGAACGGGTGGCTTTCCCAGTCGAACGCCCGCAGGCGCTCGGCCATTTCACCGCTATGATCCAGAAAGCGAAGCGGCGGGGCCATATGCAATTCGTTGATCATGGCCCGCCCCGAAGTCAATGCGACTGGGCAAAATACGTACCAAGGGGCTACGGTTCCGTGGCGAGCGAAGTTGCCCTATGGCGACCGCCGAAGGAGATGGTGTCAAATGAAACTAGCCAGCCTCAAGCAGGGACGCGACGGCAAGCTCGTCGTCGTTTCCAACGATCTCGCCTGGTGCGCCGACGCCAGCCATATCGCGCCGACGCTGCAGGCGGCGCTCGACGATTGGGCGACGGTGGAGGGCGATCTGCGCAACCTCGCCACCGATCTCGAGCATGAGGCGATCCCGATGATGCGCTTCCACGAGCGCCAGGCGGCGGCACCGCTGCCGCGCGCCTATCAGTGGGCGGATGGATCGGCCTATGTGAATCATGTCGCGCTGGTCCGGCAGGCGCGCGGCGCGGAGCTGCCCGAGAGCTTCTGGCAGGATCCGCTGATGTATCAGGGCGGATCGGACGGGTTCCTGGGGCCGCGCGACGCGATTCCGCTCAAGGACGAAAGCTGGGGCTGCGATCTCGAGGCCGAGGTGGTGGTCGTCACCGGCGACGTGCCGCTGGGCGCGAGCCGTGAGGACGCGCTGGCGGCGGTGCGGCTGGTAGGCCTGACCAACGACGTGTCGTTGCGCAACCTGATCCCGGGCGAGCTGGCCAAGGGCTTCGGCTTCTTCCAGTCCAAGCCGGCCAGCGCCTTCTCGCCGGTGTTCGTCACGCCCGATGCGCTGGGCAGCTGGTGGCAGGAGGGCAAGCTCCACCGCACGCTGATGGTCGATCTCAACGGCCAGCCGTTCGGCCGCGTCGAGGCGGGCGAGGACATGACCTTCGATTTCGGCACGCTGATCGCCCATGCGGCGAAGACGCGCGCGCTGGGCGCCGGCACGATCATCGGATCGGGCACCGTCTCCAACCGCGATGCCGATGGCGGCCCGGGCAAGCCGATCGGCGAGGGCGGCAAGGGCTATTGCTGCCTTGCCGAGGTCCGCACCGTCGAGACGATCCTGCGGGGGGCTGCGGAAACGCCGTTCCTCAAGGCCGGCGACACGATCCGCATCTGGGCGGAAGACGACAAGCACCACCCGATCTTCGGCACGATCGAGCAGACGGTGGTCGCGGGCTGATCCGCGGGCCGGCGCGGCGTCCTAGCGGCGCGGCGCCGGCCTGGCCGGTCCGCAGGGCGTGACGGTCAGCCGATAGGTGGCGAAGGGGCTTTCCTTGCCTGCGGCATCGCGCGCGACGATCGTCCATTCGAGCGCCCGCCCCGTGCGCCGCCAGCGATTGACGAAGGTGTCGCTGCCGAAGCGATAGCGCATCTCGAATCCCTGATCCTGCGCCTCGCCCTCGCCGGGCGCCGCGAAGGCGCCGCCGAAGCTGTCCGCCCAATAGCCGGTGAGCGCGCCCGCCGGACGCCCGGCCTTGTCCGGCAACCAGCCGAACACGAGGTGCGCGGCGTAGCGATCCGCGGCATCGGCGGTGGCGACGCTGGTGGTGTCGAGCGCGATCATCGCGCCCAGTGCGGTCGGCGCGGCGCGGAGCGTGAGGGTGACGGGCTTGTCCATCACGGTACCGCTGCCCTGCCAGCAGCCTTCGAGCGCCTGCAGCGCCGCGGGCGGCGGTGCCACGCTTTGCGCCTGCGCGGCGGATGCGAGCAGCAGGCCCGATAGAGCGATCGGAAGATAATTCAGCATGGTCCCCCCGGAAGATGATGCCGCTGCGTAGCGATGTTCGGCATCAGTGGAAATCGTGCGACTTGATCGGGATGATATCCTCGCGCCGCGACGGCCAGCTCTCGGGCGTGCGCTGCTTCGGATAGGCATGCGCGGGGTCGCTCGACCGAGTGACCTTGCGGTCGCGCGAATCGATGGTGCCGCCATGCGTCGCGCCGTCGCCGGGCATGGTCATCCGCGGCAGGTCGCGCGCGCCGACGCTGCGCAGCAATTCGGTGAGGTCGGTGATCGTCTCGGCGATCAGGTGCAGCACCTCGCCCTCGCGCTGGAGGCGCCCCCGCACCGCGATCATCGGCGCGGCGAGAATGATCGGCCGGTAGAGCGCGAACCGCGCCGGCCAGACGATCGCATTGGCGATGCCGGTCTCGTCCTCCAGGGTGAGGAAGATGCTCTTGGCGCTGCCCGGCTTCTGGCGGACGAGGACGATGCCGGCCACCTCCACCCGCGCACCGTCCTTGAGGATCTTGAGATCGCCGCACGGGCGGATGCGGCGCGCGGCGAGTGTGTCCCGCAGGAAATGGAGCGGATGCGCGCGCAGGCTCAGCTGGGTGGCGCGGTAATCCTCCACCACCTCGCGGCCGGCGCTGAGGGGGGTGAGGGACACCACAGGCTCGGCGGCCTGGATCGGTCCCTCGATCCCCGCGAACAGCGGCAGCGGGGCCTGGTCGAGCGCCTTGATCGCCCAGAGCGCCTGGCGGCGATCCTGGCCGAAGGCGCGGAACGCATCGGCCTGCGCAAGCTTCGCCAGCGACGCGGGCGCGACGCGGGCGCGGCGCCAGACATCCTCGATCGAGGTGAAGGGTCGCTCGGCGCGGGCCCCGAGGATCGCATCGGCATCGCGTGCGGACAGCCCCTGCACCACCCGCATGCCGAGGCGGAGGGGGAGGAGCTTATGACCCTCCCCTCCCCGTTCCGGGGAGGATCCCAGCACCCGCGTATCCCAGACGCTGTCGTTGACGCACACCGCGCGCACCTCGACGCCATGCTCGCGCGCGTCGCGGACGATCTGCGCGGGCGCGTAGAACCCCATGGGCTGCGCGTTGAGCAGCGCCGCGCAGAAGATGTCGGGATGGTGGCACTTCATCCAGCTGGAGGCATAGGCGATCTTGGCGAAGCTGGCCGCGTGGCTCTCGGGAAAGCCATAGCTGCCAAAGCCCTCGATCTGCTTGAAGGTGCGTTCGGCGAAATCCTGGGTGTAGCCCTTCTCCAGCATGCCGCTGATCATCTTCTCGCGGAAGTGCGTGACGCCGCCGGTCGATTTGAACGTCGCCATTGCCCGGCGCAGCGCATCGGCCTCGGCCGGCTTGAACCCCGCGCCGACGATGGCGACCTTCATCGCCTGCTCCTGGAACAGCGGGACGCCAAAGGTCTTGAAGAGGACGTCCTTCAACTCCTCGCTGGGATACTCGACCTCCTCCTTGCCCTCGCGCCGGCGCAGATAGGGGTGCACCATGTCGCCCTGGATCGGCCCCGGCCGCACGATGGCGACCTGGATGACGAGGTCGTAGAATATCTTGGGCTTCAGTCGCGGCAGCATCGACATCTGCGCCCGGCTCTCGATCTGGAAGGTGCCCAGCGTGTCGGCCTTCTGGATCATCGCGAAGGTCGCCGGATCGTCTTCCTGCATCGCGTCCGAGGCGAGCGTCAGCTTCACGCCCTTGTGCTGCTGGAGCAGGTCGAACGCGCGCCGCATGCAGCCGAGCATGCCGAGCCCGAGAATGTCGACCTTCATCAGGCCGAGCGTCTCGATATCGTCCTTCTCCCATTCGATCACCCGCCGGTCGACCATCGCCGCCGGCTCGATCGGCACGATCTCGTCGAGATTGGCCTGGGCCAGCACGAAGCCGCCGGGGTGCTGCGAGCGATGGCGCGGGGTGCCGATCAACTGGCGGGCGAGGTCGAGCGTCAATGCCAGCCGCGGCTCGCTGGCGTCGAGGTTGAGCGCGGCGGCATCGGCCTCGCTCACCCCCTCGTTCGACCAGCCCCAGACCTGCCCTGCCAGCCCGGCGGTGACGTCCTCGGGCAGCCCCAGCGCCTTGCCTACCTCGCGGACCGCGCCCCTTGTACGATAGCGACTGACCACCGCGGTGAGCGCAGCATGGCGCGCGCCATAGGTTTCGTAGATCCATTGGATCACTTCCTCGCGCCGTTCATGTTCGAAATCGACGTCGATATCGGGGGGCTCGTTGCGATCTTCGGATAGGAAGCGTTCGAACAGCAGCTTGTGCACCACCGGATCGATCGAGGTGACGCCGAGCAGGAAGCAGATCAGCGAATTGGCCGCGCTGCCGCGTCCCTGGCAGAGGATCTCCTGCGCGCGAGCGTAGCGGACGATCGAATGGACGGTGAGGAAATAGGGGGCATAGCCGAACTTCTCGACCAACGTCAGCTCCTTCTCCAGCAGCTCGGCATAAGCCGGCGGCGCCCCTTCGGGGAACTTGGCGGCAAGCGCATCGCGGGCGAGCTTGGCCAGTGCCTCCTGCGGACTGCGGCCGGACATCACCACTTCGTCCGGGTAGCGATAGAGTTTGCCCAGCTCGCGGGGATTGAAGCTGCACCGCTCGACCACTGCCGCCACCGCGTGCAGCGCTTGCGGCCAGGCGGCGAAGCGGCGCGCCATTTCGTGCGGGGGCTTGAGGTGCCGGTCGGCGCTGCGGACGCGGCGGAAACCGAGATCGTCGACGGTGGTGGTGTGGCGGATCGCGGTCATCACATCGTGCAGCATCCGCCGGTCGGGATGATGATAGAGCACGTCGCCGGTGGCGAGCGGGGTCAGGCCGTGCGCGGCGGCGGCCTCGGCCAGGCCATGCAGCCGTATCGCCTCCTGCGGGCGGCGATGGCGGGTGAGCGTGACATGGCCGCGCTCCCCGAACACATCCGCCATCCAGCGCAGCGCCGCCGGGTCGCCAGCGTCCGCCATGCCGGGCACCAGCGCGGCGACGAGGCCGTCCGCATGCCCCGCGACATCCTCCCAATGGAGGAAGCACTGCCCCTTCTCGCCGTGCTGCGCATCCGCGCGCGCCTTGCCGATGCTGAGCAGCCGGGTGAGCCGCGACCACGCCGCCAGATCCTCGGGCCAGACCAGCACGCCGCTGCCGTCGGTCAGGTCGAGCCGGCAGCCGGTGACCAGCCGCACGCCGGTTGCCTCCGCCGCGACCAGCCCGCGGACGATGCCGCCGACGCTGTTGTGATCGGTGATGCCCAGCGCGGGCATGCCGTACGCGGCCGCCGCCTCGAACAGCTCGGACGGCGCGGAGGCGCCGCGCAGGAAGGAATAATGGCTGGTGACCTGGAGTTCCGAATACATGGCCGTGCTCACCCGAACAGGCCGTGCAGGTACCAGCTGAGATCGCCTGTCACTTGGCGTTCGCCGTCCCCCTGGCGGAACAGCCAGTAGCGGCGGCCGCGCTCATCCTCGACGCGGAAATAGTCGCGCGTGGCATGGGTCTCGGTCGCGCGCTTCCACCATTCGCCATGAATCCGCTCGGGCCCATCGGCACGGACCACCTCGTGCCGCTCGCCGCGCCAGGTGAAGCGGCGCGGCGGCTGGTCGGGCAGCTCGGCGACCACGAAGTCCAGCCGCTCGGGCCGGCGCAGCAGGCGGATCGGCCGCGGCCAATCCGGGTGCCAGGGCGGCAACGGGGCATGGCGATCGAGCTGGCGGACATCGTCGGCCTTCATCGGCGGCGCCACGCGCTCGGGCGGGTCGAGCGGCGGCAGTGCGGCGGCCGAGCGTTCGGGCACATCGCTTTCCACGGCCTGCATCCGCCACAGCCGCGCCATCCCGATCCGCGTCGCCAGCGTGTCGATCAAGGGCGCGAGATCGGGCACCGTCTCGGCATCCAGCCGCTCGTCGACCGGCAGCGCGCCCAGCGGTTCGCTGCGCAGCAGGTGCAGCGTCATCGCGTCGAGGCCATAGCCCGGTTCGATCTGGTCGATCCGGCGGGCGAGCAGGCGGAGCAGGTGCGCCGGATCGCGGCTCGCGCGGGCGAGGCCGATGCCGATCCGCTGCGGCACGCCGTCGACGCGGTCCGCAACCAGCCCGATGCGGCGGGCGCCCTGGCCCGCTTCCGCCAGCGCTTCGGCGAGGCGGCGGACGAGGTCGCCCAGCCAGTGGGCGATCGCCTCGGGGGTGGCGATCGGTTCGGCGAAGCGCTGGGTGACGGCGATCGGCTCGGGCGGAGTGACCGGGGTGACCGGCTCCGGGATGCGGCCCAGTGCCTGGTCGAGCCGCGCGGCGATGGCGGTGCCGAAGCGGCGGACCAAGGGCGCGCGGGGGAGCGCGGCGAGCTGGCCGATGCTGTCGACGCCCAGCCGCTGGAGGAGAACGGTGGCATCGCTCTCCAGCCGCAGCGCCTCGACGGGCAGGGGGGTGAGCCATCCGCCCTGGTCGCCGGGCGGGCAAAGGAGCAGCGTCTCGGGGCGGAAGCGGGCCAAGGCCCAGGCGGCGCCGGGGGTATCGGCGACGGCGATCCTGGCGGCGAAGCCCAACCGGGCGAGCAGCGCGTGCAGCCGGCGCAGCGTCCTGGCCTCACCGCCATGCAGATGGGCGACGCCGGTCAGATCGAGGAACAGCAGGTCGTCGCTGGCAATGGTGACGCTCGGCGACCAGCGGCGGGCCAGGCTGTGCGCCAGCCGTTCGAGGTCGATGCGGTCGGCGTCCGGGTCGGCGGGATCGATACGGAGTTCCGGCACCAACGCACGGGCCTGGGTGAGCGCCATGCCGATGCGGATGCCCGCGGCGAGCGCGGCGGGACATGCGGCGGCGACTTCGCTGCGGCTGCCGGTGCGGCGGGAGAGGAGGCGGGGGGCCTCCACCCCCCCTTCGTCATCCCGGCGAAAGCCGGGATCCATTGCCTTCTCCGCTGGGGAAGGCGCCGAAACCGACAGGCGAATGGATCCCGGCTTCCGCCGGGATGACGGGTGTATGGTAGGCGCAGGCGTATCAACGGGCGTAGCAACCGTGCGCGCCGCCAGCGGCAACCGCACCACCCCGCCACCCGCCATCGCGCCACCCTCGTCGGGCCGCATCCGCTTGAAGACCGGCTCCGCCGCCTCGCTGCGCCGGCCGAGTTCGCGCATCGGCGGCCGCTGGTGCGGCGGAAGTGCGGCAATCGCCGCATCACGCTCGCCCCGCGCCCAGCGCGCACCCGGCCGCCAGCCGCCGCCGCGCTGGACGGAGCAGGCGGCCTCCTGCTCGGCTTCCGCCAGCGCCTGGACGGGCAAGAACGCGTCGTCGGAAGGCGCGTCGGGGGAAAGAGGGTGCGCCCGCTCAGGCGGCGGCGCGCGCCGCTCGGCCCGCCGCACGCGGTCGAGCGACCAGTGGGGCAGGAAGAGCGCAGCGACCCGTTGCATCGCAGGCCTCCACCAACAGTTGGAATGCTTCTCCCCCCCGTTGCCGCGCCAGCGACACGTCCCAGCGCGGCCGGCCGACCCCCTCCACCGGCAGCGGCGCCGAGGGCGCGCAGCCGATCCGCCAGCGCGTCACCGCCGCCGACGGCGCCCCCAGCGGATCGCTCCCCTCGCGCGCATGGCGCTTGAGCAGCAGCGCGATCGTGCGGCCCCCCTCGGCCACCAGCTGCAGCCGCCGCGTCGCTGGCATCGCGACGCGCTTCACTTCGCCGATTACCGCGCCGAGGCCGCGATGGCGCAGCCCTTCCTCCATGATCGCGAGCAGTTCGTCGTCGTCGCGCGCCTCGGCATAGATCACCCGCTTGGGATCGAGGCCGACCTGCGCCAGCCCAGGGGCGAACAGGTCGCGCCGCCGCACCACCCACAGCACCGGCCCCCAGCAGCGCGCGGCGATTCCGCCAAGGAAGGTGGTGGCGGCACAATCGTCGGTCAGGTCGGGCGTGGCACCCGAAATCTCGTGCAGCGCATCGAGCCGCAGCCCGCCGTCCGCCAGCTTCGAATCGAGCCGCTCCAGCCCGAACGGCAGCACCGGGCGCCGACGGAATCCGGTGCCGTCGATGGCGCTGAGCATTGCGCGCAACTGGTCGAGAGTGGCAGGATCGGGCACGGGCGACTCGCTCGGGGTTGATGACAGGTCCGACTCGTTCGTTCCTATTTTGTTCCAATTGGCATGGGAGTCAATCGGACTCCGTGTCCCAAATTTTTAGGCCAGCCCTGCTGCCCCATCTCGACAGGCACGTTGAAATTTTATAACAGCCTTGCGCAATTCGAGTTCGTGCGTTGTCCGTGGCGACACGGCCGTATCTGATGGAGAGACCATGACGGTGGACGCCCCGCGCGCCAACCTGCCGCCGCT
>JAIYAA010000267.1 GCA_027489295.1 Sphingomonadales bacterium | reverse complement strand
GGAACAGAATAGCCCTAGGCCCCGTCCGGCGTGCGGCCGTTGGGTGGCGGCGGCCCGGCGACGCGCGTCCGGTTGAACTCCCAGTCGTGCCGGGCAAGGACGTCGGACAGCACATTGTCGAAGGCGCGGGAGCACTCGACAGCAGAGACGCTGCGCTCGTCCAGCGATTCAATCGCGTCCGCGCTGATCTCCGCCAGCGCTTCGTTGCAGATGGAGACGACGGAAGCCATGGCGCCGGGATAGAGCGGCGGGGGCGGGGCTTGAATCGAGCGGGCTAGACCTCGCTGTAGCGGTCGTAGGTCGGGCCTCGCCCATAATTCGCCGGATCCAGATACCCCGGCACCGACCGCGGCGCGACCGGCTCTGCGAAGGTGCAGGCCAGCGCATCGGCGTCATCAGGCGAGGACAGCCCACGCGCCTTCATGTGCTCCTTCTTCTCCAGCTCGATCGCCTGCTCGGCGTTGTACCCATACTCGACGCCGGTCAGGTCGTCCTGCAGCGCCTGCTCGTCGGGGATCGCACCGCCTTCGAGCCATGCCCGCATGCTGGCCCACATCTCGGCGCGCTTGTTCTTTGTGCGGATGCGGACGCCTGCTGCCCATTCGGCCTCGCGCCCCTTGCCGCCGAAATGGACCTCGAAGACGTTCGGCACACCCAGCTGGCGGAGGCGATCGATCACACCGGCACCCATCGCGCCGGCATCGACGAAGATCGCGTCCGGCTTCCAGATGTCGGCCTGCAGCGCCACGTCGCCGGCCACCTGCATCGTGTCCTGGTGGAACCAGCGCTTCCAGGGCCGGGACTTCGCATCGCGGCCGCAGCGGATGGCGAGCGTCGAGTGATCGTCGCCGAACCGCGCGCAGTCGAGGCCGAAGATGACGGGATCACTGCCCAGCGTGGCGCAATCGCGGGCGCGGGCGGCTTCCACCACCTCGGACGCGATGAACTGCATCGACGACGCGGACGGGAACTGCCCGCGGACACGGATGCGCGCAATGTCGCTGTCCTCGCCGTAGGTCCGCACCAGCTCGTCGAGATAGGTCTTGTTCGTGCCCTCGACGGTGCGGCTGTCGATCTGTTTCGTCCGCCACAGGTCGCGCGACCGGCTGAAGCACTCACGGAACGAGCCCGTGTTCTGCGTCGGGTTGCCGAACGCCAGCCACAGGATTTCCGTACCCTCGTCGGTCAGCGCGCCGAGCGCGACCTCCCAGACCTTGCGCGAGATGCCCGACGCCTCGTCGAAGATCAGCACGATGCGGCGGCCCATGTTGTGCAGGCCGGCGAACGCTTCGGTGTTGCTGTCGCTCCAGGTCACGAGGTCAGAGCGCCACGCCTTGTCGTGCCCCGCGATCGTCGACACGAAGCTGGTGGCGTTCGCGCGGAACCAGTCGCGGGTGATCGCCAGCCGGTTCCATTTCGCGAGCTCCGGGCTCGTCTTGGTGAGCAACTGGCCTTCGGTGTTCGCGGTAATCACGCAGCGGGTGTCGACGCAGGTATCCAGCGCCCATTTGTGGACCATGCTGATCGCCGCGGACTTGCCGATGCCGTGGCCCGACGCAACCGCGATACGACAGGGCTGGTGCCGGGTGGCGGGGCTCTCCAGATGCTCGCCGATCTGCTGGAACACCTCGCGCTGCCAGGTGCGCGGACCGTTCTCCGGCAGATGCTCGCTCTCCCACGGATAGGCGAACAGCGTGTGCTTCAGCGGCGAATAGCGGAACTCGCCGATGCGCGTAGCCAGCTGGATGCGGGGGTCTTCACTCACCGGTGGAAAGCCTCGCATTCCCGGCCATGATCGCCGCGGCGAGGTCCAGCGTGTTTCCGTCGGCGTCGGCGTGCTTCAGCATGGTCGCTTCGCCGTACCGCTTCGGGTCCCACTTGCTCAGCAACTTCAGCCGGGTGTCCACGCGCAGCTTCGAGCGCATGATCCATTCCTTGTTCGGGATCTCGCCGTGCGCCGTCGGGATCGTGTCCTTGTCGGTCACCTCGTCGGCGATGGCGAGCGCGTCCATGGCGATGGCGTCGAACCCAGCCTCGCGCGCGCGCGCGATGGCCCGACCGATCTCTTCGTCGGCAGCTGCCCAAGCCCTGACCGTATCGTCGCAGGGCATGCCGTCAGCGCTGCAGATGACCGTCAGCGGGGTTCCCTTCCGCAAACCCTCGACAACGCGCTGTACGGCCCATTCCCGGCGATCCTGGGGGTATGCCGTCATCCCACCCTCCGCGCATCCAGAGCCTCAACGATCATATCCATCATCATCGCCGCAGGGCTCCTCTGCTCCCTCTTCGCCGCGGCAAGCACAGCCTCCGCGCGATCCGGCGACCGCAGCCGGAGCAGCTGGAACGGGTCCGTCTGATGCTCAGGCCGCGCCCGCCAGTGTTTCCGAATGCACTTCGGTGCCGCCGTGGACTTGCCGGTCGCTGTGATGGTCACTCGCCTCCCGCGGTGGAATCGAGCGATGCTGATCCAGCCCTTGGCCTCCATTCGCTGCTCAACGTCGGTAACCGTGCTGTCCGCGCAATCCAGAAGCGCCACGATGTCGGCCTTCAGCAGCGCCGGCAGCCCGGCATCCGCGCTCCGGACGTGCGCCCAGTAAATCATGTGCTCCCACGGTTCCTCGATCGCCGGATGGGCGACGGCCTGGGGCAGGGGGGATAGCATCGTCGTCATGCTCGGGCTCCTCGGGTGGTCATGCGATGTCATCAGGAATGCTTTCGTCAGCCCATGGCAGCGGTCCTGCCGCGCCACTCGCATCCGAATTGAACAACGGGTTGCTGCGCCATGCTTCCGACCCATCCGCGGAAGCCGCAGTACCGTTCGTGGGGGAGCGCCCCGAGGGCTCCCCTATGTACGTAGTACTAGGGGTGTGTGTTGACCCCCATTTTCCGCGCGGTTCCCCGCACATTTCCTGCGGTTCCCCGCACCCCATTTTCTGCACATTTCCCGCAACATTTCCCGCAGGTTCTGCGGCATATCCCGCGCATTCCCGCAGGCCGAAAACGGGCTTCCGATCAGCACCCCGCCACACCTCTGCGCGCTCGATTGCGCCCAAGCGAAACAGGCGGTCCATGGCTTGCTCCATGGCCTTCTTGCCGACGCCGCGAGCCTCGGGCATGCCAGCGAAAACGTTGGGCGCGTAGCTCTTGGAAAGGCGTTCCGACACCGCACGCTGCTGCTTCGTCCGCTCGCGCAGGCAGCGCAGGAATGCCTCGTTTTCGTGGTTCGCGCGGGCATTCGCTTCGATCTCCCGCGCATTTCCCGCATCCATGTCGTCGGGTCGCACAAAGGCCCAATCGTGCCAGCGGAAATAGACTTCCTCGCCGCGCTTGCCGTAATTGGCCTTGGACTTCCGCAGCACGCGATCATCGTCGTCGACGGGCGTTCCGTCCTGCGGATCCTCGCGATAGTCGATGAACAGGCGGTTGCGGACATGGGCGCTCCAGCCGGTCGAGCCGCTGTATTCGTTGCCCTGCTTGTTGCCCTGCGACAGCTGCTTGTTCGGGTGGGCGAGCAGGAGCGCAGCGCCGTTCATCTGCTGTGACAGGCGCTCTACCAGGCCGAGGAAGGCGGCGACGTCGTGGCGGGCGTTCTCGTTTCCGGCGAACATATGCGCGGCATTGTCGAGCACCAGGAAGCCGGCGCTGAAATCGAGGCACACCTTGGCGATCTGCCGATAGCGAACGCTCGGCGCCAGCTTGCCGTCCGCGCTGAACGTGCCGAGCTCATTGCCCAGCTCGCCGACGATCGACACCAGTTTCAGCTTACCGCCGAGGTCCGCCATGGTGACGCCCATCGACTTATTGATCGATTCTTGGCGCCGCCAGAGCTCGTCGATGCTGTCTTCGCAGGTGATGTAGACCGAGCGCTCCTGTTCTACCTGCAGGCCAAGGAAATCGCGGCCGAGAGCGATGCAAGTCGCCAGCTGCTGGGCGATCAGCGACTTGCCGACGCCCTCCATTCCGCTGAGCAAGCCGGCGTGCCCGCGGACGAGCCAGCCTGGGATCAGGAAGCTGCGGGCGGGGGCGTTCTTGCCGGTCCATTCTGCCGGGTCTGCGACGCCGGGTAGGGGCGCGTCTTCGGCATCATCGTCAGTTGCCGAAACAACATGCTCTTTTCGATGCTGGCGCGGCGGGAAGGAGAACACATTGCTCTCGTCCTCCTTGGGGATGCTGTCGAAATAGTCGTTCAGGCCTTCCGGATCGTCCAGGGGTCCCATGCCGTTCAGCGGCTCCATATCATCCCCCTCCATGGGCTTTGCGCCTCTCCACGCGCTCGGCGGTGCGAGCGGCCATCATCAAGCCCTCGAGGGCGCTACGGATGCGCCACAGGTCCGCAATCGCGGCCGGCGCATAGATCCAGCTCTGAGCGAGCCGGGAAATCTCGTTGAGGATCGGCGCGGTTGCGGCGCTGCAGTCGCGCATGCCGGCGCTGGCGCGGTCGCGGATCATTGCGATGTGCGCGCGACAGGACAGCCCGACCTCGCTCTCGTGCGGGATGTGGATGCGGATGGACAGGCGATAGGCGCGCTCCGCCTCGCTGATCTCGTCGGCGATCTGCTCGGCCTGGATCGGAGTGACCGCATTCATGCCGCCATAGCCTCCGCAATAGCCAGCTTCTCCGCCGCCTCGGCAGGCGACAGGATGCCCTTGAAGCGCGCAGCCTCGATCCGCCGACGGCGCGCGGCCAGGTCGGGGCAGGTGTCGATGCTGCTGAGCCAGATGCCGCGGGTGATGTCGCGGGTGATGTCGCCGATGGGTCGCGCGTCGCTCACAGCCGGCCCTCCCGGATGCTGAGAAACGGGGCCCCGGCGTCACGCAGGAACTGGATCGCGAGCGCGGGCGTGAAGAAGCACCCGACACGGTGCCCCATGCGGTGGAGCTTGTTCCCAAACGCGATCTGAGCCGGCGAGAGCTTGCCGGCCCGGCCGCGCGCGTCGTAGCCCTTGAGCTCAATGAACGCGCTGCCGTGGTTCCACCGCCATTCGGTGTCGAACACGCCGGCCAGGATGCCCTCTTTACGCGCCTGCACAGGGTTGCGCTTGCCCGCGTTCGGGATCGCGAAGCCCAGCACCTCGGGCGCGAGCATGTGCATGTCGCGGAATAGGCTGACCTGGCGCGCAATCTCCGTCATGTCGCGGCGACCGTCCGGCGCCTCCACCGGAAAGATCGGCTGCTCGTGGAGGTCCTCGCTGAGGAAGTGCAGGGCGCAGTTCATGCGGGAACCTCGCTAAGCTGGCAGCCCCACCGAATCTTGTCTGCCTGTTCGATTGCGCGACTGGGTCGGCGACGTGACGGCGTATCCCACGCACGCGCGGCAACTTCCGCCTCTTGAACAAACCCCGCGCCGCGCAGGCTGGCGCCCGGCTCAGCAGCGAGGGTATAGGTCACAACGCGGTCACCGCCCATCAGCTGCCAGACGCGCTTGCACCGGCCATAAAGCCGGCCGCACGCACCCTTCGGCGCTTCCGGCGAGACGCACAGACGCAGGATCTCGGCGGTGCCCGGCTTCTGCAGCAAACGAGCGACGGGGCGGCCGACGATCGCGACCCCCACCAGCGCGCCGGCATGCTCGAGCCCGATCGCGAACTTACCGCCATCGTTGGCGGTCCGCGCGCTGTGGCGGTGGTGCTGCTCCACGAAGTCGTTTGCCGCGCGAAGCGTCAGCGGGACAAAACGCGACCGCTTCATGCGATCACCGCCAGCAGGCTCAACTGCGCATCCGGGCACGCATGCAGGGCTTCATTCGCCCGCTCGAGCGCATCCAGCGCGTCGGACATTTCCCGATCGGCGGCGCGCTGCTTCACCGCGGCACGCATCACGCGCTTCTCGGCGTGCAGGACGATGGTGGCGAGGCGTTCGGGGTCGTTCATAGCCGCGCCTCCGCCCGCTTTTGGCGAATGACCGTCAGCTCGTATTCGATTTCCTTGCGCGGCACTCGGTACATCGGTGCCAAGCCGTCGACGGTGAACTGCGCCAAGCATTCCTCTGTGCAGCCCCACAGCAAGCTTTGCAGCTGGGCCTTCGCCTGAACCTGCGTGATCTGCTTGTCGGGTTGCTTGCGGGCGTTCCCGCGCGGACGGTAGCCGCTCATGCGTCAACCTCCGCCCGCTCAACGGTCACGACCATTCGGCCGTACCGCCCGGTGTAGAACCCGCGGTGCTGCACCTGCATGTCGTCGCCGGCGAACCTATGCCCGTCCGCAACGCTCTTCATCTGCGCAACTAGCGCGTCGCCAAGCGCCGCCTTCCACTGGGGAAGGTCATTGCGATGGCTGCGCTCGTTGCGGTGCTTTCCGAGGACGAAGCCCCAATATCCGGCAGCGAAGAGCCAGACGGCGGCGTGGAAAAGATCGGTCATCCCACCACCCGCACAGCATGGATCACCGTGGAGTGATCGCGCCCAAACGCCCGCCCGATCTCCGGGAAGGAATACCCCATGGCCCTGAGCGCTCGCATGGCTCGAGCGCGTGCAGCGAACACGTCAGCGGTACGCGACCGGCTAAGGATGGCACGGGCAGGGGTGCCGGTGCGGTCAGCGACCTTGCCGACGATGGCGTCGCGGGTGCGCTGCGACAGGACGCGGCAGTTTCCGCAGGTTATCATGCGGCGAACCCCACCTTGCACCATTGCGACCGGCAGTTGGATGCCTCGGCAAAGGAGACGCGGCGCTCGCATTGGGAGCACCACGATTTCGAGGGTGCTGCAGACTGGGAGGCAACAATCGTCGGCCGTGCTCTCGTCCGCGGCGCTGGGGCGAGCTGCAGATCGATATGATAAGCCCAATTGCGGATAGTATCGACGTGGACGCCAAGCTCGGCAGCCAACTGCGCGGCATATTTGCCCTCGGCTATAACCGCGAAGTTCGTCGGCATGACGACCTTACTGTTATAGCGATGCTTCAGGCAGAGACCGCTCTTGTTCTTGCGCCCGAGAAGCTTATCGCAGGTAGTGCAGGTCTTCTCGGCGACCGTGCGGTGCGTCGTCCAAGGAAACCCGCTGGCGGCGGTGGGTCGGCCGGTCATGCTGCCACCTTCGCAGCGCGAGCCTTGAGCCCCTTCGCCGCGTCCTTGATCTCGCCCTTTTCCGTGTGAACGAGCCGGATGCCACCGTCGCTGTCCGGGTGTCGGCCCTTCACATAGAGCTCGATCACCTTCGCGGCGGCGAGCACCATGTCGTCGATGTCGGCCTCGTCCTCTTCCGCGTCTGCGATCACGCGATCGGCGGGCTCGACCATCAGCGAAAGCAGTTCATTCGGAAACTTCGGGACGCGGGCCAGCTTGACGAAGGCATGAACCGGCATCGACGTGCCCTCTTCCCAGCTGCGAACGGTGGAGGGCGAAACCTCCATGTGGCTGGCCAAGATCTTCCGGGTGAAACCATGCTTCCGGTAGGCTAGGTCGAGCATGTGCATCTGGGCCATGTCGACCGCCTGCGAAATCTCGCATTCGCGGCGGGAGATGTTGCGCTGCATCATGGCTTAGAAACCCTCCCCATGAGGAAGTCCACCACCCTGATGCTGCCCGAGCAGCGTAGCCGCCCAGCGCAGGACGACCGCGCGGGTGAGCATGAGGGTGCCGGTGACGAACAGGTGAAAGCCGACGCAGGCGATCAGCCACGCCGCGATGGTGCGGAGCAGGTCCATTCAGATTTCCTCTCGGGTTGCTTGGGCGCGACGCTCAGCGCCGCGTGTTTTCCAAATGCGCTCGCAGACTCGGCAGGCCTTCGTTCCGCGAGGCGTTATTCGGGTGTTCTCTTCGGAGCGCTCGTGCCCAGCCGCGCAGGCGTCGTGTCCGAATTTAATCTGTGTGATGCGCCCCTTCTGGATGCCATCGATCACGTTGTCGCGCTGGGTGCCGAGCCAGAGATGCGCGGGATTACAGCAACGCCTGTTGTCGCACTTGTGGCAAACGCAGAAGCCCTTTGGGTCTACTCCGTGCCCAATCAGGAACGCGACACGGTGCGAAAGGGCCATTTTGTTGGCAGCGGCAAAAGTACCGTAGCCATGGTTATCTATGTGAGCGGTCCATTCCCAGCATTCATCATCACTACGGCGGTCCACCTTCGCCCAAAATCTAGCAATGTGATCTTCGGTAAGTACGATACTCTTGCTGTGGAACGACTTGCTGGGGTCAAAGGGCGCCGCTACGCAACCGGGCGCCAGGTTACCGGCGGCGGGGGATCGGGCCGCCGGTTGGGAGATGATCGTGCGGTCGGGGCGGCACGCTGCCAGGATGTGGCGGCGGTTCATGCGGCCTCGGGTCGGACGGCGGCCGCAGCAGCGAGAGCCTCAAACGAAACGTGCTGCCCCTTCTCCGCAGCTACGGCGGCGATGTGCGCCCAGTATTTGCCGGGAATAGTGCGGCCCGATAAGGTCCAAGACCGGACGGTCACGTCCGCGACGGCAACGCCGCGGGCTCGGAGCGCGTCAGCAACGGCTTTCGCCCCACCGAGCGCCTTGATTGTCGCGATATGATCCATAGCGCGCTAACGCTATCAAACGTAGCGCAACATAGCAACATGATTTGTAGCGCTGCGCCGTGCGACGAAGGCGCTATGTCTTATCGCCTTGATTCTCCGTTTGAGCGGCTGGCCTGGGCCCGCGAACGCGCCGGGTTCACCGATAAGGCCGAATTCGCGCGCAGCTTGGGCGTGAACACGACCACGTATCGGGCATATGAGAGCGGCCAAAATGGCTTTTCGAGACTTGCCGGCAAGTTCGCTAAGAAGCTGGGCGTCTCCGCGGAGTGGTTGTTGGAGGGTGGACCTTTGCCTGAAGGGCCTGCACCAAACCGCGAGCCTGACGTTCCGCCAGCTCGCCAAGCGACCGAGGACGACGGCACCGTTGAGCTGCAACGTCTCGATCTTTCCCTGTCCATGGGCCCGGGCACTCTGATCGACGACTATGTCGAGGCGGAGCCGGTGCGCTTCGATCCGTCGTTCGTGCGGCTGATCACGCGCGCGCCCTACCACCGCCTTAAGCTGGTGACTGGGATCGGCGACAGCATGTACCCGACCCTGAACTGGGGCGACACGATCATGATCGACACCACCGATCGTGCGCTCGCCAAGCAGGACGCGATCTACTGGATCTCGGTTTATGGGGCTTCGGGGCTCAAGCGGCTTCGCGCGATCGGGAAAGGCAGGGTGCTGGTAGTGTCGGATAACCCTTCGGTGCCTGACCAAGAGGTCGACGCGGAGGACCTACGTATTGAGGGGAGGGCTGTTTGGTTCGCTCGTGGTCTTTAGTAGCCGTCGCCGCCATGACGGCATATTCTCCATTGTTTGGATCCGATCTTTCTCGCTCTGTAAAATTGGTATGCCGCGGCGTCGGAACTTCCATAAATCGGCTTGGAACAGGAGCTTCCTCGATCGCAACATTGCCGCCTCAGCGGTTTCTCATAGACCTTGATCGGAAGCGAATTGCCCGCCTGCTGGCGAACGGCCAAGCAGATGACATTTGCTACCAACCTGTTGCCTGCTCTGTTGTTTTTGACGAACACACATATTCAGTCCGACAAGTGGCGGATGATGGTGGTGAGATAGCATTTTACGTGGATCGAAGGACTGGGGCGGCAACGAACATTTTTTCCGTCGGTGATAGCCGTACTAGGGTCTATAATTTGTGGACGATGACTTGCGACCTCGATGGCGTCGCGAGCCGAGAGGCGAATAGGTTTTGATTTTACGCGCACGTTAAGTCTGGCCGTAGTCGGCGCCGATCACCCGAACAAGCGCGGCCCCACTCGCCGCTTCGAGATCGCCATGTGCTTGCCTGGCGAGCCGGCAGAGCTGCGCCCGGAGCCTAACAACCCAGCCGATCCGCAGGCCGTCGCCGTCTATAGCGCGCGCGGCATCCAGATCGGCTACCTCACTGCCGAGCGCGCCCCTTGGATTGGTGGCATGATCCGCAACGGCCGCGAGATGGTCGCGATCTTCCAAGCTCCCACACCCTACGGCGCCTTGGTGCGGCTGGCGTTCGATGGCGAGCAGCCGCAGCTTCCACCTCTGCGTGTTCCCGAGGAGCCAGTCGACTGGGACGGAGTCGATCCGGTGTACGACGAATGAAGCATAGCGCCTAGCGCTACAAAACATGTTGACACGCTACAAAAGGTAGCGTTATGTAGCTCCAACGCGGCACCCCGCCGCTTGTTGGAGCGAACCCCGTCATGGATCTGCAGAGCAGATTTTGGTCCCACGTCGAACGCGGCGACGCCGATGCGTGCTGGCCTTGGATCGGTTGCCGAAATCATAAGGGGTACGGCCAGCTCAAGGTCGGCGCCCGCATCCGCAAGGCTACCCACATTTCGTGGGAGCTTCAGCATGGGCGCGAGTTCCCGGTCGGCATGCTGGCCTGCCATAGCTGTGACAACCCGTCGTGTGTGAACCCTGCGCACATCTGGCTTGGGACGGCGCTCGACAACATCCGCGACTGCATCAGCAAGGGGCGTTTCGCACACGGTTACGCGGCGGACTCTGTTGCTCGACGCGACACCCATTGCCGGAATGGTCACGCCTATGTGGACGGCGATTTCCGCCACCACCACTCTCGTGGCACCAAGATCTGTTTCGTCTGCCGCCGGGAGCGTGAGAAGCGGAAGCGGGCCAAGCGCGCCGCAACCCCGGTGCAAACCCCCTTCAACCACATCGCCTACGCGAACATCGACGGCACCTGCCGCGCGCTGTTCGTGGGGACCTGGGCCGCGTGCCTTGACTATGTGACCGCGAACCCGCGCGGGCCGTTCGGTGGGTCCACGCATATCCGGGTGCGGGGGCTGTGATGGGTGGCACCGGCGAGTACCAGCGCGATCGCTGGCAGATCGTGGTCGATCCACTCGGCTACCCTAGCATCCACGAAACCGACGAGGACGGACGCCCCGGCGATTTGGTCGCGCACTGCTTCGCGGATCGCGAGAACCTGATCGCCGCCGCGCCGGATCTGCTCGAAGCCCTGCAGCGGCTTGTCCATGATGTGGACGACCTGATCGGCAATAGCGAAGGCGTATACGGCCTGCACCAGAATGGTGATCCGTCGCCTTGGCTCGAACTTGCGGAAGGCGGTCGCTTCGAGGCGTGGCTTGGCGAGGCGCTTTACGATGCCCGCGCCGCCATCGCCAAGGCCCTCGGCCAGGAAGGCGGTGCGCTGTGAGCAAGAAGCTGTCCGCAGCCGATAAGAAGTTCCTCGCGCGCGTCACGGAAGCGGGCGGCGAGGTGCTGGCGCCAACGAACCCCTATGAGGTGATGCGCTTCAAGACCTCGCTCGGCGTCGGCGTGGTGTACGAGAAGGCCAACGGCCAGCGCACTTGGAACGCCGAGGCGATCGACGCGAGGGAGCATCTGGATTGCTCGCGGGGATCGCTGGCGCCTGTAGAGGTGCGCGGTCGTCGCAAGGGCAAGGATAGCGTCGCGCGGCTTCTCGATCGCGATGGCGCCAACTGCTTTTTCTGCGGCTCAGCATTGGGCGACGACATCACCGTCGAGCACCTCGTCGCAGTTGCTCACGGCGGCCCGAACCACATCAGCAACCTGTTTCTCGCGCATGGCGAATGCAACCGATCCGCTGGGCACCTCAGCGCGCCGGAGAAGGTCGCCATGGCAATCGCCCGGAGGATCGCATGACCGCCGCCCTCTACGCCCCCTTCATCGCCGCCGGGCCCATCGCGCTCGCGGTGTCCGCCCACAGCTACGCCCGCATCTGGCGGGTCTGGAACGAGAGGAAGTCGTCCTATGGCAACCGCTGAACTGCTCCCGCCGGAAACCTCGGCGACCAACGACATCGTCGTCGCCGTCACCCAGAACCCCGGCCTCGTCCTGCTCGACCAGCAGAAGTTCGACGCCTTCTACACCAGGATGAAGGCGGAGACGGACAAGCTCGTCGCGGACACCAGCACCGCCAAGGGCCGCGACGAGATCCGCGCGATGGCCGCCAAGGTAGTTCGGTCCAAGACGGCGATAGACAAGGCCCGCCTGACCCTGACCGCTGACTGGCGCGAGAAGGTCAAGGCTGCGAACGACGCTGGCAAGGTAATCGAGGAGCGTCTGACCGCGCTGGCTGCGGAGGTGCGCGCGCCCCTGACCGAGTGGGAAGAGGCGGAGAAGGCCCGCATCGAGCGCGGCAATGCGCTGATCGCCCAGCTTAAGAACGCCGCCACCGTCACGCTCGACGATACGGCTGCAACCGTGCGCGCCCGCGGCAACGAGGTGTTCAACACCGCGATCAACGCGGACGATATCGGCGACGATCTGTTCGCCGAGGCCTCGGCGGTGAAGGGGGCGACGATCCAGGCGCTATCGACTGCGCTGGCCCGGCTGACCCGCGAGGAAGCCGAGCGCGCCGAGCTGGAGCGACTGCGCGCCGAGGCGGCCGCTCGTGCTGAAGCCGACCGGCTGGCCGACGAAGCTGCCGCGCGTGCGCAGGCGGAGAAGGAAGCTGCCGAGCGTGCCGCTGCCGAGGCCGAGGCCCACGCCAAAGCCGAAGAGGAACGCCGTGCCGCTGCTGAGAAGGCTGAAGCCGAGCGCATCGAGCGCGCCAAGGCTGAAGCTGCCGCCGCCGAACGTGCGCGCGTCGAGCGCGAGCACGCCGAGCAGCTGGCCGCCGAGCGCCGCCGTGCGGAGGATGCCGAACGCGCTGCGCAGGCCGAACGCGACCGCATCGCTCGCGAGGAAGCCGCCCGCGCCGCCGAGACCCGGCGCATCGCCGACGAGCAGGCCAAGCGCCAGGCCGATCAGGAGCACCGGACTGCGGTCAAGTCGCGCGCCAAGGCCGCGATCATGTCCTGCGGCGTCGACGAGGACACCGCGAAGAAGCTCGTGCTGGCGATCATCGCCGGTGAGATCCCCGCCGTTCGGTTGGAGTTCTGACCATGGAGAACCCGTTCGCATTCGACTTCGTGCCGAGCGAGGAGGCGACGCCTTCCGCGGATCCGGCACCGGCCGCCGAAGCTCCCAAGGCTGGACCGCTGATCACCGCGGCCGGCGCGTATCCGGACATCAGCATCGACGCCTATCATGGCCCAGTCGAGATCTGCCCAGGCCCGTCGATCAGCAGCACCGGCCTGAAGAAGCTGGTGACGTTCAACGACCTGCAGACGAAGGGATGCAGCCCGCGCCACTTCTGGGAGGGCTCGACGCTCAACCCGAACCGCAGGGCGTCGCCCAAGACCGAGGCGCTGGTGTTCGGTGCGGCCTTCCACGACGCGCTTCTGGAGCCCGCACGCTGGGCCGACCCGGCGATCTATCACCGGCTGCCGGAAGGCTTCAGTCGCGCAGCCAAGGTCAAGCAGGCCGACGAGATCGACGCCGCTGACGACGCAGAGGCCGCCGGTGCAACGCTGATCACCGCCGAGCAGCACCTGCACATCACGGCCATGGTCAAGGCGATGCGTGAACATCCCGGAGCCAACGCGCTGCTGTCGCAGGGCGTGGCCGAGGTGACGCTGGCATGGCAGGACGCGGAAACCGGCGTGTGGCTGCGCTGCCGCCCGGACTGGATACCGTTCGGTCGCCCGATCGGCGTCAACGTCAAGTCGACCACGGACGCAAGCCACAGCGGGTTCCAGAGCGACGTGACGAAGTACCGCTATGCGCAGTCTGCCGCGCTGGAAATGGACGGTCTGCACGCTTGCGCCGATGCCATCCGCGCGCTGTTCCCCGGCTTCGTCCCGCCGACGAACTACCTGCATCCGGTGGTGGAGAAGCCCGGCAAGGGCTGGGAGACCGGCGATTATTTGCCGGTCGCGCTCTGGGAGTTGCCCGCCGAGGACATCGCCTACGGGCGCGCGCTCAACCGCCGCGCCATCGACCTGTTCGCGAAGTGCCTGAGCGAAGACCGCTGGCCTGGATACGCCGACGCGCCCGCGCCGTGCGGGATCAGCGGCTGGGCGCGGAAGCAAATCGAGAACGCAATCGAGAAGGAAGCAGCATAATGGCAAGCCAAGCAGTCACCACCACCGACGCGCCGCGCAAGACGCAGGTCCAGGCCGGCGCCAAGCTGGCGGCATTCATCCCCCAGACGCTCGATGAAGCATGGCGGCTCGCGGGGGCGCTGGCGTCGTCGGGCATGACCCCGAAGTCCTACGGGCAGGATCAGAACAAGATCATGGTCGGTATGATGGCCGGCGCCGAGGTCGGCCTGACCCCCATGGCTGCGCTGCAGTCCATCGCCGTCATCGGCAACAACCCCTCGATCTGGGGCGACGGCGCGCTGGGGCTCGTCCAGGCTTCCGGTCTGCTGGAGGACATGGAGGAGACCGACGACGGCGCGACTGCCACCTGCACGGTGAAGCGGAAGGGCCGGGCGACGCCGATCGTGCGCTCGTTCAGCATGGACGACGCCAAGAAGGCGGGGCTGGCCGGCAAGGCAGGCCCGTGGACCCAGTATCCCGCCCGCATGCGCCAGATGCGTGCCCGCGCTTTCGCTCTCCGCGATGGGTTCGCCGACGTGCTGCGCGGCCTGCATATCGTGGAAGAGGTGCGCGACTATCAGCCAATGGACGGCGGCCGGCTGTCCGCCCCTGCCGCCACCCCGCTCACCGCCGCGATGCTCGAGCACCAGGCCAGCGGCGACGCCTACGACGCCGCAACCGGCGAAGTGACCGACGAGCCCCAGACCGGACGCGCGGATGCGGAACACGGCGACCAACACGACGGGACCGATCCCGACCGCATCACCGACGACATGCTCAGCAAGATGGGAGGCGAATGATGTTCGCATGGATGAAGGCCCTGCTGCCGGTGTCGCGCAGCACGCACGAAGATGGCATGGCGCAGAAGGATTTCATCATCGCCGAACTGGATCAGACCATCGGCGATCTGAAGAAGCGCATCAAGGAACTGGGGGCCGAAAACGCCGGCTACCAAGCCGCCAGCCGCCTGAACCGCCAGCTGCGCCTCGACGCGGAACACACCGCCAAGGTCCTTACCGAGCAGCTGCAGGCCAAGACCGACCAGGCCGGCCACTACCGGGACATCCTGACCGAGATCCGCGGCATGACGACGCCCGGCGCGAACGCCACGGTCAAGCGGATGGCGGCGCGGGCTGAGTATGCGCTGCAGACCTATGCCTGCGTGGCTGAGGGGGTGGCGTGATGGCGAAGTCATCCGAACCGTTCTGGATCGTCTGGAACCCCGAAGGTCCAAGCCGTCCATATGCGCGCCACTATTCATTCGAACACGCGGCGGCAGAGGCTCAGCGGCTCGCTCTGGCCCACCCCGGCAACGACTTCTTCGTGATGCAGGCCTCGCGCCGCGTCAGCACCCCAAAGGTCGAGATCGAGGACTTCGAGATCGACTCTGACGTGCCCTTCTAACCCCTTGAAGGCCCCTGCACACCGCAGGCGCCGGGCCGGTGTCGCGACCCAATAGGCACCGGCCCAAGCAAATCCCCAGAGGGCAAAGCCCCCGGGTCGCCACGCCCCCGCTGGAAACGGCGGGGGCACATGGAGGACAGATGATGAGCAAGCGAGTAGCAACATGGCTAGGCAGCGACGACACGGGTGTTTCATCCGAGACGATCGCGCTGTGGCTCGGCTTCGGCGTGCGGCGCACCCATAGCAGCCCGCCGTCTGATCCTGCCGACCTGGGGCGGTGCCTGCGACTGCTGAAGGCATGTCCGCACCTGAAGCCGCGCTTCCACAAGATGGCCGACCTGGACAACTTCTGGCCGACTTATGTGCGCCGCTGGGACGAGATGGCGACCAGCATGGCCGACGAGGTCGGCATCGACTGGAGCAAGGGCCGCCGTGCCGAGCGCACCTATGAGCTGATGAAGCAGGTGGAGATCGAGGCTTACCGCGACGCTGGGTACGAGGTCGAGATCAGCGAGTTCGGCCATCTCCGCAGCGCGCGACTTCCGCAGGAGCAAGCAGCATGACCGCAAACATCCTCCGCATCCCGAACCCGGAGCACGAGGCGCGCTGTGTCGCGGCCATTCGTCGCCGGCGCGCGAACGAAGCGACGTTCCGTGTGGTCGAGCCGCGCAAGCAGGAGTCCCAACATGACCACTAATGCAGACCGTGAAGCGGCAGCGAAGGCTGTCAAAGCTTACCTGAACAGCCCAGCGGCGGGCGATCTTTATTGGTCGGCTGAATACGGCCGCGATCATGATAACTCGATCAATCTCGCAATCGTGGATACGGTTATCGCTGCGCTGACCCGCGAGACATCCACATCCTCACTGAGTGCTGAGAACCAGAAGTTGAGGGAGGCGGTAGAAGGTGCAGTCCGTGACACCCTAATGGACGAATACGCCGTGGGAGATCCGGAGGGGATTTCCGCTATTGCGTCTGCTGCCATCAAGGCGGCGGCTCTCGCCGATTGCCGGGGCTGGACGTGGATCGAACTGGACGCATTGCTTTCCCGGCTGGGTTACGCGCGCTGTTCTGCGGTTGGCCACTTGGGCTATCTCGAACGCAAGCCGGGTGTCACTGATGCCGCGAAAAATGGCGCACGTTCGGTCGTGGATGCCATGGAGGAAGCTGCGACGGTAATTGGCATCCTCCGCGCCGCCCTCTCCACCCCCTCCGAGGTAAGCAACCCTGTTGCCGACAATATCGGTGGGGAGAAGAGCCCAGTAGAGCAGTGGGCGGATGCGAACGGCTATTGCGCCGGTTCCGCCCGTCACCAGTATGCCACCCCATCCACCGGGGATGCTGTGCGGGAGGCGCTGGAGTGGTTTAGCGGCCAGCACAGGCTTAGCCTGCAGCACTATTCGCCGATGTACGGCGACGATGACGATCAGAGCGTCGAGTGGCGCGTGCATCGTGAGAGCGGGTCGATCAACGATCGCGAGTGGGAAATCGTCGGTCGTGGCGAAACGGCGCTGGATGCAATCCTCGCAGCACTCAACAGTCAGCATGTCTGACCGGGAACAGAAGGCGCGGGATGCCTTGTGCGACCTCAATACCGCGCATGCAATCATCGCGATCTGCGAGGGGAGCATCTTCCGGACTCCGGCGGGACAGAAGTTCGCAAGCCGGTTGGCCCAATTGTGCATGGAGCATGGCGAACGCCAGCTTCGAGATTTCGATAGGAACCGCCATGTCTGACCTAGAGCGTGCGAAAGAGATCGCGGGGAATGCGCGGGTAAAGCTCGACGGAGAGCGCCAGCGCTACACGATCATGGCGCATAATGACCGGTTCGCCATCATGACGAAGCCGTTCAATGCCCAGCGAACCTACCTCTACACTATTGCCGATCTGGAGCGCGGCGTTCGCGGACCGTGCAACCTGATCTTCGGGCTGCCGTGCGACGTGAACACGCTCGAAGGCGCCGCCGAGGCGCTGGCGAAGATTGAGGCTGGTGAGATGGAAGTAAGCCGCCGCCGCTGTGTGGACATGTCGGCAGAGGAGGTTTCCGCAGTCCGCCGCATCTTGGAGGAGAAGAAGGATGGATAACAAGGATTTAGGGCACTCCCTCCGGGACGGGCTCTCGCCTTCGGTCGAGCCTGCAAGCAGTCTCGCCGGCTCCGCCGCTTCGATCCCTAGTGCGGTAGCGCGTTGGTCTGATCGGCTGATGGGCGTCATGGCGGTGCTGGACAGTTGGGGCGATCTGAGCCCCTCCGACCGCAATCAAGAGATTTGGCGCATCAACGCCGAGGTGTCGGACATCATCGCTGAAATGGCGCTCGACTGCGATAGCGATACCCGCCGAATGGCCGAGACCGGCACGGGCTCGGAGCGAAGCTCGGGTAGCGCGGGCCTCGGAGAGGCATCGCCCAACTCCACCCCGGAGAACCAACACAATGGATAACAAGGACCGGGCAGCGGAATACGCGGCCCTTTTGGAGCGCATCAAACGCTGCTCGCCAGAGGCACAAGCCCTACTTGATACATTCCGCTCTGCTCTCACCCAAGCACGCACCGATGCACTGAGAGAGGCGGCGGAGAAGCTACAGAAACGCGCGAAGAGCTTTCGCCGCTCTGTGGATTACGACAGCAGTGACGGGGTATGCGATCTGATCGCCAGCATATCCGAGGATTGCGCCGAAGAGATCCTCTCCCTCATCTCTAAGGAACCAGTATGAGCAAGGAACTGAAGCCGTGCCCGTTCTGCCAGGGCACCGACTTGGCCGTCGCAAAGAAGTACGTCGAGTGTAATCAATGCGGCGCGCAAGCGGGCTGGGGCGACGACAGCGACGAAGGTATCGAGGTCTGGAACACCCGCACCTCCCACCCTCTACCAACCGAGGAAGAGGTAGCGAGGGTGATCGCGCTGCACGGCCACGCCACGATTGACGGGCGAGAACGTCGCGGCCCGCCGAATGAAAAGTGGACGCAAGAGGATTGGGAGCGTCGCGTGCTCGAATGCATCCCAGGAGAGGCGGAGCAGCAGTGTCGCACCCTAGCTCGGGCCATCCTCTCAATGCTCCGGAGGGAAGAATAATGGGGGCGGTCTACAGCGTCGCCACGCTGGCCCGGCACTGGGGCTGCGGCACGGACACGGTCTACGCCCTGATCCACTCCGGCGAATTGCGCGCTTTCCGGCTGGGAGGCAAGTTGCTCCGCATCCGTGGGGATGAAGTGGAGCGATTCGAGTGCCAGACTACAGCTTGCAACGATACAGGGGAAAGCTCGCGATCGTCTGGTTCGAGGATGGACGACGCCACCGACATTCGCTTGGAACGACTGATCGAGCGTCAGCCGAGGCCGCAGCTCGTGCATTCTGGCAGCGGCGCACGACCAGCGGGGCAACCCACACAGTAGGCGAGGCAGTGCGTGCCTATCTCGACGCCAAGACCGAGATGGCATCGCACTTCCGCGCTGAGACGGCTTGGAAAGCCGCTAGAGACTATTGGGACAACCTTCCTGTCTCCCGCGTTGATGTGAAGGCCGCAGAGGCGTACCGGGAGCGCCGATCGCACTGCAAGGCTATCACCGTCCGGAATGAGCTGGCGGTGATCAGGGCTGCCCTCAATTGGGCCGAGAAGCAAAAGCTGATTGAGCGAGCGCCGTTCATCCAGATGCCGAAGATCCCGCCGTATCAGGTGGGGCACCTGACCAAGGATCAATTCCGCCGGCTGCTCGACCATGCCGAGGCCGTGCATATCAAGCTGTTCATGCAGCTTGCGGTAGGCACCGGCGCGCGGACGAACGCCATCCTTGATCTAACCTGGGATCGGGTGGACTTCGAGCGCGGGCTTATCACGCTCAACCCCTTCGAGCGCATTCAGACCAGCAAGTACCGGGCGACGGTGCCGATGAACGACCAGTTACGCGCGGCGCTCAAGGACGCCCATGCCGGCAAGCTCTCCGACTACGTGATTGAGCATGGCATGTCGAAGGTGGGGTCGATCAAGAAGGGCTTTGCGGCGGCGGCCCAGCGGGCAGGGATCAGCGTGACGCCCCACATGCTCCGGCATAGCGCAGCGGTGTGGATGGCAGAGGCGGGCATCCCCATGGCGCAGATCGCGCGGTTTCTCGGGCATAGCGACAGCCGCATTACCGAGCGCACCTATGCCAAATTTAGCCCAGACTTCCTAGCGGGAGCGGCGGCTGCATTGACGTGGTAATTTCCACTTGCACTTGGTGGAAATCCACGCTATACGCGCGGAATGAGTTGGCAGGATCATCTAACCGCTTCCGAGATTGACGAGCTGGCCGCCATCGAGCGTTCAAAGCTTGAAGGCCAGCGTCAATGGCGTCGAATTTACGATCGCTGTCGTAAGCGAATGGCCGCCAAAAATAGGCCCTCAGGTTCAGTTGAACCCAAGAGCCATGTTGTGGAGGTGCGCTAAGTGATTGTAAAAGTGGTGCCGATTGTCAGATTCGAACTGACGACCTTCGGTTTACAAAACCGCTGCTCTACCAGCTGAGCTAAACCGGCCCTTGGCACGCCGCTGCGCGGGGCTTGCCCGCATCTGAGCGGTTTGCCGCGTCCGGTCAAGCCGGAACGGGCGCGCCGCTGCCCGTTCACGCCACAAAAAAGCGCCTGCCCACCGGGGTGGACAGGCGCAGGCACTTGGGAACGGGTAGGGGATCAGAACTTGACGGTGGCGCTTACCGCAACCTGACGACCCAGCGAGTCATAGCGTGCCGACAAGGTGTTGTTGCGCGACAGGCCATAATTGTACGAGTTGGCGAGGATCGGCGGATCCTTGTCGAGGATGTTGTTCGCCGAGATGCGGAACGAGTAGATCTCGCTGACGCGGGAGCTCATCGCAAGAACGAAATAGTTGTACGGCGCGATGCGATAGAAGGTCGTGCGGGCATTCGCCGCCGTGCCGCCCAGTGCGGCGTCACCCGAGTTGGTGGTGTTGGTCAGCGGGCCGAGATAGCGCCAGTTGAGCGATACCAGGAACTTCTGGTTCGGCGTGCTGTAGGTGGTGCGCAGCGTGTGCGACCAGCGCGGAATGAACTGGCCGCAATTGTCGCCGAAATAGCCTTCCGAACAGTCCTTCACCGGCAGGATCGGCGAATCCTGGCCGCCGAGCAGGGTCGACAGCGAGCCGTTGAAGTCGAAGTCCAGCTTGCCGATGCCGTCGCCAAGACGCAGGCCATATTGGGCCTGGAAGTCCCAGCCATGCGCCTTGGCCTTGTAATAGTTGGTCGTGCCCTGGCGGATGAAGCCGGTGGTCGGATTGGTGCTCGGCGTGCTGAACAGCGTGCCGTCCGCATTGCGCACGAACGCCTTGCAGAAGAAGTCGCTGGCGGTCTGCACGCAGCCGCTCGAGAAATAGTTATAGTCGTTATAGCCGATCGAGTTGTTGAGATCGATCAGGTAGCGGTCCACCGACAGCGTCAGGCCCGGCAGGAAGCGCGGGCGCAGCACCACACCGAAGGTCTTGGTATAGGCCGTTTCCGGATCCACGGTGAAGCCGCCGCTGCGATAGGTGCAGCCGACATCGGTGGGGCAGAGCAGGGTGGCGCTGCCGTAGAGATTGTCGGCGAGACCGGTTGCCCGACATGCTTCGCGCGAGGCCTGGGGGGCGCCGTAGACGGGCACCTGCTGGCCGGTCTTCGGATCGATCGTGGTGCTCACCAGGGTCGGCGCGCAGGGATCGCTATAGGCCGTCGTGATGCGGCCATAGCTGATGTTCGCACCCTGGCTGGCTTCCACCACGGTCGGCGCGCGCTGGGCGCGATTGACCGAGCCGCGGAACGTGATGTCCTTGACCGGGGCCCAGACCAGCTCGGTCTTCCAGGTGGAGAAGGTCTTCGGGTTGGTGTTGTACTTCGAAACGCGGAACGCGCCGTTGAACTGCAGCAGCTCGGCGAAGGGCTTGTGCTCGACGATCGGTGCCTGCAGCTCGGTCATGCCCTCCCAGACGTGCTGGCCAAGGCTGCGATCGCTGCCGCCGTTCCACTCGCGGAAGATCGCGTCGGCATAGCTGTCCAGCTTGTCCTCACGATATTCCGCGCTGAACGCCACCGCGAGGCCTTGTTCGGCCCAGGGGCTCTTGATCCCCATCTTGCCGAGATCGCCCTGCACCGTGGCGATGCCCTGGTACAGCGTGTTGACCGTGGTGGAGGTGCCGTAGGTGCCGGCGGTCAGATAATTGTACAGCGCCTGGTTGTTGGTGGTCGAATAGGCGCTGAACGGATCGAAGGGCACGCAGCCATCGGACGTGCCCGAGGCGCAGGTGGCCACGCCGTTGACCAGCCGCGTGTCGAGCGACTTGTTGACGCGATCATAGTCCAGTGCGCCGGTGGTGTAGTCCTGCCGGTTGCGGGCATAGACGCCGCCGACATCGTAGCTCCAGCCGTCGGCGAACGCGCCGCGGATGCCGCTGCTGATGCGAACGCCCTGGTTCACATAGGTGTCCTCGCCGTCCGGCACGCCCGAAAGTCGGTAGCGCAGCTCGATCGGTACCGCGGTGCTGGTGCCCGCAGCAGTGCCGCAGATCGTCTGCGACTGGGCGGCGGACAGGAAGGGGTTGTTGCACTTCACGATATAGGGCGAACTGCCGATCGCGGTGTAGCTGTACACGCGCGCCGGGAAGAGGTTGACCGACTTGTCGCGGAACCACATCGCATCGGTGTAGAGCGTCGCTGCCTCGGAAATCTCGAACTGGGCGAAACCGCCGGCATTCCAGCGATGCGAGTCGCGCTGGAAGGAATAGCCGTCATACGGGTTCGTCGCGACCGCGGTCGAATAGGGGACGAAGCTGCGGCTGCCGTCGGGATTGTTCACATAGGCATTGCCGTTGTTCGGGCCCGAACGCGGCGAGACATAGCCCGTCTTGGTATAGGTGGAGGTGCTGCAGCTCAGCGGCCCGTCCTTGACCGACTGGACCAGCTGGCAGCCCGAGGTCTCACGCGCCGAATAGGGGACGAGATCGCCCTGGCGATAGTTCACATAGGCCTGGAGATGCAGGCGATCGTCGAACAGCTTCTTGCCGACGGTGAGCGCGAGATCGGCGCGGGCGCCGTCAACGGCGAGGCCATGGGCTGGCTGCGCGAAATTATAGCTTTTGGCGGTCTGCGAGATCAGCCCGGGCGTGTTCTGGTGGACGTAGAAATTATAGTTGCCGTCCAGCCGGATGCCGGTGAAGTCACGGTCCATCACGAAGTTGATCACGCCGGCGACCGCGTCCGAGCCATAGACGGCAGAGGCGCCGCCGGTGAGCACGTCGGTGCGCTTGATCAGCGCCGTCGGGATCATGCCGAGGTCTTCGCCGTTCATCGTGCCGAGGCGCTTGCCATCGACGAGCACCAGCGTGCGCTCAAAGCCGAGGTTGCGCAGCTTGACGCGCTGGCGGCCGTCCGAATCCTGGTAGTTCTGCTGACTGTCCGGCGCCACCTGCGGCAGGCGGTTCAGCACGTCCTCGATGTTGACCGCGGCCTGGAGCTTGATCGCTTCCGAGGTGACCGACGTGATCGGTGCAGCGGCGGTAACGTTCGGCCGGCTGATGCGCGAGCCGGTCACGATGATGGCGTCGCTGGGCGTGGCGGCGGTCTGGTCGGCGGGCGCTGCTTCCTGTGCCATCGCCGGTGCCGCGAGCAGCGTGGCGAGGCAACTGGTAGTTATCAGCAGCTTGTCGATCGTGCGCATGTAGATCCCCTTTTTGATTGTCGTTGGTCGAACGCATGCCGCCCCATCGGCATGCCAAAAGGGGAGCCCCGGCGATCGCCAGGGCTCCCCTGATTTTCCGGATTACATCCGGATCGTTGCGCTCAGCGAGAACACGCGACCATTCTTGTAGATCGAGGTCGGCGCGTCCGGCGTGGAGCTATACTGGTAGTAGGTTTCGTCGAGCAGGTTGGAAGCCGACGCGGTGATCGAGATCATCTTGTTCAGATTGTACGAAATCTGCGCGTCGAGCTCGCGATATGCAGCGGTATAGTCCTGCGACTGCAGCCGGCCGATGCGATAGAAGTACTTCGAGCGCCGATTATAGCTGACGCGCGCCTGGAACGGGCCCTTCTCGAAATACGGAGCGATCGTCACGGTGTTGCGCGACAGGAACGGCAGGCCGTTCGCCGAATTGGGCGTCTCCGCATCAGCGAAGGTGTAGTTCGCCTGTATGCCGAAGCCCCAGATCAGGTTTGCGTTGCCCGAAATCGAGAAGCCGGTGACCGATGCCTTGCCGCCGTTGATCGGGCGGCTGATCGAGTACCGGAGCGTCCGGCCGGTTGCGGTATTGAGGATCGGGACGCCCTGACCGTCCGGGCCGTCATCCACATCGTTGCCGACATAGTTGGAGATGTCGCGATAGAAGATTTCGCCCGCCAGGAAGCTGCCCGGTGCGAAATACCATTCGGTCGAGAATCCGAAATTGGTTGCTGCGTACGGCTTCAGGTCAGGGTTGCCGCCGCTGCCGCTCAGCGTGCTGTCGTCGAGCGACAGCGAACCGGCGAGGTCGCTGTAGCGGACGCGGGCGATGACCTTTGCGACCGAGCCCCGCAGAACCACCTGATCACCCGCCTGATAGATCAGGTTGGCAGCCGGCAGGAAGCGGTTGTCGTCGCTGTTGGTGCGCGTCAGCGTGTACACGGTGTTCTTGGCCGCGTCCTGGCTTGCGACATAATAGTTCGACTGGTCGCCCGTGTGGACGAACCGGCCGCCGATGTTGCCGCGGAACTTGCCGACCTCGAAGTTCGCCTGGACATAGGCGGCGCCGATGCGCTCGCGCACCAGCCAGTAGTCGCCCTGCGAAAGGCCGCGATCCACCGCGAAATTACCATATTTCTTGAGCGCTGCGATGATCGCGTCCTGGTCCAGGCCGGCGAACGGTACGCCGTTGCCGCTGGTCCCCAGGCCATCATACAGACTGCTCGGCCGGATCGTGGGGTTGAGATCCGCGACGGTGAAGTTCTGGTTGGTGTAAATCGCGTTGGTATAGCTGGTGTTGCTGTTGGTGTGGTTCGCATAGCGCGCGCCGAACAGCAGGGTCGTGATCGGCCCCCAGTTCACTTCCCGCTTCGCGTTGAACTCGCCGAACCACTCCTTGTCGGCGGTGAAACCCGACTGGGTGGGGATGCCACCGATCTGGCGGCCGAAGAACTTGCGGCCGTCGGGCGCGGTGATGGTCTCACCGCCATTGGCGGTATAGTTGCTCAGCCACTTGCTCGCATCGCTGGCAGGATATTGCCAGTTGACCACCGTGTTCTGGCCGTCCGCCCCGGCAGTGAAGCCTTGCTGGGTGCGGAAATCGAGCAGATATTCAGGATCCTTGCCGCCCGATGCCTTGGTGTAGCCAGCGTTGCCGGTGATCTGCCAGGCGCCCGGCTTCCAGTCGAACAGTGCAGCATAGCTGTCGTTCTTGACGCGCGTGCGACGATAGTTGGTGTCGAGCTGGCCGGTCGAGCCCGTGCCGCTGGTGATGCCTGAGAAGGTCGCCGACGTGACCACACCGGGGCTGCCATCGGTGCCCGGCCGATAGGTTGCGGCCGTCATCCGCGAACCTTCATAGCCATAGGTGTACATCGAGTTCGACACATTGTCGTAGTTGCCGCGGATCACCATCGCCGTGCCGGTCAGCGTCAGGTTATCCGCGGGCTTGAACTGGATCGCACCGTTGAACCCGATGCGCTCGCGCTCCTGGCGGAAATATTCGCGGGCGAGGAACGAGGCGTACCGTGCGTTGCTGAACGCGGTACGCTCAGCAGTGGTGAGCGCGCTGATCGCCTTGCCGTTGATGGTTGCCGTCGTGGGCGCATTGTCGAGCAGCGCGGCGCCGGTACGGTACCAGTAGCTGGCTACGCCGGCGCGGGCGAGCTGCTGCTTGTCATAGTTGCCGCCGACGAGAATGCCGAAGGTATCCGCGTCATTGTGCCAGCTGTACAGTGCCGAGCCTCGGATGCTGCCCTTCTCGACACGGCCGTTATACTCGTAGCCGCCGGTGGCGGCGATCGTATTCGGCTTCAGGTCAAGCGGCTTGCGGGTGACCACGTCGACGCTGGCGCCGATCGCGCCTTCCTGCAGGCGGGCTTCCGGCGTCTTGTAGACGACGGCCTGACTGATGATCGACGGCGACAGCAGCGAATAGTTGAAGGTGCGGCTTGACCGGTCGGACGGGTTGCCGCCCCAGTCGGCAGAGGCAACGGAGTGACCGTCGATGGTCAGTCGGTTGAGCGCCGGCTCCACACCGGCAATCGAAAGTTGCTCACCTTCGCCGAACTGGTGGTCGACGGTGATGCCAGGCAGGCGTGACAGCGATTCTGCGACATTGGAGTCGGGCAGCTTGCCGACGTCCTCGGCGCTGAGAACGTCGACGATCGAGCCGGCCTTGCGCTTCGTCTCGATCGAGTCCGCGATGCTCTTGCGGATGCCGGTTACGACGATTTCGCTCTGGGCGTCATCGCTCTGTGCCAGCGCAGGGGTTGCGTACAGGCCCGTTGCAGCGATGGCCGCAAAGGCAACGGAGGTCAGCAGCGGAATCTTGAACGTCATATGGTTTCCCTCACTCCCCGAAAGATCAGTTCTTTGTTGACGGACGCAGGCTTTCCGCGGCGAGCACGCTCGTCGCTCCCCCCATGTCGGTAACCGCATAGGTAAACCCTGGCTGCAGGGCATATGCCCCGACCAGGCCCTCGCGGTTGATCGCCAGGAACGCGACCTGCGCGTCCTTGACGGCATCGCCACGCAATTTGGCGATGTGCAAAACGGCTTCGCGGCAGGCCGCCATCGGGCTCATGCCGGCGCGCATCGACGATACGATGCGCGCGGAACCGGCAATCCGCGTCACTTCTTCGCCGACGCCCGTGGCGGTTGCCGCGCCGACATCCGGCTCGACCATCAGCCCGCACCCGGCCTGGGGGGAGTCGCCCACCCGGCCACGTAGCTTGAACGCCATGCCCGATGTCGTGCAGGCGCCGGCCAGCCGGCCGCCGGCGTCACACGCCACGATGCCGATCGTGTCATGGTCGAGCGCCGAACCGCGCTGGTTCTCGATGTTCGCGATCGGCCTGTACTTGGCGGTCTTCAACCAGTCCCGCCACGCGGCTTCCGCCTCGGGCGTCAGCAGCTTGGTCCGGGGGAAACCCTGTTCGAGCGCGAATTGGCGGGCACCTTCGCCGACCAGGAACGTGTGCGGCGTCTTTTCCATGACGCGCCGCGCGACCGAGATCGGGTGGAGCACGTCTTCCAGCGCGGCGACCGCGCCGACATTGCCGCGATCGTCCATGATGATCGCATCCAGCGTGACGTGGCCGTCACGATCCGGATAGCCGCCATAGCCGACGGAGTGGTTGGTCGGATCGGCTTCGGGTACCCAGGCGCCGGCTTCCACGGCATCGATCAGCGAACCGCTTTTCTTCCACTGCGCATAGGCGGCAGCGTTGGCCGCCGCGCCGAAATCCCAGGTAGAGACGATCAACGCGCGCGCGCCGCTCGGCTGCGCAAAGGCGCGCGCTGCGGGCAATGCCGCGGCACCCGCCGCCCCCAATTTCAACGCATCGCGACGACGGATTTCCATCGGAGCAACCCCCTCGAAACGCCGCAATTCCGCGGCCGATCCATGTTGCAGTGCGTCATATGTCTGTCACTGCGACGAAGGGATGCTGTCATAGGTGCCACATCAATACAATACCATTTCGGAAAATTGGTTTTATATATGGCAACGTCCGGAACGCCGGCGGTCACTTTTCCGATCGCTTGTTGCGCCAAAGCAACGCGCCGGCGCCCGAACATGTCGGACGCCGGCGCGGGTGGCGGCGGGAAGGGGACGGGCGCTCAGCGGGGCGTGGTGAACCCGCCGATTTCGGCGATGGCGAGCTTGGCTTCGGGCAGCGCAATCTCGGCGAACGTCAGGCGCAGGAATCGTGCAGCGCGGCCACGGCCAAAGGCGATTCGCTGGGTCGACAGCGCATAGGCGATGTTGCTGAACTCACCGGTAGCAGCAGGCTCCCAATTGGTACCGTCCACGCTGGTTTCCGCCTGATACCCCTTGGGCGGGGCGGCGCCGATCATCACGTGGCGGGATGGCGTGAGGCTGAACCCGGCGAGGGTTGTGCGGGCACCGAGATCGATGGTGACGCTTGCCGGGGCGCCGGCACGCGGCGCCGGCAGCGTCCAGATCGTCCCCGGATCGCGATCCAGCAGTTTTTCCGCGCCTGCCGCGCTGGCGGAGACGATCGTCCAGCCGCGCTTATCGAGCACGGTGGGATCGGACGACACGATCGGGGAGACCGGCACGGGCGCTACCGAGCGGAACAGCGCGAACTCGCTGATCGCGGGGCAGGCGGGCGCATCGAGGATCCGCAGGCGCACGCGCCGCGGTGCGATCGGGCGGGGCAGGCGAAGGATCCGCTGCGCGGAGATGCACTGTTTTTCGGCAAGCTGCTGCCAGGTGCCGTCGATCTCCGCCTCCACTGCGAAGCGGGTGACGCGCACGCCGAGCGGCAGATATTCGCGGAGACGAATCACGTCGAAGCGGGTGCCGGGCGTGAGTTCGAGCGTGAGGGTGGGGGTCGTCGTGCCATCGGGCGTCGACCAATAGGTCTCGCGATTGCCGTCGAGCACGCGGGCCGCCTCATGGCCGCGGCCGCGCACGGCGCTGGCATGGGCGACCGCCCCCTTCGCCAGATCCTGCGCGAAGGTCGCGCGGATCGCGTCGCCGAAGCTCTTTAGGATCTTCACGTCCTGGTCTGCGATGCGACCACGCCGGTCCGGCGGCAGATTGAGGTTCAGATTGGTCCCACGGCCGACGGACTCGTCATAAAGCTGCACCAGTCGTTCCGGGCTCTTCACCCGCGAATCCTCATCGGCATGATAGAACCAGCCCGGGCGGATCGAGACATCGGTCTCGGCCGGCCACCAGAGCGCGCCGCCGCGCACGCCGGAATTGCCCTCGCTCTGGACATAGGGGTGGTTGGGCATGGTCGGCCAGCAGGGATCGCCCGCCACGCCGTCTTCGTTGCCGACCCAGCGGATATCGGCGCCGAGCGGATCGAAGGTGCACGCATCCGGCTGGAGCTTGTGGACCAGCGCCACGATCGACGGCCAGTTGTAATAGGCGGGGGCATCGATCTTCCGTGTCTCGCGCGCGCCGCCATAATAGCCGTCGCCGCCATTGGCGCCGTCGAACCAAACCTCGAACAGCTTGCCGTAGCGGGTGCATAGCTCGGTCAGCTGCGCGCGGTAATAGGTGATGTAGCCGGGGCGGCCGTAGTCGGGGTGGTTGCGGTCCCAAGGCGAAAGATAAACGCCGAAGGGCAGGCCGGCGCGCTTGCACGCGTCCGACATCTCGCGGACGAGGTCGCCCTTGCCGTTCTGGTACGGGCTGTTGCGAATGCAATGCTCGGTGAGCGTGGTCGGCCAGAGGCAGAAGCCGTCATGGTGCTTGCAGACCAGGATCAGCCCCGTCAGCCCGCCCGCCTTGGCCGCCGCGACGATCTGGTCGGCGTTGAAGTCGCTGGGGTTGAAGGTCTTGGGGTCCTCGTCGCCATAGCCCCATTCCTTGTCGGTGAAGGTGTTCATCGAGAAATGGATGAAGGCATATTGCTCGCGCTGGTGCCACTTCCACTGGCGCGGGCTCGGCGTAGCGCCGTAGGGCTTGAGGGCGGACGTGATGGACGCTGCGCCGGTCGCGGCATGGGCGAGTGCTGGGCTGGCGATTCCGGCGGCGACCAGCGCGCGGCGGGAGAGGGTGGTCATTTGCGTTCTCCGGAGAGGGGTTCGGGGATTAGCCAAGTCTCGGCGACCTGATGGCCTCGGCCGCTCCCGCCCATTCCGGCCGGGCGCGTCCAGGCGAGATCGAGCGTGCCCTTGCGGGTGGCAGCGACGGGGATGGGGAGTTCGACCGTCATCGGATTGGTCGTGCGGTCGAGCGGCGGATGCAGCTCGATGCTGCCATTGGCGACGAGCCGCATCGGCAGCCAATAGTCCTCGCCGGCATAGGTGGCGATCAGGCGGTACCGCCGCTTCGGGTCGAGGCCGGTATAATGGAGCCGCAGGGGCGCATCGAAGAGGCTCTCGGCATAGCTGATCCACGACATGCGCCAGCCGTCGTTCGGCGTGCGATCGGCAATGCCCTCCACCGCACCGTGGAAACGCAGCGGATCGGCGAGCGGGCTGCTGCCGCGCACCAGATGCGGGGCGCGCCAGGCATCGCCGAGATCATCGTACAGCGCACCGTCTCGCGCGCGGGCATGGTCCGCGAGGTCCGCGGGGGTGCGGGTGGCGAGCTGGCGCTCGATCCAGACGCGATCATTGAGATCGACATCGACACGATCGAGGTTGGCGCCCCGCTCGATGGCAGTGGCGCCGTACAATCGCACGCTGAGCTGCAGCCGCGCACCCTGCCAGAGCCGGTCTGCCAGCGCGAACAGGCGCGTGCGCAGGGCCGGCACCGGGGCGGGATCGGGCTGCGCCAACCGGGCGCGTGCCGTCGCGGCGTCGGTCGAGGCGAACGCAGCCGCCTCGCGGGCGCGGGCAGCGATCAGGCGATGGCGGACAATTGCGTCGTACACGGCGCGGTAGCGCAGCGCGTCGATCCGCCAATCCGCCCAAAGCGCGGGCTTGAGGCCGTCGACCTTCGCAAGCGTCGCATCGATACCGGCGTTGCGGGAAGGGTCGCCGATCCAATTGGATTCGAGCGCGAGCAGCGCCTGGGCAGCCGCGGGATCGCCAACGAAAACGCGCGCATATGCCCGCGCGAAGTCCTGCGCCGTCGTTTTGGGATCCCAGCCGAGGCGAAACCACAGAAACTGGTTGGCATCGTCGTTCACGCCCTCGGAATAGGTGACGAAGCCGCTGCTGCCGGGATCGAGGTGCCGGAACAGCGCCGTCATCGCGCGCGGCCGCGGATTGATCGGCTCGCGGCCCTCGGTCAGCGCGAAGGCCGGCGACCATCGATCGACCGGCACCTGCGCGTGCATGGTATGGGCGATGTCGGGATAGAGCAGCAGCCGGTATCCTTGCGGCAGGTGGCGGCGCTGCACGGCGACCGGATCGCGGGTCTGCGGCCCGGCGAAGATGCCGGTCAGCCAGGACGGGCGGCGGGCAAGCTGGGCGTAGAAGGCGTCGAGCCCGGCCGCGTCGAAGCCCTGGGTCGAAATCCACACGCCGGCGGCGGGATTGCGCGCGCGCAGGGCGGCGGCTTCGCCGGCCACGAGCGGGAACAGCCGGTCAGGCGCGGCATGGCCGGGATCACCGCCGGGGACATAGAGCGCGTCAACTTGCGGCAGCTGTTCCAGCAGCGTGCGGAAGCGGCCAAGCTCCGCGTCGCGCTCGGCTTGCGACACATAGTCGTGCAGGTTGGGATAATAGAGCGCGAAGTCCAGCCCCAGCCGGTGCGTGATCTCGCCGATGCCGCGCAGCGTCTCGATCGGCGGGGCAGGGAAAAGCGGACTGGTGGCATCGTCGTCGGACACTGGCGCGATCACCTGCACACCGCTTGCGCCCCACAAGGCGAAGTCTTCGATGCGACGCCTGAACATCGCCAGTGTCCAGGCGTCGTAGCTGTTGTTCTTGGCGCGGTAGCCGATCTGGGTGAGGCGTACGGGACGGGCCGGCGCGCTGTCGTAGCGCAGTGGCCGCGTGCCGGCGCGCAGATACCAGCCGGCGCCATAGACCAGCCCGCGCGTGCCGCGCGCAGTGATCACCAGCGTGCAGCCCACGCGCCGAACCGCGAAGCCCTCCCGCGGGAGGCGATGCGGCGCAACCTTGCGCCACGCCCGCCGCTGCGCCGCGGGCAGGGTGATTTCCACCGCACCCAGCGGCGCGAGCAGTACCCGTGCGCAGGGTGCGTGGCGCTCTGCCAGTCGGGCGCGCAGCAGATCGGCGGCGACCGCGCCTCCTGCGCCGGCGGCGACGCAGGGCGTCGAGGCGAGAAGCGCGGCGGCGAGCAGCATCAGCCGGGCGTGCGGCCGTTGGACGGCGGACGATCGGCCGGCGCGCGTCCGAAGGCGGGGTTGGGGGTAGCCGACATGGTAAAGCGCAGCGTTCCGCCCTTCACCAGATCGGCGTGCGCGATCCAGCTTTTGGTCCAGGGGCGGCCGTTCCAGGTGACGGCGGCGATATAGGGCGTGTCGGCGCGGTTGCCCGGCGCCTCGACCACGAGCCGCTTGCCATTACCCACCGTCACTTCGGCGCGCTCGAACAGCGGCGAGCCGAAGACGTACACCGCCGCCACGGGATCGACAGGGTAGAAGCCAAGCGCGGAGAAGACGAACCAGGCGCTCATCTGGCCGCAATCGTCGTTGCCGATGATGCCGTCGGGATCGTTCTTGTACATCTCCGTGCACAGCCGGCGGACCATTGCCTGCGTTTTCCACGGCGCGCCGCAATAGGCGTACAGATAGGCGGCATGCTGGTCCGGCTCATTGCCGTGCGCGTACTGACCCACCAGCCCCGAGATATCGGGCGGCGCATTGTCGGGCAGGGTGGAAGGCGCGTTGAACAGCGCGTCGAGCTTCGCCTCGAACCTGGCGTCGCCCCCCATATGCGCGATCAGGCCGTGGACGTCGTGCTGGTTGAGGAAGGTCGCCTGCCAGCCATTCGCCTCGGTATAGTCGCGCCACCAGGGCTTGGGCATATGGCCGAGCTGGACCGGATCATAGGGCGTCCACCAGCTGCCATCGGCAAATCGCGGACGCGCAAAGCCGATGCTGCCGTCGATCACGTTGCGCCAGTTGCCCGAACGCTGGGCAAGCCGCGCTGCGTCGGCCTGTTCGCCGATCGCCGCGGCGAGGTGCGCGGATGCCCAGTCGTCATAGGCATATTCCTGCGTGCGGCTGACGCTTTCCCACCATTTGTCGGCCGGGACATAGCCCAGGCGGTCGTAGAGATCGCGGCCCTTGCTGTTGTCGAGGTCCTTCGCGGCGAAATCGAAGCTGCGGCGGCGGATCGCCGGCCAGGCCGCGGCATAGTCCGCCGGAATGCCCTTGGCCTGCGCCTCTGCGAGCGGCACCACGCCGTGCCAGCCGATCATCGTGCCGGTTTCCTTGCCCTGCAGCGGCCAGACGAGTGGGCCATAGGGCGATTGCGCGGTCTGGCGGATCAGGTCATCGACCAGCGACTTCACCTGATCGGGCGCGATCAGGGTCAGCAGCGGGTGCAGCGCGCGATACGTGTCCCACAGCGAGTAGGTGCTATACGCCGCGCCGCCCCTGGGCACGGTGTGGATCTGCCCGTCCATGCCGACATACCGGCCATCCACGTCCGAAAAGAGCGTGGGCGCGAGCTGGGCGTGGTAAAGCGCGGTGCTCAGGATGGTGCGCTGGTCCGGGGTGCCGCCCTCGACGCGTACCGCATCGAGCGCGGGATGCCACCGTGCGGTGGCTTCGCGGCGGATTGAATCGAAGTCCCAATGTCTCGCTTCGGTGACCAAATTGGCGCGCGCGCCCGCCATATCGACCGCGGAAAGGCCGCATCGCACGAGAATCGGGGCCTTCCCGGCGTCGTCATAGTGCAGCACGGCCTTCAGTCGCCGTCCGGTGACCTTGCGGCTGCCAGCGGGCTGCTCGGCATCGTCATCGGCGAAGAAGGTGATGCGGTCGGGCTGCCGCGATAGCTGGAGCGCGAAGAAGATCTTGCGGCCCTTCGCCCAGCGGAAAACTTGTCGCTGGCCGGTGATCGTGCCGTCGGGCGCCAGGTCGATTGCCGCATCGGCGATCAGCGGCGGACTGTCGGAGCTATCGAGCACCAAGTGCGACAGGTCCAGCAGGATATGCCCGGCGCCGGCGGGAAATGTGTAGCGATGCCAACCAGTTCGCTCCGTGACGCTGAGTTCCGCCCGGACACCGTTGGCAAGCGAAACGCTGTAATAGCCCGGTTCTGCATGCTCGTCGTGATAGCGCTGGCGGTAGCCGCTTTCGGGCTTTTCACGCGTGCCTGGCTGCAGAACGATCGGTCCCCGCCCGGGGACAACGAGCAGATCGAGCATGTCGCCGATGCCGGTGCCGGACAGGTGGGTGTGCGAGAAGCCGAGGATCGAGCCGTCGCTGTGATAATAGCCCGAGCAGGTTTCCCAGCGCTCGACGCCGGTGTCGGGGCTGAGTTGCACCATGCCAAAGGGTAACGATGCGCCTGGATAGGTGTGGCCGGTACCGCCGGTGCCGATAAATAGATTTGGTTCAGTGCGGCGAGGTGCCTGAGCAGCAGCTGCGCGGGGCATTCCGATGGCGGCGAGACCGATGGCGCTGGAGCCGAGCAAGCGGCGACGGGTGAGCATCACAGCATCTCCTCGAGGAGTTTGGGTTGCGTGGCGGCCAAGTGGACGAGCAGCTCGCCGAACAGGCCGTTGGCCCAGGCGAACCAGTCGCGGGTGAACGTTGCGGGGTTATCCTGGTCGACAGCCTCGTGGATGAAGCCGGTGTTCGCGTCGCTATTGCTAAGCATTCGCAGGATATTGCGAAGCATTCGCGGATCGTGATCCTGTGAAAAAGCGCGCATGATCAACGACATCGGCCATATGTGCCCGAGGCCGACATGTGGACCGCCAATGCCCTCGACCACCTTGCCGCTGGACCAATAGGGGTTGGCATCGCTCCACGCAGCAACAGCCGTACGCTGCCACAATGGGTCGTTCCGGTCGAAGCAGCGCAGATAGGCGAGGCTGGAAAGCGACGGTACATTCGCGTCGTCCATGAATATCGCGTTGCCGAACCCATCGACCTCATAGGCAATCACCTCGCGCCCGTCGCGCAGCCGCATCGTGCCATATTCACGCAGTGCCGCTGCGATCTCACCGGCTAGTGACATCGCTTCGTTCGCAAGTGCAGCATCGTTGCGGGCTGCCATTGCGAGTGCCGCAAGCTCACGAAGTGCCGTTACCGCAAAGTAATTCGCTGGAATAAGAAAGGGATAAACGCAGGCGTCATCCGAGGGGCGGAATCCGGAGTGGATGAGCCCGACGGGCCGGGTCGGCGCGCCATAGCCGTCGAGCATCAGCGTTTCGGTAGGTCGATCGCTGCTGCGCAGGAAGCGATAGGGGCCGGGGCCGTGCTTGCGCTGTTGCTCGCGGAAGGTGCGCAGGATGGCACGGGCAGAGTCCGCCCACTGCGCGTCGAACGGTGTTACGTCGCCGGTCGCCTTCCAATAATCATGTGCCAATCGAATGGGATAGCAGAGGCTGTCGATCTCCCACTTGCGTTCAGCAACGCCCGGTTTCATGTCGGTCTTGTCCGCCAGCGCCCAGCTCAGCTTGGTGCGGGCGTTCGGATCCTCGAGAAAGGCGTTGGCGTAGGGATCGAGCAGGATGCAGCGCGCCTGCCGTGCGATCAGGCCGTGATACAGCCGGCGCAGATCGGCATCGTTCTTGGCGAGATGCAGATAGGGCCGCACCTGCGCTGAGCTGTCGCGTAACCAGAGCGCGTCGATATCGCCCGTGATGACGAACGCATCCGGTTTCCCGTCCGCCACACCCATTTTCACGGTGGTGTCGAGCGTGTTGGGATAGCAATTGCCGAACATCCAGCGCAGCTTGGGATCGGCGATCTGGCGGGAAACGCGAGCGATCTCACGCTCTACCGCCTTGCTGACGAAGCGACGGTCGGCGGGGGCGGGGCGCTTGCTGGTGAAGTCGGGCGTCGTGCCGGCCAAAGCCGGCGTGGCGGCCCATGCCAGTCCGGAGCCGAGCAGGGTGCGGCGGTCGATCATTTCGGCAACTCCTGTGCGGGACCATGGAGCGTGAATTCGGCCCATTGTCCCGGCCCATCGCCGGGCTGGCCTCCGCCGATCCAGACGCGATAGGTGCCCGGCAGCACCCGGCGGGTGCCGTCGCGCGAGACGCTGCTGATGCCGCGCGGATCGAGCTTGAACGAGAGACTGGCCGAGTTGCCCGGTGCCAACGCCGTGCGCCGAAAGCCGGCCAGTTGGCGCTGAAGCACTGGCGTGGTGAAGCCGCCTGGTTTGCCGGCGTCGGGTGTCACGACGTAGATTTGCGTGACCTGCTCACCGCTGCGGTTGCCCGCATTGGTGAGTTTGGCGTTGACCTGTACCGGCTGGCCGATGCCTGCCGCCTTCACCGCCACGTCGCTATAGGCGAAGCGCGTATAGCTGAGGCCATGGCCGAAGCCCCAAAGCGGCTTGCCCGTGAAGAAGCGGTAGGTACGCTCCTTCATGCCATAGTCGACGAACGCCGGAAGATCGTCGGTCGAGGCATAGAAGGTCAGCGGCAGGCGGCCCGAGGGATTGTTCCTGCCTGCCAGCGTCTCGGCAATCGCCGTGCCGCCCTCTTCGCCGGGGTACCAGGCCTCAAGGATCGCATCGGCGAGCGACGGATCGACCGCCACCGCGCTGCCGC